>CAYFUR010000130.1:0-9615 GCA_964346275.1 uncultured Candidatus Sumerlaeota bacterium
GCCCTGGAGGGGCTCAAGGACGAAGAGGTCTGCCTGGCGGATGTGTACCGGCTGGGGTCGGCGCGGCTCGAGGTGACAGGGCCGCGGGGGCCGTGCAAGACGCTGGCGCAATACTGGGAGGACAACAGCTTTCACCTGCGCATCAAGAAGGCGCGGCGCACGGGATTCTATCTGCGGGTGCTGGAGGAAGGGGAAGCAGCGGCGGGCATGGCGCTGGAGCGCGAAGAGCGGCCCTATCCGCATTGGAATCTGGTGCGTGCGTGGGAGGTGTTCGATGGCGGCGCGGCGACGGAGAAGGAGCTGCGGGAGTTGCTCGCCATGGACGCGCTGGACCCGGACTGGAAACGGCGGCTGGAACGGCGAGCGAGAGCTTGATATTCGCAAAAAACTTGAATGGATAGTATCATGCATCGAAGGGACCATAAAAAATGAAAAAACTTCTTTTCCTCATCGTAGCATTATTAACCGCAGTCCTTGCGAATGCGCAGGACGTTAAAGAGCGCCTCGGTGAGAGAGTGGAGCTTCCAGGCAAGCTCTGTATATCAATCCAGAAGTCTGTCGAAACCGATTCTGACCATGTAAAGGAAATGGAACAGCGTCGAATTCAGTCGAGTTTTATTTACAAGGATGGTATGAAAAAAGAAGATTTGAAGGACAGGATTCCCGAGCAATCAGTCGACCGGATTTTTCATCAGATCCAGCAAAAGGCGAAAATTGAGAAAGAGCGCCTGGAGAGATTCGATGAAATCGCGCCGTATATCTGCTTTAATGCGCAATTCGATGGAATCGAAACAATCCATCTCGACCGCCAGAATCGGAAAATTCGTGTCGAGGAGGTTAATAACCTGGATTGGGAAGACGTTTATGAATTGGACCAGATTCAATCCGACGAGGCAATTATGCAGTATTACCACCAATATAACGCGGGACAGCTCGTCATTGTTAAAGATGAAAAGAAATGGTGGACGGAATATTCGAGCGGGTATCAAAGCGAGGGGATCAAAAGCGATTACGATCATCACCTGGAAGATATTCTGACCATGCTCGGGCAATGGGACCCTCAGGATTACCAGGGGATGGATTTGTCCTACGAATTCATTGAGGAGGATCGTGTCATAAAATTCGAAGCGAGCAAGGGAGACGTGAAAGTTACTGGCCAGCTTTCGAAGGAGGCCGGTTGGAACCTCAATACCGTCTCCTCCTTCTTGAATGGAGAACTCGTCAAGGAAGCAAGTTATGAGAACTGGAGCCAGGTGGAGAACGGAGGTTCCGTTCCAGGCCAAGTCGTGCGGGTTGATTACAAGAATGGTTCGATCATCAGAGTAGAAACGCTGCGGATTTCGGTTCTTCCCTGGCCCGAGGACGAACGGAGCCTCTGGCGGATGCCAGAAGATTTTGATCCCATGATGCCGCTTCCGGAATCGACCGAGGCCCAGGGCGACGCTGATGCTCCCTGAAAACCAGCCTTGCCGCCGGAACTCTGAGCTTGACGGAAACGGGCCCGTTGGCGTTTCCTCGCGGCCCCTTCGGTGCGCCCGTAGCTCAGCTGGATAGAGCGTTGGTCTCCGGAACCAAAGGTCACAGGTTCGAATCCTGTCGGGCGTGCCATCTTCAGCTTCTTTCATTCCGCATCGCGCCAGAGCCCTCGGGCTCGGTCTTTTCGCCGCGGGCCGGCTGGTTTTTCCCCTCGGTGGCCCGGCAACGGGTGAGCAACCGCATCATAAGACAATTCAATTCTGTTCCATGAAGCGGCTTGCACTGGCACATGGGAATCACGACGTTGGGTTTGCGAGATCCCTCGGAGAAAATCACGAATGCAATTGTCGGACAGCAGCGGCTACGAACCCGGCGGCAGTGAAAACGAAACGGCCCCCATGGAGCCCAGGTCGGCGGTGCCCCGCGCGGGGCGGCCTCCCGCCCAGCCGACCATGGACAACCCGCCGGATATGCTCGGGCCGTACCAGGTGGAATCCGCCCTGGGGCGCGGGGGGATGGGAATGGTCTATCGCGGTTGGGATCCGCACCTGGAGCGCCCCGTGGCCATTAAAATGATTTCCGAAAGGTATTTCCAGGACGAGGACAGCCTCGAGCGCCTGAAGGTGGAGGCCCGGGCGGCGGCGCGCCTCTCACACCCCAACATCGTTTCCGTCTATGCCATGGCCGAGGACGCCGGTCGGCCCTATATCGCCATGGAACTGGCGGAGGGGCAGACCCTCGAAGCGGAACTCCGGGACAAGGGCCCCCTGAAAGCGGCGGAGGCGACGACGCTCATGCGCCAGGCGGCGGAGGCCCTCGCCTATGCGACGTCCAATCACATCGTTCATCGCGATATCAAGCCGTCGAACCTGATCATTACCAGCGGCGGAGCCCTGAAAATTCTGGACTTCGGCATGGCCAAGCGCCTGGACAACGACATGAGCCTGACCGCGACGGGCCACGTGGTGGGGACCCCGCGCTATATGGCGCCGGAGCAGGCCAAGGGGGAAAAAGTCGATTTCCGCGCCGATATGTATGCCCTGGGGCTGACATTTTTCACGGCGATGACCAACAAGTTTCCCTTCGATGGGTCCACACCCTACAGCGTGATTCTCAAGCAGGTGAACGACGACCTGGAGATTCCCGGGGAATGGCAGCGCCTGGGCGATGGGCGGCTGGTGCGGATTCTCAAGCGCCTGACCGCGAAGAAGCCCGATGGCCGCTATGAAACCTGGGACGAGGTGGTGAAGGAGCTACGCGACCTGGAAAGCCGCCTGACCGCGCCGACGGTGCCGCTGCCCGTGCCCCGGGAGCCGCATCGCTTTGGCTGGCTGGTGTGGGCGGGAATCGCCATCGCGGCGGCGGTGCTGCTGGGGCTGGGAGGCTGGCTGCTGGCGGATTTGCTGGGCGCCAACGGCGACGGCCCGCCCCCCGCGGAAACACCAACCGCCCGGCAGGAGGCGTTTGCCGGGAGCCCCGGCACCCCGAGCTCCCGGAACAGCTCCAAAGCATCCGGGAGTTCTTGAGGCCGAGGTAGGTAAGGGGAAATTTTATTCTACTCATAAGAGCGCACAGCCATGAAATGGTATATCGTAGCTGCCGTCTTTTTCTCACTTTTCGCATGCGATAGCCGCCAGCCGGAAGGGCAAAGCTCGAAGCAGGCGCATCCAACTCAAACCACTCCCGCCCCTTTTGAATATGAACTCCAGAAGAGGGATGAATCGCGGCATACCTTTGGCCCGCAGACAGTTCTCATTATCGAGGTGAAGAAAGAAGTCGCGAAGAAAGCATCAGAACAAGATGTGAAGCAGTTTTGGAAGCACATTTCTCCTGGGATTAATACAGATAGAGCTTTTGTTAAAATTTTTCCAGACATCCCAGGGGCAAGCGCGTGGGTCGTCATCAGTCGCCTGATGAATGACTACGGGGGATGGGAGGTTACTTATAATACAGCCGAGTGGGTTCTTGACTTGGAACCTTTTTACTTTTTGAATGAAGAGGACGCGAAAACGAAATATGAAGGCCAAAGGTTTGTCTCCCTCGAATACGTCAACACATTACACGAAAAGCTGGTTCGAATGGGATGGACGATCGACCACCGTAGTGAAACTCTATTTATCGCGGAACTCAGAAACGGGCTCTCTGCACAGAGGATCACAGCAGGCCCAGAAAGTCTTGAGGTCAGCATCGACAACTTGGATTTCACCTACTTATTTGATTGTATCGATCTGACTTATGCAGAATACGGAATTCATGAAAGCATCAAGATGGAACTGAAATCCTTTATAGGATCACCAGAGCAATTGAATGTCGGGCCAGGAAAAATATCCTCTCATTATTTTGAGGTGGGAAACTATGAAATTTCTTATATGTCCTCAACGATGAGCCAAACCGTGCGAGTCACCAATACTGAGCATTAGCCCCCCATGCCCATTGAATCCGCCATTGCCAAAGCGTTTCGCATGACCGATGAGGTCTGGGCGCGGCACGCCAATCCCTGGAGCGTCTATACGCGCATTCCGTCGCTGATTCCCCTCGTGCTGGCGGTGTGGAGCCGCGCGTGGATCGGCTGGTGGGCGCTGGCGCCGGTGGGTGCGGTGGTGCTCTGGCTCTGGCTGAATCCGCGCCTCTTTCCCCCGCCGCGCAGCACGGACAACTGGGCGTCGAAGGGAGTGCTGGGCGAGCGCGTGTGGCTGGAACGCAGGCGCCTCGATCTGCCGCGCCACCACCGCGTTTTTCCCAGTCTGCTGGCGGGGCTCTCCGCGGCGGGGCTGCCCTTTCTGGTGTGGGGGCTCTGGCGGCTGGAGGTCTGGCCCACGGTGGTTGGCACGATCCTCGTCATGGGCTGCAAGCTGTGGTTTGTCGACCGCATGGTGTGGCTCTTTGAGGAGATGAAGGACGCGGACCCGCGTTTTCGGCGCTGGCTTGACCGCGAGGGCGAGGACACCGGCGGCGGCTGATTCGCAAAAGCGCTCCCCCACTTTTTCTCCGAGGCGAGGTGCCGCCCCATGACCCGATGGATTTCCCCTTCCCTGATCGCCCGCGTGCTGTGCGGGCTGTATGCGCTGATGTGTTTGTGGCTGGCGCTGGCGGTCTTTTTCGGGGCCGAATCGCTGGCCGGCTCCATCGGGATCGTCTTTGCCGGGGATCCCGGCCGGGCCGAGTTTATTACGATCTATGGCGGGCTGTATTTCGGCATCGGGCTGTTTGTGGGCGCGGGGGCATTCCGGCGGCATTGGCGCGAGCCGGCGCTGGCCTTCGTGGCGATTTCGTCGACAACGACGGCGGCGGCGCGGTTGGCGTCGGTGGTGGCGATTTCCATCGATGCGCCGGTGACTTACCAGCTCCTGATCGCGGAAGTGGTGCTGGCGGCGCTGGGCTGGGCGGGGTGGTATGCCGCCCGGCGCGAGGGGTCAGAGCCCATCAGGCAACCGGGCTTGTGACACATGGCTTGCGCAGGCCGGAGAATGGGCGCACCTTCGGCCTATGAAAAAACGCCTCGACATGGTGCTGGTGGAGCGCGGGCTGGCGGAATCGCGGGAGAAGGCGCAGCGCCTGATCCGCGCGGGGCTGGTTTACAGCGAAAACGAGCGGCTGGAAAAACCGGGACGCCTGGTGGCCGAGGACATCAAGCTCTCCGTCAAGGGATCCGACTGCCCCTACGTCTCGCGCGGGGGGCTGAAGCTGGAGGGCGCCCTGGAGGCATTTGGGCATGATCCGGCGGGGGAGGTGGCGCTGGATCTCGGCGCGTCCACGGGGGGCTTTACGGATTGCCTGCTCCAGCGGGGGGCGCGGCTTGTGTATGCCATCGATGTGGGGCGCGGCCAGTTGCACAACCGGCTGGCGCCGGACCCGCGGGTGAAAAGCCGCGAGCGCACGCATCTGGACAGCCTGGAGCCCGAGCAGTTCGACCCGCGGCCCGGCCTGGCGGTGGCCGACCTGAGTTTTATCTCTCTGCGCCGCTCTTATCCGGTTCTGCGGCGGGTGCTGTGCCGAGGGGGGCGGGCGATCCTGCTGGTCAAGCCGCAGTTCGAGGTGGGGCGCGACCGGTTGCCGCGCGGCGGCGTGGTGGGCGACGCGGGGCTGCAAAGGAACGTGGTGCGCGACCTGGCCAAGGCGGCACGGGAGGAGGGCTTCGAGGTGCTCGGCGATTGTGAATCCCCGGTGACCGGCGCCGATGGAAACCGGGAGTTCTTTCTGTATTTGCGCCTTCCAGTGGCTGGACAGGAGAATTAGGAAAAGAGGGATGAAAAGGCCAATCCCAGGCACTTTGTCGGAAAGTCATCTTCCTTGACCGGTCGGCAGGAAGTTCGCTTACTTACCTGGAAACCGGTCCGCCCTCGCCAGGGTGGCGAGGGCTTTTTTGGCCTTCTCTTTCGGCCCATTTCGAAAACTCCGACCCCGGTTAAGGATTCTCATGCCTCAAGGTTTTTCATACGGATTGATTGCCGCTTCGCTGGCTGGCTGGCTGGCCTCTTCCCTGGCCACGGAAGCTCCGGCGGAACGCTATTTTCAAAATTACTGGAAAGAAAAATACGAGGAGATGGAGGAGCCGGAAGTCATCCAGGACGACCGGCCGCGGATCGACCCCGCCAAGGAGAGCTATCTCTACCCGGGGCCGCGTTCACTGATTATGGGCGCGTCTGTTTTTCCCGGCGACGACGACACGGAAGCGCCGGAAAGCGACGATGCGAAGGCCGTCGCGAGCTATGCCACGGCGTCCATGGCGCTGGAATCCGGCAACCCGGCGGATGCGCTGCGCTCTTTCGAGAAGGCTCTGGAAAACGATCCGGACAACACGTTTTATAAACTCCGGCTGGCCCGCATGGTCATGATGGTCAACGACGTGTCCCGGGCGGAATCGCTGGTCGAGGAGGTGCTGGAGCAGGAGCCGGAGAACTGGCACGCCATGCTGCTCATGGGCGAAATCCAGTTTAACCGCCAGCGGTTCAGCAAGGCGCGCGACTGGTTCGAGAAGGTGGTTGAGATCAAGCCGCGGCAGATCCAGGCGCTCCAGAGCCTGACGCAGATTGCTTACAAGGTGGACCGCGACCTGGAAAAGACCAAGGAACTCTCGCGGCGCATCCTGCGCATCAACGACGAGGAACCAAACGCCATGCTGTGGGACGCGGAGGCGTCGGCGCTGACCGGGGAGATGCAGCGCTCGGCGGAATTGTTCGAGCGGCTGATCCGCTATCGCCCGGGCCTCGTGCAGCAGATGCTGGAAATCGCGCGGCGGCTGGTGGCGGCCGGTCGGCTGGACAATGCCATTGTCCTCTACGAAAGCGCCATGCTCATGAATCCCGAGCAGGACGCGATCCGCCAGGCGTGGGAGCGCATGCTCGAGCGCCAGGAAAGCACGGAAGCCGTCCGCGGCGCCTATGAGCGGCTCATCGAGGAATCAAAGAACGATCTGAAGGTTTACGAACTTTACGCGGAATACCTGCGCCGGAACCAGGACTGGGAGGCGCTGCGGGATTTGCGCGAGGAAATGCTGGACATTGATCCCCGCCACCTCAATTCGCTCCTCGATCTGGCGGTTTATTATTCCCAGGAGGGTGATTTTTCCAAGGCCGGCCCGTATTTCCAGAGGGCCCTGGATGCGAACCCGGCGGACCCGGACACCTATCTGATGATCGGCGAGGCCTATCTGCTCCAAGGCGACCTGGAGGAAGCCCGCCCGCTTCTGGAGAAGGCCATGCTCCTGGCGCCAGACGACCTGGCCGTGGTGCAGACGCTGGCGTCCATCGAGCAGCAGCTCGGCAACCTGGAAAAGGCGGAAAAAGTGCTGCGGGATGCCATGGAAGAACATCCCGCAAACGGCAAGTTGCTGCAGCAACTCGCCGATCTTTACTTGCGGCAGAACAAGCCCCGGGAAGCCGCGGAAGTTTATCAGCAGGTCATCGCGGCGGAATATTCGAACATCAACGCGTGGATCCAGCTTGCTCGGATCTACATGGAACAAGGGAACAGCCGGGCCCTGGACCAGTTGGAACAGGAGGCGAAGGACCGCCTCGGCGATTACCCGCGCTTTCATGTGGAATATGGTTACCTGGCGCAGCAGTTCGGCCAGTTCGAGCGGTCGCGGCGGGCGCTGGAACGGGCCCTCCGCGTGGCCCCGGAAAACCTCCAGGCGCGCCGAACCCTGGCCCAGACCTACCTGAAACTGGGTCAGCCGGAGATGGCGCTGGAAACCGTCAGGAAAGCGGACCAGTATCTCCAGGGCCAGCCGGATATCATCGAGAAGATGGACCAGTTCCGCGCGCTGCTTCTCATGGACATGCGGCGTTTCGGGGAAGCGGAGGACATCCTGGAAGACCTGGCCGGCGACAACCCGGAAGACCTCCAGATGCGCGAGCAGTGGATCCGCTCGCTCGTGAAGCAAGGCAAGGAACAGGAGGCTCGAAAGGCCCTGAACAACGTCGTGCGGGATTTCGGGATCGACCGGCCGCTGGAAGCCCAGCTTGTGCGCGCACGCATATTCATGGAGCAGGGAAATGCCAACCGCGCGGCCGGCGTTCTGCGCCAGTTGCTGAAAGATCACCCGGATCATAAGGAAGTCAAGTTCCAGTATGCCATGGCATCCTCGGAGATGAGCGATCTCGAAACGGCGGAAAAGTACTATCGCCAGCTCATCGAATCGGGCCGCCAGGAGCAGGACTCCTATTACGAGCTGGCCTCCAACAACCTCGGCTATCTTTTCGCGCAGAAAGACATGCGTCTGGACGAGGCGGAAAAGCTGGTCCGGCAGGCTCACGAAACGAACCCCAACGCCTCGTATATCCTGGACTCGCTGGGCTGGGTGCATTTCAAGAAAGGCGAATACGAAAAGGCGCGGGAATACCTGGAGCGGGCGGCGAAGCTGGCGATCAGCGATGCGGAAATCCACTCGAACCTGGGCCAGCTCTACGAGCGCATCGGCGAGGAAGAGCTGGCAAGGATGAGCTACCAGCGCGCCATCGAGCTGGACCCAACACTCCAGCGCGCCCGGGAGCGGATGAACGCGATCGCCGCCGGTGTCCCCTCGGATTCCGGCCGGATTGACTGACGTCCATGGCCGCGGAGATGCCACCAAAAGTCTGGGATTTGATCGATGAGGCCCACGAGCTTGGTGGGGCTCTGAAAATTCATCTCACCGTGGGGCGCCCCCCCATGGTGCGCCTGGAGAACCAAGGCATCCGCCCCCTCGGCAAAAACCATCCCGTGCTGACCTGGAAATCGATTCAGGTCATGCTTTCCATGGTGGTGGAACCGGAACGGTGGGAGCACCTGGAGAAAGTGGGAGAAGGGGAGATTCGCCTCGCGGCGGCGGGCCCCGGCCGTCCCATCACGATGACTGTCTTTCGAAATTCCGAAGCCTGGTCTGCGGTGATACACCTGTAAAAGGTGTCCCGGCGGGTTCCTTGCCTTCTTATAAAGCCAAATAGCCATGATCAGGAGGCCCCGGAAAATGACACATGCGAAACGACTGGGAATAGTGGGGTTAGCGGCGCTCTTTTGCCTTTTTATCGTGAGCCCCGCAACAGCCCAGCAGACCACGCCAACGCTGCAAAACGAAACCGCTGCGCGCATCTACCTGGATATGACGGAATTTTACAGCGGGCTCAAGAGCCTCGCCGTCACGGTCACTCAAACGGACACCGCTGAGAAGAAAAGCCAGAACGAGCGCCATGTGAGCCGCGTCCGGCTGATGACCGAGGATCCCAACCGGCTCGTGGCACGCGCCGCCGACGACGCCGTCACGGAAGTCATCAGCGATGGCCAGACCCTCTATCTTTACAATCCGGCCGCGAATGTCTATACGGAGCAACCGGCATCGCCCAATTTTCGCGGCCTTTATGCGGACTTCGGCCGCATGCCCACCGTGGCAGTTCCCGACATCGTGGCTCTCCTGACGCCGGAAAAACCCCAGGACGTGATGAACTTCACGGAAGCCCTGGAATACGTGGGCCGGGAATCGGAGAACGGATATGACCTGCATCACTTGCGGGTCTATCGCGGCGAGAAACCTTACGACATGTGGATCGACGCCGGTGAGCGCCCGATCCTATGGAAAATCCAAACGGACAACAGCCAGCGGATCGAAGAGATGGAGGGAACGGAAAGCCTTCCACAAATCACCTCGGCAGCCGTCTATAC
>CAYFUR010000131.1:0-9317 GCA_964346275.1 uncultured Candidatus Sumerlaeota bacterium
CGGGGAGCGACCAAGAAATGCACCGGCCGCAGTCCCATGGTCTTCAGCGCGCTGATCTCTTCATTCACTTTCATGGTGCCGATTTCAGCGGCGAAGGCGGAACTGGAACGCCCGGCGAGCACGATCGCCGTCATCAGCGGGCCCAGCTCGCGCACCATGGCCAGGGTCACCAGGTTGGCGACAAAAATGTCCGCTCCGAACTGGCGCATGGGAATCGCCGCTTGAAAGGCCATGATCAGGCCCATCAAAAAGCCGATGAGGGCGACGATCGGCAACGCATTGACGCCAGCCGTCTCTGCCACCCGCAGGCAATCATTCCAGCGCATCTTGCGCGGGTGGCCAGCAAGAAAGACCAAGGCCAGGCAGGTTTCGCCGATAAAGGCCACCTGGGTTTTCAGATCCTGAATAACGCTGGCCGTCGCCTTGCCAACATCTTCGGCGATGTGAGTCCGCTCGTCTTTCTCGATGACGGGATGGAGATAGTATTCGCGGTCAAAGAGGTCGAGAAAATGCCGGAACTCCTCTGCCAGTCCTTCGATGGAAAACTGTCCATCCCGGGAAATCATTTGGCGCTCGATATCGATCAGCAGGCCGATACCGGTTGTATCGACGTATTCGAGGCCTGAAGCATCGACCACGATATTTTGCGGCTTTTCCACTTCCAGAAACTGATCCACATCCTTCCATACCGGAGCCGCCGTGGCGGAACTCAACTGTCCGCGAAGGAGCATTCGGCGGGCCCCTTCGCCCTCCGGCCGAAATTCCACGCTCGCTTTCCGAGTTTCCGCGCTACCCATTGGCGTTCCAATGCATCCCTTGGCTGGCCAGTGTTTTGCCGAGAGAAATGGCAACGCAAAGGGGGTGATACGCCAATGGAAATCTCCGAAGGGGGCGGCTTTACGCAAAGGAAAGGCGGCTCCTCCGTGTCGGGAAGAGCCGCCTGTTCACCAATGCATCGCCTCGGTTGTGTCTAGCAGCCGGGCCCTGTCTGCCAGTTGTCCAGTAGGTTCAGGAAATCGTCCAGGTCCATGAAATTCTCGCCGACCGATTCCTGCCAGTGATCCAGCATGAACAAGAAGTCTTGAACATCGGTGCAGCCGCTGTCGTTGAAATCGCCTACGGGCCAGCCATCAACCAATGCACACTCGGGGAAGTTGGACAGATCATTCTCGAGGAAATCCAATGGGAGGCCATTGCCCTTGGAGAGTCCCGACAGTCCGTCGGAAGACCCGACGTCCAGCCAGGAAAGTTTGATTTTCCCGTCGAAATACAATTCAGCCTGGAAAGTGTTCGCGTCGCCCGCGTTGTATTGCGGCACATTCAACCATGTCGCCACGACCCGGTCTGAAAGCTGTTCGACCAACACGCTGCCGCTTTGATCCGGGCTGTAATCGTCCCACAGGGCCGAAACCCTCGGGGCAGCGAAATGATCGCTGAGAGATTCACTGAATTCCGTATCGCCATTATCGAAGGTGATGTTGCCATTACTGTTGATGTAGATACTGTTGTAGTTCTGGCCGTAGAGAGTGACTTGCTCTCCGCTGATGGGGAACTCGGCAAACGCGTCATCGCCCAGTCCGAGGTCCTCCCCGCTGCTGGGATCCGTCGGAAGCTCTGTGATGGCGTCTAGACAGGCGTTGTATTCTGACAGCGATGCATCGGGAGTCAGAAGCAGGGATAGGCCAGCCAGATCGTTGTCGCCCTGGGTAAAGGTTTCAGTGAAGTATGCCTTCTGTTCATCCGTTGTGAAGGTATAGCACGATCCGCCATTATCATCGGTAGCCACATTGTCGGCCTGGTCCGTGGCCGTGATGCGCAGGAAATACCCCGTGCCTGGTTCCAGGTTCGTGAGTTCGCGGGAGAATTGAGTGTCCAGCGGAAGCTGGATCGACTCCGACGGCGAGCCGCAGCTTGTGCCATACTCGATCAATACCCTGGAGGGCTCGTTTGTGCTGAAAGTGAGCGTCGCGCTGACCGCGCCGATGCCGTTGATGGTGGGATTAATGATTTGCGGCACGGCGCAATCCACCGTGATTTCTTCCTCCGCAGTGGCGGGATTTCCGGTTCCATCGTCCGCGTCCTGATAGGTGACGGTTACGGTTTCTCCATCAGCAACTTCCAGGGTCTGGTTGTCCGCCGCGGGGGTGCCCGTTGCTACGTCGATCGTCCCCTCAAAAATCCCGCTGGGTGCATCCTGTTCCGAGAGTGTGGCGGTTTCGGTGTCGCCGCCACTGGTTGTGACGGTTACAGAGGCTGTCCCCTGTCCGCTGAGATCGCTATCTGCTAATTGGACTTCCAACGGGCCGGAGCAGGAAATGAAGGCGGGCAGGCCGACGGATCCGGCGGGTCCGAGTTCTTCGACGTTTTGAAGGACCAGGGCGAAATCCTGGTCGATCGCCGTGCCGTTTCCGGGAACGCCATCGCCGGCCAGATTCGCGGCGCGGACCGTGATTTCCGCACGGCCCGATTCGCCGGCGGGAAGAATAACGCGCTCGACGATATTGATGCTGTCGCGCGATCCTCCGGGCAAACTTTGTCCGCTGGAAAGGACGTTGCCGTAGTAGGTATTTCCATTAAGGCGGATCTCCAGATCCAGGTCGTTCACCAGGGCAGGATTGGCGCCGATGGCTCCCGGCGCGTCCGTCCAGGCCAGAGTGATTTTGACGGGATTGGCTGTATCGGCGATTGAACGCACGACGGAGAAGGTGTCGCCGCTGGACGTGAAGAGCGTCGTTTGATCCACGAACTCCATTGGAGTGGGTGATTCGAGAACATCGTCGATCTTGGCGCGGCCCCACCCTTCGTGGATGTTGGGAATCGGAGCCATTGTGTCTTCAAAGCTGCTGATGGTGCATCCGCCGATGGAGTCGCCGGAACTGCTCATGTCAGAGGCGGACTGAATCAGCAGGGCTTTGAGCATCGCCGGGCTGGGCAGTGTGCCCCCGTTGTTGTCCTTCCACCATTCGGCGAGAAGGGCGGCCGCGCCCGCCGAATGAGGGCTGGCCTGAGACGTGCCGCCGACGAAGACGTAGTCCGTGTCAATGGCGCTCCAGCCTGTATAGCCGTCTGTCCGCGCCCCGGAGATATACGTGCCGGGCATACAGACGTCGGGCTTGATCCGTCCATCGGATGCAGGCCCGCGGCTGCTGAAAACCGCGAGATCTTCGATATTGTTTGAGTAAGTGCTGCCAGAGCGGAGATTGTTCGTCGCCCCGGTGACAAACACGTTCTTGGCGGCTTTCGGCCGTGTCAGTGTTTCCGCTGGCGCGGGACACCCCTTGTCGTCGCCGCTGTTGCCAGCGGAAAAACAGATCATGAGCGGTTGATTGCCGGCGGTTTGATCGTCCGCGTCGCGGACAAAGAGATCATAGGCCCGCTCCACAGACTGGTAAGTTGTGTTTGATCCCGGCGGATTGTCCGCACCGCCGCCCCACGAGTTGTTCTGTATATACCCGGTGGCGCCGTTTGGCCCCTGGGTCGTCACGGTGTCGCGAACCAGTTCTTCGTAGGTGGCGCTGGAGCCTGATTTCAGATAAGGCTGGTCAATCAGGTTCGCATCCGGCGCCATGCCCTGTCCATAGAGGAAGCCATCTCCATCGGTCGTTCCGATCGCGGCGTTGCCCGCCACGATGCTGCCAACATGATGGCCGTGGCCCTCGCCTGCGCTGCCGGTGCCGTAATCGATTGAAACCACACGTCCTTGTATATCACCGTGGGTATCCTCGATCCCGTTATCCACAATACCCACGGTAACGCCGTCGCCGGTGGCTTGGAGCCCCGAAAGCCACGCGTTGTAGCCGGTTACCGGTACATTCGAACCATTGTAATTTCCCGCAGCGATCTGGGCGGAGCGTTCGTCCTCCGGCTCGGGATGGAAATAGGGCTCGATGGAAAGCACCCCCGCCATGGCGGCGATCTCGGGAACTTTCGAGGCAGCAACGGTGACCCGGGCGGCCTCGTAGAAATCCAGCTCGCTGCGCAGATCGATTTTCGCCCCGGCGGCGGAAAGGGCCTTGAACACGGATTCGTTGGCCTTGCCGGAGGTGACAGCGCAGATATAAAGCTCCACAGGCGTTTTCGGAAAGCTGGCCCGATCCTTAAGAAAATACGGCGCCGCGATCTCACGGGAGAGCTTGAAGCCCGGCGCGAACTCGCCGGTCCAGACGATTTCGGACGATTTCTGGAGCGAGGCGATCTCCTGGTCCGACGCCCAGACCAGGTAGCAGAAGTCGGGATAGGGCGTGAGAGGCTTAACTCCCTGTTCTTTCAGATTGTCCAGCCAATCGGAATGTACGGGGCCCTGGAACTGAATCCAGTGAATCTTATGGCCGTCGTGGGCCTCGGCGGATTCCGGAAGAGCCTTGGGAAAGGAAACCGTCTGGCTGGCGGAATTGAAGGCCAGCAGCTCGTGGCCGACGCGCCTCGGGGTTGGAAAAACCTTGTAGGAAATCTCGGCGGAATCGAGTTGTTTCCGGCTGGCCTGATCTGTCCGCAGAAGGACGGCCTCGCCGTATTCCGCCAGCTTCGGAACGGAAGCGGCCGGGCTTTTCGCCAGCTTGGAAGCGGAGGAATAGACCAGGGTTAAAGCACTGGTTCCATGGGCCTTAGCAGCCTTCCCTTTGATCGCGGTTTCAGCGGCCTGGTCGAGGCGCGCGTTCCATCCCGGATCCCATTGGGAGGTGATCGAGGCCCGGGGTTGCGTGCTATCTTCCGCCGCGTTGATGAAAGGGGGGGTGGAAACTGTCAGTCCGGCTGCAAGAAGAAGAACTCCCCATTCTCTCCAGCCTCCTTTGATTCCGCGCATGGATGACTCCTGTATTCGTGTGTCTCCAGCAGATAATAGCGGACCATCCAAGCCAAGGTGTCAACCTGGAGAGGGGCGTTTCAAACAAATGCCACCGTGAAAAAAGGTCGCAGGTTCCCCTTTATTCCGTGGCCTGTTTTGGGCCACATTTAGCTTTTCGCTTTGGGGCGAAAAAAAACAGTTGCCGAAATTCGAAACAGGAGCCAGCAAACTTCGATGAAGTATGTCATTTTTCTCGGTGATGGGATGGCGGATCACCCGGTGGATCGACTCGGCGGAAAGACCGTTCTCCAGGTGGCGGAAAAGCCCAACATGGATCGCATCGCCCGCAACGGGCGCACGGGTCTTTTTCGCACGCTGCAGCCGGACATGCCCACGGGCAGCGCCGTAGCCAACCTGTCGGTCATGGGTTACGATCCCCACGAGGTGTTCCAGGGCCGCGGCGTCCTGGAGGCCGCCAGCATGGGGGTGGATATCACCGACGGCATGATGGCGATGCGCTGCAACCTGATCTGCCTGGACGGCGAGGGCCGCATCAGAAATCACTCCGCGGGCCACATTTCTTCTGAAGAATCCAATCAGCTCCTGAAAACGCTGGAAGATGAGCTCGGAACAGACCAGTTCCACTTCTACACAGGTGTCAGCTACCGCCACCTGTTCACGGCCGTGGGGCTCAATCCGGCGCTGGAATGCGCGCCGCCCCACGATCATCCGAATGAAAATGTGGAAAACCTGATGATCCAGCCGAAGGAGCCGGAGGCCGCGGAATCCGCCCGCGTTTTGAACGATATGATCCGCAAATCCCGGGAAATCCTCCGGGATCATCCCGTGAATAAAAAGCGTATCGAGGAGGGTAAGGACCCCGGCAACTCCATCTGGCTCTGGTCGCCGGGTGTGCGCCCGAAGATGTGGACTTATGAGGAGCGTTTCGGCGTCAAAGGCGGCGTCATTTCCGCCGTGGACCTGATCAAGGGCCTCGGAGTCTACGCCGGCCTGGAGGTCATCAACGTGGAAGGCGCCACGGGCCTTTGGGACACGAATTTTGAAGGCAAGGCGGACGCCTGCCTGGATGTTCTGGAATGGTCGGATTTCTGCTACCTTCACGTGGAAGCTCCCGATGAGGCGGGCCACGAAGGGAATCTGGAGCTGAAAAAGCAGACCATTGAGGATCTCGACCGGCGCTGCATCAGCCGCGTCATAGAGGGGCTGGAAAAACGCGGGATCGAAACCGTCATGGCAGTGTTGCCAGATCATCCCACGCCGGTGGAGAAGAGGATTCATACCCGTGATCCGATTCCCTTCGCCATTTGGGATCCTCGCGAGCAGCCGGACGACGTGGAGCAGTATGACGAAGCGAGTTGCAGCAAAGGTTCCTTCGGCGAAGTCACCGGCGACGAGTTTATCAGGCTGTTCTTCGGCAAGAAGTGAAGGCCATTTACCCGGCGGAGAAAGACCATGATGCATCGATATGAAGAAGCGGTGATGTCTTTCCTGACGCGTGATCCCCACGTGTTTCTCAGCCCCCAGTACGCCATCAAAGGAGGTGATGGTTACGAGCCGACATGTCCCGATTTCGTGGCGCTGGATATCCTGGGCCGCCATGCTTATATTGTGGAGGTGTCCACCGCCTGGAACCTCGACGCCATCGTCGAAAAAATCAACGAAGCGGACCAGGATTGGATCGGACGGCTCGAAGCCATGTTTCATTCCGAGACTTTTCGCGACTTGAATGACATGAAGTTTCGCGTGCTGGCCTTTGTGCGGGCGGCGCGTGTGAAAGCGTTGAAGGATCAGGTCTCCGATCGGAAACACTTGCGCGTGACGGCGCTTGAGGCGCTTTCCCATCCGTGGGACAAGAAATACTGGGAAAACGTGGAGACCTTCTGGGATCAGCTCCGCAACAACGACGACCTCAGCACTCTTGAGGACATACCACACAATGAGGGATACCTTGGAAGCCACCGCGAGTAAACTGCACTTATACAGCACCAATTCCGCCGCGCCGGAGGTGGATTTAAAAGGCGCCCTGCTCCAGGGCCAGGCGCCGGACCGGGGGCTGTATATGCCCCGCCGGTTTCCCCGAATCGATCCGGAGATGTTTCAGCAATTCCGCCAGATGGATTATCCGGAAATTGCTCTGGAGGTGCTTTGGAAATACGCGGAAGGCACGATTGATCGCGAACTGCTGCACGAAATCTGCCGCGGGGCCTACGATTACGAGGTGCCCCTGGAACATGTGTACGACCGCGTTCATGTGATGCGGCTCGACCGCGGGCCGACGGCTTCCTTCAAGGATTTTGCCGCGCGCATGATGGCACAGCTCATCGGGCACTTTATCCAGGAAGAGGGGCGTGAACTGACGATCCTGACCGCAACCAGCGGTGACACGGGATCAGCGGTGGCCAGCGCCTTTCACGGCATCGAGAACATTCAGGTTTGCGTGTTGTTTCCTATCGACGAAGTGAGCAACCGCCAGCGCAAGCAGATGACCACCCTGCGCGACAATATCCGCACCATCGCTATCGACGGCAAGTTCGACGATTGCCAGCGCATGGTGAAGCAGGCCTTCGCCGACGAAGACTTGCAGGGGATGCCCCTTTCCTCGGCCAACTCTATCAACATCGGCCGACTGCTGCCCCAATCGGTATATTACGTCTATGCGTGGTCGCGGCTGACGCGCGATGAAGAGCCGATGGTCATCGTGACGCCATCGGGCAATTTCGGCAACATGATGGGCGCCGTCTTTGCCCGGGAAATGGGCATGCCGATGAAACGCCTTGTTGTTCCCGTGAATGAAAACGATGAGTTCCCCAAGTATCTGAACACGATGAACTATTCCAAGATCGAGCCCTCCATCGCCTGCCTGTCCAACGCGATGAACGTCGGCCATCCGAGCAACCTGGCGCGGCTGGCGGCGCTCTATGGCGGGCACATCGACGAAACAGGCGTTGTCTATCGTCACCCGGACTTCGAAGCCATGCGGCGTGATCTCTTTTCCTCCTCGGTTTCCGACAATCAAACGAGGGAAGCCATCCGCCACGCATGGCAGAAGCACGGCCTGCTTCTCGAACCCCACGGCGCTGTCGGCTGGCAGGGCTTTCTTGACTATATTGAGAAAGAGCCGCTGGGCGATTCGCCGGCGGTGATCGTGGAGACGGCGCACCCCGCCAAGTTCCCGGAAGAGGTCGAGCGCGTGCTCGATATTTCGCCGGAAGTCCCTCCCTCCCTGGCCGAGCTGGAAGGGCTGGAAGAAGATTACGACGAAATGCCTGCCGATTACGAACTGTTCAAGGCGTATATACAGAAAAACTATTCCTGAGGCTCTTCACCGGACCGGTCATGGACTGGAAATTCGGGATCTACAGCCTGACCAGCCTGTTGGCGATCCTGAATCCCCTGGGTGCGGGGCCTGTTTATCTTTCGCGTGGCAGGCCGGGTCCAGCGCCTGCTCGGCCGCACGGGCATCAATATCTTCACTCGCATTATGGGCCTGATTCTTGTAGCGATTGCTGTCCAATTCATCGCGGACGGCATGGGCGAGCTACTCCCCGGACTCAAGGGCCTGCCCGCCGCGCCCCCCGCGCCCTGATCCCAAAAACACCAGGTATTCCGGCAACCCTATGCGACAAATCGGCCATATCGACGACAAGAACCAGGCAGCCACCTTCAGTGATTATCTCTATAACGAAGGCTTCGAAAACGAAGTCGAAGAGGAAGGCGGGCGCTTTGCCGTCTGGATTCACGACGAAGACCGGCTGGAAGAGGCGCAGGACGAGCTGAAAGCCTTTCTCAGCCGTCCCGGCGAGGCGCGCTATCGCCAGGGGGCGGAGGAGGGCCGCCGCAAATGGAATGAGGCTCGCCGCAAGGAAAAAAAATCCCGCTCGGAAGTCGTGGATATGCGCACGCGATGGGGCAAGGGAGGCGGCGATGGCGAGGAAAGCGGCGCCTTTATCACCACGGGCCTGCTTGTCATCAGCATCGGTGTGTTTCTGGTGATGATATTTGCCGAATTCCCGATCCAGAATCGGCTCTTTATCTCGGCCCCGGGCCCCCAGGCCGGCTTTCTCCCCGAGGTCTTCTCCGGCCAGGTCTGGCGGGTCATCACGCCGATCTTTCTTCACTTCACTCTTCTTCATATTTTCTTCAACATGATGTGGCTGCGCGACCTCGGGGCGCTGGTCGAGCAGGTCCACGGCACGGCGTTTTTTGCCGCGCTGGTGCTGATCTTTGCGATTCCGTCCAACCTGGGCCAGTATATCATCTCCGGCCCGAACTTCGGCGGCATGTCCGGCGTGGTGTATGGATTATTCGGGTTTGTCTGGTTCCGGTCGAAATTCGATCCGCGGGTTCAATACGGCCTGCCCCAGTTTATCGTCATCATGATGGTGGCGTGGTTTTTCCTGGGCGTGTTCCAGATCATTGGCAACATCGCCAACGTGGCCCACGGCGTGGGCTTTGTGCTCGGCATGGCGTCGGGCTTCCTCACCTCCGGGCGGGTCAAGCTCGGCTGAGC
>CAYFUR010000132.1:0-8954 GCA_964346275.1 uncultured Candidatus Sumerlaeota bacterium
TTGACAAGTTCCACACACGTTTTCCCCAGGCGGCTGTGGAAAAACCTGGGGAAAAGCCGCCATGTCGTAATACCTGGCAGCTGATAGCCGCCGCAAACTCGTATCCACAAAAAAAGCGGGTGGACCGACTTGGTCCACCCAGCTTCTCTTCCATGATCCGCTTTGTTGACTTAGGCGGACGCGGGCTGGCTTTGACTCGCGAGTCCGCGCGTTCCTTCCGGCGTCCACCCGTCGGCCCGCGTCTTGGCAACGGCCACAAAGTAAATGAAGATGCCAAAGCCAACCTTGGCCGTGATATCCGCGATCGTATATCCAATCTGCAGAGCCGTTTCGCCCGCCGCTGGGTTGCCTTCCATAAACATAGGGGCGAGATAGGCCAGTGGATAAAAGCTCCAAGTGATCAGGATGACCAAACGCGCCTTACTCACAAGAGGCCGTACTTCATCAGGCTGATCCTGATAGTGTTTGCTGAACTCCGTAAAGAGGACAAACAAGATATACAGGAAGGGAATCATGGACAGAATCCAAAACAGCCATTGCGTGCCCAAGGTGCTGGAAATTTCACCCGGATAACCTAGAGCAATCATAAGTGCCGCAGCAACAGCGAGTTTGGTGGAAAGACGGCGTGTCACTGCGGTGGCCAGCCCAAGGACGGCGACGAGTTCGATGACGAGCAAAGGCACCGTCAGCAACCAGTCCATATAGCGATAAGCGTCATTAAACGGAATGCCGCTTGGAATGTAAGAGCCGTCTGACAACGTGTAAGAGGCGCCGAAACTGTCGTAGATGCGGAAGTAATGATAGCAGGCGATGGCCGGCACAAGAGCCGTTATCAGCATGGCCGGGCGATATTTCGGAGCAACGTTTGTCCGGGCGAAGAAGAAGAACAGCGCTCCGGCAAACATGGATGCAATGGCGAAGGACATTACATTGTGGATGACCTCATATTGCACATATGTCAACTCCGGCAGATTGATCAACTGGTCGTTCATTTGAAAATTCCTCCGTATAGATTGGGGTCCTTCAATTAACGCACATCCGTCAGGTTCTGCGTCCGCACAATCAAGCCGCTGGACAGCGTTCCATTTGTTGGATCGTAAACCCAAGGCCGCGAACCATCAGCCGTGGGAGTCGGAACATTATATAACTGATCCGGCCCGAGGCTCACCAGTCCCCACCGGCCAAAGGCAGAAAAGGCCCACTCAGGTTCGAACATTGGGTTTTCAAATTCTACCCAGCTTGCGATGTCTAGATAAATATACCCATCATCCAATGAATTCCCGGACTGGAAAGACCTTCCCGCCGTCGGGGGGATAGTGCTGGAAGCTCCCGCTTTGAACGGATCGTCAGGGTGAGATCCAAGATAGGCAATAGGCGTGGAGAGCTGGAGCGGCGTCGTTTTCCATTCGAACAGCCGGATGTCTCCGTATCCATTGAGCACCGGCGGGGCGATATAAGAGCCTGCCGGTCCCTGCACGGGTCCCATCTCCGGTGGGTAATTATTTGTGTCGACCGCATAGGCCTCGATTCCGACGCTGATCGTTCTCATGTCGCTCTGTGCCGCGGAAACTTTCGAGCGCGTCTGGGCCTCGAGAAAATTCGGAACGGCAATCGCCGCCAGCACGGCGATGATGGCGACGACAATCAGTAGCTCGATCAAGGTGAAAGCTTTAGAGGGCATGGCGGTTTTCCCTAGGTATGATATGCCCCTCATATGCAAGGGATGTTCCGTGACAAGAAAATACCTAGACAACAAGCCGCTGGCCGCACGGTAAATCCAAGTTTCCCAGTCTTACAAGATCGAGGTTGGCCATCTCCCGAAGCCCCCAGGACTGAGCCCGGTCCGGGGGGACCACCGGTTTCCCGCCCGGGGATTTCCCCGCCGGGGACAAAACGGCTCGCCGCGAAAGTGCCACTTGGGGACATTGCAGAAGGCTCTTTTCCCAGCGGGATCGATCCGATGGCGCCGGTCGAACTGGCTTCGCTCCGGAGGAGGAGAGGGAGTGGCCCGCCTCGCGCTTCTGGGTGGCGACAGTAATTTCGCCCTCCCTGCTTTTTTTTACGGGCTCAAGTCAGTGATGGGCTGCGTCTCCTGAAGTTCCTTCCCCCGCCGGTGAGTTGAATGGCGAGCGTCCGTAATTCGGCTTGTTCTGGAGGAAGTGCTCGACTTGACAGCACCACTTCGCCACGCCACGCTTTCGATCCCTTCCCTTCTGATTCCCGCTCTCGATGGCAGGTCGACCTCATGGCTCGAACAAACGGCAACGCGCAGACGAAAGACTCTTCCCAGGGCGTTGTCATGCGCCAGCCCCACGATTTGGACGCAGAGCGCCAGGTGCTCGGCGCCATGCTCCTCGACAACGCCTGCATTCCCGAGGTGATCGAAATCGTGAAAGCGGTGGATTTCTATTCCACCGGACACCAGGCAGCGTTTCAGGCAATTGTCGATCTCTATAATCAGCATCAAACCGTCGATTTGACCATGCTGGCGGACGAACTCCGCCGCCGCGAATCCATCGACGATGCCGGGGGAGTGGCCGGGCTTGCCATGCTCGAGCAAAACGTCCTCGCCACCGGTGCCGCGCCGGACCACGCCCGCATGGTGTCCAACAAGGCGACCTATCGCCGCCTCATGCGGGCTTGCGAGCATGTGCTGCGCAATTGCGCGGAGGAAGCCTCGGACATTGAATCCACCCTGGATACGGCGGAGCAGCTCATCTATGACGTGGGCCAGCAAAGCCGGTCGGCAAGTTTTGTCCACATCGGCCAGCTCATGGCCAGCGCCGTGGAGGAAATCGGAGAACTCCACGCCAACAAGGGCGAAATTCCGGGGATCAGCTCCGGTTTTGTGGAACTCGACCGCTATCTCAACGGCTTCAGCCGCAGCGACCTGGTGATCCTGGCTGCGCGGCCCTCCATCGGCAAGACAGCCTTCGCGCTGAATCTCGCACTCAACGTGTCTCAAATCGAAAAGGTGGGCGTCGGCGTTTTCAGCCTGGAAATGGGGAAAGAGCAGCTCAACATGCGGCTTCTTTGCACCCATGCGCGGATATCCAGTTCCCGTGTGCGCCGCGGCATGTTGAAAGAAAGCGAATTTACGAAGCTGCGTGAGCGCGCCTCCGACCTGCAGAATCTTCCGATCTTCATCGACGACTCGCCAAGCCTTTCCTTGATGCAGGTGCGCGCCCGGGCCCGGCGCCTCGCCTCCCAGGAACAAAACCTCGGGATGATCATTGTCGACTATCTCCAGCTCATGAGCGGACCCGAGCGCCCCGGCCGCGATCAAAACCGCCAGCAGGAAGTGTCGGAGATTTCCCGTGGTTTGAAGGCTCTCGCACGGGAACTCAATGTGCCGGTGATCGCCCTGAGCCAGCTTTCCCGCAATATCGAGCAGCGGAGCGGGCGCGATAAAACCGCCCGGCCCCAGCTTTCCGACTTGCGCGAATCCGGCGCCATCGAGCAGGACGCCGACGTCGTGCTCTTCGTCCACCGCGAACGCAAGGAAGTGGAGAAAAAAGACGACGGCACGCCTGCGGAATTCAACCGCCCGATCGAAACCGACATCATCATCGGCAAGCACCGCAATGGGCCGACAGGCACGGCCCATTTGCTCTTTTGGCCGGACTTTACCCAGTTCACCGACCTGGCCGTGGAATAAAATCTGTGCGTCCTGTCCGGAATTCTTGCTATTGAGAGACGGACGCTCTGCCTATTTTCAATCCGGGAATGGGCAAAACCATGTATATCGCGCTCTCGCCTCTCCGCCAGGCATTCGAAAAAACACTCACGGATCAAGAAGCCCGGAAACTATCCTCCGGTGCCAAAATGCTTTTGCTGGCTCTTGCCTCGCACTGTAATCCCGAAGGTGTATGCTATCCTTCCGTTCAGCGTCTCGCGGGCCTGTTATCTGTCTCGCGGCGGACGGTTCACCGCCACCTGAGAGAACTTCGCGATGCCGGGCAGGTGCGGATTCTTCGCACGGAAGAAAGGCTGGCGTCGACATATCAGCTCACCGGGATCAGGGACGTCCCGGCGACACATTCGTCTTCCCCTGCCAATTCCGGCCCGCAGTTGTGCCAGGATGAGACGCCCAATATGCCAGATTCCGTGGCAAGCCATGACAATATTGGCTCACAGAAGAGAATCAATGAAATCAAACAGGAATATAGACATGAAGATAGCCTTCTCCGCCAGATGTGTCTTGCGCTTGCCGCCAAAGATCGCCACTGGCTGGAAGACGCACTGCTCTTTCAAAAGGATGGTGCTCTGGTCCTCCAGGTGCCCTCGGCTTTTCACAAAGAATGGATCGGCAAGCGCCTGCTCTCCTGTATCGAGGAAACCGCTGGACAGCCCATTGTCGTGGAGGAGAATGGGGATCTGCTTTTTGCCGCTCCCGCAAGCACCTGAACGGTCCGCCGTTTCGGCCCTGGGCACCAGGACCAGACACCCAGGAAAGAGAAACGACATGATCCGCCAGCTCTTTTTTCTCTGCCTGCTGCTGATGCTGTCCGGCTTGACCCGGAAAGCGATTGGAGAAACGCAGCCGCCCGGGGCCATCAGCCTGGCCGGGCAGGGCAAAACGCATTTCGTCTCTGGCGAACAGGCTCCGGTAGCGGTCCGGCTTTCGAACGACAGCGAGAAAAACCTCCGGGGGCTCATCCGCGTTTCCCTGATGAAAAGCAATCCTGACTCTGGAGCCGAAAAGGCCGGAGAACCGCTGGGGTCCGCCGAGAATAATGTTTTCGTTCAAGCCGGTGGCTTATCCCAGAGCGAGGTGCTTCTGACCATACCCAGGGGGGTCGTTGAAAAGCACTCCGTCTGGCTCGTGGCGGAATGGTTTCCAGGCGATAAGAAAGTTCGCTTCTCGGACCAGCGGCGCGCAACAGTTTCGCCGCCGCTTGAAAAGGAGGCCTTGGAGGGTATAGACATCTCCCTGATCGGGCAGGGCGGGGAAGCCTATCGCTTCCTCGACGATCATGGCGCGCGAATGGTTTCCAGATCTGAAGAGACAGCCTCAACGATCATGGTGTTGCCGCCGGGGGAGCGGCTGACGACGGGCACTATGAATCGCATTCGCCGCCATTGCGAGCGGGCAGGCATAGCGTTGCTTTTCAATCGGACCATTGCCGAGTCACGCTTTCTCGACGGGGTGGAAATCATCAAGTCACACGGGGGACATGAGGAGCTTTTCGCTCAGGTTGCCGAGATGGAAGATATACGTGACCCGAATGGCTCGCGGCCTGCCATGGAGGAGGCATTTCGACTGTCCACCGGTTCCGGCTGGCGGGTCTTGCTCCAGGGCGAGCCGGACAGTGATGAAGCATCCGCCGCTGCCGTGGCTTTCCGGCGCATTGGCGGCGGCCGGTTAATCCTCTCTCAAGTAGAGATGGGCAAGCGCCTCGACCCGGATTCCAGCATCGCCGATCCGGGCATCCAGCGCCTTGTCATGCGGCTTGTCTCGCAGAGAGGGCTCTCTTCTCTGGAATAACCCCGCACGCTAGCCTTCCGGAGTATAGACGCCGCGGACGAACTTGCAAACGTCGTGATATATTTGCCGTTCGGCGTCCTCCTCCTGGTGTGCGATCTTGTGGAGATCATTGAATCCCATGAAATAGGCACAGGCCGACTCCGTCATATAGCCGTATTTCACCCCGCCATCCAGGTAATTGCGAAAACGCTCGAGCCGTTCGCCACCCACCTGGATATGCTCGTCCAGGTGCATATAATACTCCAGTTCAATCCCCGCGCCGCGTTCTTTGGCTTCCCGGGCAGCTTGCTCTACGCCAGGGATATCCACGTAGAACATGTGGTTGGGCTGGAGAAAGGCCGCGTCGAAGTAGAACCCCTTGCCCATTTGCAGCATGTTGACGTTCCAGGAGCTGTAGAAAGGAATCCAGAAAAGTCGGCAGCCCCGCGAGCGTATATACTTGTAAAGCTCCTTGAGCACCCAGTGGTCGTCCACCGTCCAGGCGTAATGGATTGATTCATACATCCAGTAGAATCCGAGCAGTTCCAGGTTGTGATACCCGGTCTCTTTCCAGCGGCGGATGGTTTCGTCGACAAACCATTTGCACGCCTCCAGGCGCTGCTGGCTGGCTTGCATCAGGTTCTGATTCACCACGCCAAAATTCAGGGCCTGTTGGCCGCGGTGCGTGCCGTCGAAGGCCACCTGGTTGGGATGGGGATAGGGAATCGTTACGACCACGTTGCGCGGCCGAGGGGGCGGGCCGAGGATTTCGGCTGCTTCATCCACCGCTTTGTCGAGGCGGTCGAACATGCCGTCTGCATTGAACTCCGCATCCAGCAAATCCCCCCAATCCTGGCGCGTTCCCGGATTCGGAGAGGGAACGGCGAAAAAATCTCCCTCGCCCGACATGGTTGTGCCCAGATTGATGTCGTTGTGCAGCGCATTACCCGAGGGCGCCTTGCCCGTGAACGCGGCAAAGGAATCGAAAAGCCAGTCAATCTCCCTGCCCTCCTCGTTTCTGTGCGCCACATAATACCGCATGTCATCGATCGGCATGGGATTCTTGTAGTCCCAGCACATGAGATAAAGGTGCCGCAGGCCGTTGAGTTCCGAGAGTCCCGGTTCCAGATAAGGCATGAATGCAATTCCGTTTCTGAAAATTATTTGCAGGAGAAAAGCGTCGTTTCCCCTCTGGGGAAAGAGTCGCGCGGCGGAATTCGCGGAGCAAGAGCGAGCTGTGTTTCAGACGAAAAAGCCGCCTTGACGCTCCGCCTACAATGCTGATTGATCGCCGCAACAATCATCTTGGGAGAAGGCCATTCCAATGAGCAACAATCTCCAGGAAGCCATTCTTGTCGGAGCTGGCCAGCGAGGCCGGGAAGCATTTGGCGCCTTCGCGGAACGCAACCCATCCCTTCTACGCTATACAGCGGTGGCCGATCCCGACGAAGGGCGCCGCGATCAGTTTGCCTCTGATCACGGGATCCCCTCGGAGCGCCGCTTCTCTTCCTGGGAAGACCTGCGCGCCCGCCCGCCCGTCGCGCCCATCGCCGTCAATGCCACCATGGATCGCGAGCACCTTGCCTCGACTCTTGCGCTTCTGGAGGCGGGTTACCACGTCATGCTCGAAAAACCCATGGCTGTCACGCCCGAGCAATGCCTTCTCATCGGCCAGGCCGCGGCGGAATCCGGCCGCATGGTCCAGATCACCCATCCACTGCGCTTTACCCCCTTCTATACAAAGGTCAAGGAACTGCTCGATTCCGGCGCTGTCGGGCGTGTGCTCGCCATTTCCATGGAGGAGAATGTCGGATACTGGCACTTCGCTCACAGCTTCGTTCGGGGCAACTGGGGCCGGGGCGACCGCAGCGGCCCTCTCATGCTGACCAAGTGCTGCCACGATATGGACATCGCCTCGTGGCTCGCGGGCCAGCCCGTGGACACCGTTGCCTCGCATGGAGGTTTGCGGTTCTTTCGCGAGGAAAATGCTCCGGAAGGCGCGACCGAGCGCTGTCTGGACGGATGCCCTGCAGCGGATGAATGCCCCTTCTATGCGCCGTCGCTCTATCTCGGCGAGCACACCGAGTGGCCCGTCAGCGTGATCTCCCTCGATTCCTCCTACGAGGCGCGGCGCCGCGCCCTGGAAACCGGTCCCTATGGCCGCTGTGTCTATCGCTGCGACAATGACACGATTGACCAGCAAACTGTCACCGCCGAGTTTGCCGATGGCACGCTCTTCGACTTCGCCGTGCGCGGGGGATCGCTCACGCCCTGCCGCACGATTCGCATCCTGGGCACACGCGGCGAGTTGAGCGGCCGCTTTGAAGAGAACCAGGTCACCGTCAGCGAATTCGCCCCCGGCATGGGCGAACGCCTGCCCGCGACCGTCTATACAGCAACGTCCGCCGCTGGCGCCCACGGCGGGGGAGACGAAGGCGCCATCCGCCATTTCCTCGATTGCGTGGCCCGCGGCGACACCGACCGCATCCGGCGTTCCCTCGGCATCGCCATCGAAGGCCATCTGCTCTCCTTCGCCGCCGAGGAGGCTCGCTCCAGCGGCCAGACAGTGCGCATGGAAGACTTCCGCGGCTCTGTCGCTTACCCTGCCACCTGACGCCTGGGAATCCTCCTTGCCACGGACCGGACCTTTCGCTAGTTACGCCCCCAGCGCGTTCCCGTAGCTCAGTTGGATAGAGCATCGGATTCCTAATCCGGAGGTCGCAGGTTCGAATCCTGCCGGGAACGCCAGTTTAGACCACTGAGAACTAAGGCGTTATCCAGTGTCCTCTGGAATGTCCTTGTTTCCGGCTACCTGCTCGACTTGCAAATTCTTGCAAGCTTCTTCTTCCGCTTTTTTGCACGCTTCCTCGAGCGGATTCACAACGAAGCGGCGGAAGAGTTCCATCTGCCGGTCGAGGGCTTTTTCCTCGCCCAGGCTGCGAACGCCTAGACGCGGAAAATAGTGCCGATCGGTAACGCCGTGCGGTGCGTGTCCGATATACTGCTCCCAGATAGTTCCGTGGATTCCTTCCCACTTTGCGAAGGTCGGAAGGCAATTGCGGAGATCCTTCACAGCCCAATCGATCCGCGGATTCCACGCCCGTAAATCGCGCCGCACCTGTCGGCTGTAAGAGCAATACTCTTCGAAGCCCCGGCCGCGCTCGCCAACAACGACGTGCTCGACCATGGGCCGCACCTTGCCCGCAAAGGCTTTCCTTCGCTGATGCGCCCGGCGGAGGGCACCCAGGACAGGCTCTGCGATGGGAATCACCCGATTGCGGTAAACATTCTTCACCTCGCCGGAGATTTCCACCAGGCCCCGCGAGAGGTCCACCTTGTCCCAGGTCAGGCGAAGCGCTTCCTGGAGCTGAAAGCCAGCCAGCCCCTGGAGGGCCGCGCCCACCTCAAGATAAGATTTCCGCTCGCGCAGATACCGAACGAAACTGGCAACGTCCTCGATATAGACAGCCTTCGGCGGAGTCTTCAG
>CAYFUR010000133.1:0-8701 GCA_964346275.1 uncultured Candidatus Sumerlaeota bacterium
GCTCCGCGCTCGCGCGAGTCCTACGAGAACTATGAGAATTACGACGCCCCGGCGGCCGACGAAGGCCCCCAGGGATCGCCGAGCGGTGGAGGCGGCGCGGAAGACGATCTCCCCTTTTGATAGAGCCTGAAAACCGCGCGGCGCCCCGGCGCCGCGCTCACCCATAGCGACCCGCTTTTCTAATGGAAACGGAGTGAAAACATGAGCGAAGAGCAGAAAACACCAGTGCGTCCGGCCGCCTCGGAGAGCCGGAGCCCCGAACAATCACAGAGCGGCCCGCCCCAGGATCGCGGTGGTTACCAGCGCAGTGGAGACCGCGGTGGAGACCGTGGTGGCTACCAGCGCGGCGGCGATCGCGGAGGCCCGCGCGGCCGCCAGGGCGGAGGCCCGCGCCGGCGGCGCTTTCCCCGCCGCAAAGTCTGCTATTTCCGCCAGATTAAGGCGGAATACGTCGATTACAAGGACACGGAAACCCTCAAAAGGTTTATCACGTCCAATGGCAAGATCATCCCGCGCCGCGTGACGGGAACCAGCGCGAAGTTCCAGCGCCAGCTGTGCACGGCGATCAAGCGCGCCCGCCAGATGGCCCTGCTTCCCTACACCACGCGGCACAAGTAAGACGCGGCACCGCACGCCTCGCAGATGGAGAGAACACGATGAAAATTGTCTTGTTACGATCGGTAGATAATCTCGGCCAGGCTGGCGAAGCCGTGGAGGTCAAGCCGGGATACTTTCGCAACTTTCTGGAACCCCGCGGCATGGCCCTGCGCGCATCGGCGCAGAACCTTCGCCTGGTAGAACAGAAGCGCAAGAAGCTGGAAGCCCTCGTGGCCCGCGAAAAAGAGGGCGCCGAGAAGATCCAGGAGGCCCTCGATGGCAAGGAACTGACCTTCAAGCTGCGCGCCGGCGAACGCGGCCAGCTTTTTGGCTCGGTTACGACCCGCGATGTCGCCAACGCCATCAAGGAAGAGTTCAACATCGAGGTGGAACGCCGCCGCCTGGATATGGACAACCTGAAAACCCTCGGCGACCACCAGGTGCGCATCCGCATCTATCCGGGCATCGCCGCCCACGTGACTGTTAAGGTGCAGCGCCTGATCCTGGAAGGCGAGGACACGGGCGAAGAATCCACCGCGCCGGACCCCATGGCTCCGCCAGAGGATCTGGAAGTCGGCCCCCAGGACGAATTCCCCGAACTGCAGGCCGCCGATTCCCTCGGCACGGAGGGCGAAGCGTCCCCCGGAGAACAGCCGAAGGAGTCCTGATCGCGGACTTCTCAGGACCGAAAACACCCTCCCCGGCCGGATCATCGGCCGGGGTTTTTCTATTCAACGTGACTTTCCTGTCACTTCTCTTCCGCTGATTTCGTTTTTTCCCGCGAACTGGCTTCATCGACAGCCTTGCGGAAATGCGAGAGTTTCTCTGGATTTCCGAGCACCACAAGAATGTCGCCCTTTTGCAGTTTTGCGTCCGGCGCCGGCTCCACCACTTCCTCGGTCAGCCGAAGCCGCCTTTTCACCGAGCGGCGAATGGCCACAATCGTCACCTGATGCTTTCTCCGGATTTCCAAATCCACAAGGCTCTGGCCGACGAATTCCTGGGGCGCTTCCACCTCGATCATTCCCAGGTTGGGGCCGACGGGGAGCAGGTCACTGATGTTTGAGAACAGGAGTTGCCGCGCGAGGCGCTCGGCCATATCGGATTCGGGAAAGATCGCGTCGGTCGCGCCCAGAGCCAGGATCGCCCCGGCTTCGCGATGATTGTCGACCTGGACAAAAATCTCCTTCATCTCATGGGTGCACAGCAAATGAGTCACGTGGACCGTGGTTTCGAAAAACTTGCCCAGCGCAACAATCGCGACATCGGCCTCGAGGATTCCGGTTTCATTGAGGACTTCCTCGTTAGTCGCATCGCCAGAGACGGCCTTGGTGACCTGGTCGCTGATTTCTTCCACGATGCTTTTCGAACTGTCGATGGCGATGACATTGGCTCCGCCGCGATAAAGGGCGATGGCGGTCTGCGAGCCAAAGGTGCCCAGGCCGATGACGGCGAAGGTGCGGTTCTTTTTTGATGCCATGATGCGACTCTTTTCTTAACCGATAATGATCGATTCTTCGGGAAGCGTATAGGGGACAACGTGTTTCTTGCCAATGAGCGACACGCCCACGACCAGGGGGCCGAGGCGGCCGAGAAACATGCACGCCGTGATGATGAGTTTTCCCGCAGGGGAAAGATCCGGGGTGATTCCGGTGGAAAGGCCGACGGTGCCGAGGGCGGAAACGACCTCGAACAAATGCCCGAAAAACCGCCCGCGTACGGCGTCGTAGGGTAGGCTGTAAACCTCGGTCATTTCCAGCAGCAGGAGCGCGGCAATCAGCGTCAGGAGGAATCCAACGACCGTTGCGAGGGCCTTGCTGACGACCTCCGGGGGGAGAGAGCGATCCAGCAATTCGGGATTCGGCCGCGAGCGAACACGCGACAGCACGAGGCTGAAAATCGCCGCGGCGGTCGTCGTTTTCACTCCACCGCCGGTGGAACCGGGCGAAGCGCCGATGGCCATCAAAACAATCAGCAAAAGAAGCGTGGAGTTGGTGAGCTGGGAAATCTCCACGGTGTTGAATCCCGCCGTGCGAGCGGTCACCGACAGGAAAACCATGGGAAGTGTGCGCTGGACCAGGTTCTCTCCCCCCTGGGGGTTTAAGAGTTCGAAAAGGAAGAACAGCAAAGCTCCTCCCCCGATGAGGAAAAAAGAGGACCAGAGGACCACGCGCGAATGGAGCGAAAGGCGGATCAGCCGCCGGCGGCGCCAGTGGCGTATATACGCCGCCAGGTCAGCGAGAACGACAAAGCCGAGGCCGCCGGACACGATCAGCGCCATCATCACAAGATTCACCAGCCAGTCGTCCTGGTAGCTGGCCAGGCTGTCGGAGAACAAGCTAAACCCGGCGTTGCAAAACCCGGAGATCGACATGAAGACGCCGAGCCAAAGCGCCTTGGCAAAAGGATAGTCCGAGGCAAAACGCAAGGCAAGGATCAGCGCCGCCACGGCTTCGATGGTGAATGTATAGATGAGGATGCGTTTGATCAGGCTGGCCGGGTGGATCGAGGAGAGCTGGCCATGAGTCTGCTCGATCAGGCCGCGCTCTGCCAGGCCGAGGCGCCCGGTGCGCGCCACAAGAAAGAACGTCGAAAACGTGAGGATGCCCAGCCCGCCAAGCTGGATCAGCAGCAAAACCACCGCCTGGCCGTAGAAACTCAGCTCCGTCGCCGTGTCGCGAACGACCAGCCCGGTCACGCAAACGGCGGAAGTCGATGTGAAGAGGATTTCCACGAGGCCAAGGGGGTCGGTGCCATCGGCGGTGCTGATCGAGGGAAAAAGCAGCACGCAACCCAACAGAATCACGAGAAGGAACGATCCCACCAGAAGGCGCGGCACGATCAGAATGCGATCAAGGAGGCGGTTTCCCTTTGGCACATGGCTCTCCCGAATGGCGTGCCGGAATTGTGAGAAAGACGCCTTACCCGGAAAAGCCTTTTTTAAAGATCCCGCAAGGTTTAGAAGTTATAGTCGCTCCAGCTTTTAATCTGGAGATCCTCGAGGCCCAGGCGCGAACTGGCCTCAATGAACCGCTGGGCGAGCTGGCGGTTGGTGAAAAGCGGAACGGCGAAATCCACCGCCGTGCGGCGGATCAAGTAATCGTTGGTCAGCTCTTCTTCCTGGAAGTTCTTGGGAAGATTGATCACCAGGTCGATTTTTCCATCCTTGATATATTCGATGGTGTTCGGTGCTTCCTGATCGAGAGGCCACTTCAGTTCCATGCACTTGACCCCGTTCTCTTCCAGGAAAAGGGCGGTGCCGTGGGTTGCATAGATCTTAGTACCCATTTTTTCCATGAGGCCCGCTGTTTCGAGCAGTTCGATCTTCGATTCGAGCCGGCCCGAGGAGAGGAGCACGCTCTTGACCGGGAGATTATAGCCAACGGAAAGCAGCGCCTTGAGGAACGCCTCGTCGAAATCGTCGCCGAGGCAGGCCACCTCGCCAGTGGATGCCATCTCGACGCCGACGGTGGGATCGGCGCCTTCGAGGCGGGTGAAGGAGAACTGCGGCGCCTTCACCCCGACATAGTTCATGTCGTATATATTGGTCGGAATCTTTTCGACCTTGCGGCCGACGATCACCCGCGCCGCCACATCGATGAAGTTCTTGCGCAGAATCTTCGAAACAAAGGGGAAGCTGCGCGAGGCGCGCAGGTTGCACTCGATCACTTTCACTTCATTGTTTTTTGCGATAAACTGGATATTCAGCGGTCCGTTGATTTGCAGGCGGCGGGTGATCTTTTCCGATATGCGCCGCACCCGCCGCATCGTTTCCAGGTAGGTGCGCTGGGGCGGCAAGACCAGTGTCGCGTCGCCGGAATGCACCCCGGCGTTTTCCACGTGTTCACTGATTGCATAAATAATGATCTCGCCATCACGCGCCACGGCGTCGAATTCGATTTCCTTGGCGTTTTCCAGGAACTTGCTGATCACCACGGGATGGTCCGGTGAAACATCGGAGGCCCGGCGGAGGAAGTTCGCCAGCTCGCGGTCGTTGGTCGCAACCGCCATGGCGGCGCCGCTCAGCACATAGGAGGGCCGCACGAGCACCGGGTAGCCGACCTTGTTGGCGAAACCCAGCGCACCTTCCACGGTCGACAACTCGTTCCACTCGGGCTGGTCGATGCGCAATTCATCGAGCATGCTCGAGAATTTCCGCCGGTCTTCCGCCTGGTCGATATTTTCCGGGTTCGTGCCGAGAATCTTCAGCCCCGCGCGGTGGAGTTTCATCGCGAGATTGTTCGGCACCTGGCCGCCCATGGAAATGACGATACCCAGCGGGTTGATCTTGTCGTATATCTCGTAAACCGTTTCGAGATTGATCTCGTCGAAGAAGAGCTGATCCGATTCATCGTAGTCGGTGCTGACGGTCTCGGGGTTGTAATTCAGCATAGCCGTGCTGAATCCAAGGTTGCGGAGCGTCGTCGCCGTATTGACGCAGCACCAGTCGAATTCGACGGAACTGCCGATGCGGTAGGTGCCCGAGCCGAGAATCAACACCGTGTTGATTTCCGGAAAGCCGATGTCGTCGGAATCGGCGTGATAGGAAAGATAGAGGTAGTTTGTCTGGGCCGGATATTCGGCGCCCAGGGTGTCGATCTGCCGGACAAAGGGCACAACGCCAAGCTCGCGGCGGTGGTTTCGGGCCTCGTCCTCGCTGCGTTCCGTGAGGATCGCCACTTGTTCATCGGAGAACCCCGCCTGCTTGGCCTGGCGCATGAGATCCTTGCCGATCTCTTCCAGCTTGCCCGCCGCGACCCGGTTGCGGACCGCGACGACGCGGGCAATCTTGTGAAGGAACCATCTGTCTATACGGGAAAGGTCATGGATCTGGTCAATGTCCATGCCCGCCTTGAGGGCCTCCACAATGGCAAAGATGCGCTCGTCGGTGGGTTCGCCAATCTCCTTGGTGAGGTCGTCGAACTTCCAGCTCGTGTTGGCCACGAGGCCGCGGGCCCCGATCTCCAGCATGCGCAGGGCTTTCTGCAATGCCTCTTCGAAACTGCGCCCGATCGCCATCACTTCGCCGACGGATTTCATGGCCGAGCCAACCCGGCGAGAGACCTGGCGGAATTTTTTCAGGTCCCAGCGGGGAATCTTCACCACGCAATAGTCCAGCGACGGCTCGTAAAAGGCCTTGGTGACGCGCGTCACCGTGTTGGGCAGTTCGTGGAGGCCATAGCCAAGGGCCAGCTTGGTGGCGATAAAGGCCAGGGGATAGCCGGTCGCTTTCGAGGCCAGTGCCGAGCTGCGCGAGAGCCGGGCGTTCACCTCGATAATCCGGTATTCCTCCGATTCAGGATTCAGAGCGTATTGAATGTTGCATTCGCCGATGATGCCGATGTGGCGGATCACCCGGATGGCGACTTCGCGGAGCTTGTGATACTCGCGATTTGTCAGGGTCTGGCTGGGAGCGACAACGATCGACTCGCCGGTGTGAATGCCCAGCGGGTCGAAGTTTTCCATGTTACAGACGGTGATGCAGTTGTCGTACTGGTCGCGAACGACCTCGTATTCAATTTCCTTCCAGCCCTTCAGGTACTCCTCGATGAGGATTTGCTCGGTATAGCTCAGGGCTTTCTGCGCCTTGTCGCGCAGGGCTTCCTCGTCCTGGCAGATTCCCGACCCCAGCCCTCCGAGGGCATAGGCGATCCGCACCATCACCGGGTATCCGATATCGCGCGCGATCCGGATCGCTTCGTCCACGGTGGTTGCGGCTTCGCTGCGCGGGCTCTGGGCGTTGATCTCTTCCAGACGGTTGACAAAAAGCTCGCGATCCTCCGTTTCCAGGATCGCCTGGACGGGAGTGCCCAGCACCCGCACGCCGTGTTGATCCAGCACGCCGGACTTGTGGAGCTTCACGCCGCAGTTGAGCGCGGTCTGGCCGCCGAAACTCAGCAACAGGCCGTCGGGATTCTCCTTCGCGATCACCTTTTCCACGAAGTAGGGCGTCACGGGGAGGAAATAGATCCGGTCGGCCAGCGATTCCGAGGTCTGGTTGGTGGCAATATTGGGGTTGATGAGCACCGTCTGGATGCCCTCTTCCCGCAACGCCTTGATGGCCTGGCTGCCCGAGTAATCGAACTCGCCCGCCTCGCCGATTTTCAGGGCCGAGCTGCCCAGGATGACGACTTTTTTGATGTTTTTGACCATGTCATCTCTTGCCATGGGAACCGCCTTGTTTTTTGCGCGCTTGATACTCCCGGAAGGTCTCCGGAAATTCCTTTTGCATCACAGCTTCGAGTGCCTGGGAGAGGTTCGGGACATCGCGCCGGGAAATTCGCCAGACCATGCCCCAATCCAGTGAAAAATACTCGTGAACGGCGATGTTTCGAAAACCGACAATCAGATTCCAGGGAATCGTGCCGGATTGTTCTTTCATGCCCTCTGAAACTCGAGCAGCCCCTTCGCCAATCATGATCGGCTTTGCCAGGACGGCGCTTTGGAGAAGATCGCTCGAAAGGAACTCCTCTTCTTCCCGGCCATCCAAAAACTGCTCGATGGCATCGCAAGCCTCCAGAATATCGTTCAGATAGAGGCTATCGCTTCGCATAGACGAGCCGAGCACTCCGGTGAATTTCCTTCTCAAGGGGCCATTTGATATTCCCCTTCAGAACAACATCGACGGGGCGCGAGACTGAATCAGAAAGCCTCTTTCGAAAGACCTGAAGCTTCTCCATCCAGGGGCCAAGATCCTCGTCCTCAAACTCTACGAGGAAATCCACATCGCTCTCCGGACCGATTGTTCCTTCTGCCAGCGAGCCGAACACCGAAAGCTCGCGGACACCAAACTCCTGGCAAATCTGCTCGATTTCAGCCTGGGGCAGGTCCTTGATATCTGATACGCTCATGGACTCTCACTTTTTCACCATGTCGATAAACTCATCGAACAGGTGCTCGGTGTCCACCGGGCCGGGGGCGGCCTCGGGGTGGAACTGGCAGCTCCGCAGCGGGAGCGTTTCGTGGCGAATGCCTTCGTTCGTGTCGTCGTTCAAATTGGTAAACCAGACGTTCCAGCCTTCGGGCAGGCTTTCCGCATTCACGGCGAATCCGTGGTTTTGCGAGGTGATAAAGCAGCGCCCCGTCCCCTCTTCGATCACGGGCTGGTTCTGGCTCCGGTGCCCGTACTTCAGCTTGTAAGTATCCGCGCCGATCGCCAGCGAGAGCAGCTGGTGTCCCAGGCAAATTCCAAACACCGGCACGTTGCGCGACATGACCCGCCGAAGCTGGTGAATCGTCTTGGCGCATTGCTTGGGATCACCGGGGCCATTAGTCACCATGACGCCATTGAATTGCTCGTTCGAAAGATCATGGTCCCATGGCACGCGCTTTACTTCCACGCCGCGCGCCATGAGGTTGTTGATAATATTGTTTTTCCCCCCGCAATCGATCACAACCACCCGGCGGTCTCCGGAACCATGAACATCCGGCTCTCCCATGCTGACCTTCGGCATGAGGTTCTCTTTATTCGGGTCGTATTCCTCGACGCTTTCGCCCTCGAAGAGAATTTTGCCCAGCATGGTGCCGCGCTCGCGCAGCTTGATGGTCAGGGACCGCGTATCAATGCCGCAAAGTCCGGGGACTTGACTCTCCTTGAGCCAATCCGCCAGCGAACGGTCGGCGTCCCAATGGCTGAAACATTCCGAGTAGTCGGAAACAATGAGCGCCTGAATCTGGACGCCGCAAGATTCGAAGGGAAGTCCGAGGCGGCAGCCTTCCCGGCGCTTGGGCACGCCATAGTTCCCAATCAGCGGGTAAGTGAGGACAAGAATCTGGCCCTTGTAGGAGGGATCGGTGAGCGTTTCGGGATAGCCCACCATGCCCGTGTTAAAGACGACCTCTCCGGCAACGGACCCTTCGTAACCAAAGGAAATCCCTTCGTATTCGGATCCGTCTTCCAGAACAAGCCGGGCTTTTTTGTCTTGCTGAGTCATGAAGGAAAGCCTCCTTGCAGGCGGGCGAGAAAAAGCGCGCCAGCTCGCCGCGCGCTAGTCCCGAGAGGAAAAATGCATTTTCGAGGGAAGGTTTTGAACCACTGGACGCCGCGCGTCGCTCGTGGCCGTCTCAGGACCGCGCAAGTCATCCCCGGATGGTTCGCCCACGT
>CAYFUR010000134.1:0-8637 GCA_964346275.1 uncultured Candidatus Sumerlaeota bacterium
CGGGGAGGCGCGCCCCCCCAATAAAGATACGGACATCTTTGAGAACAAGGAGGCTCACCGCCATGAACCGATTGTCTATACGACTGCTTTTTGCCGCCATTTTCGCGGCCGTTTTCTTCAGCCCGCAGGCGTCGCCCGCCGCGAATCCAGACGATAAGCCCACAACGCAGACCCAGACGTTTCAGTTTCCCGCACGAGACACGACCCGCATCGTCGATAACGACGAGGTCGCTCGCATGGTGGAAACCCACGGGTCCGAGCTGCTCGTGGTCAACTTGTGGGCCACCTGGTGCGGACCCTGTCTCGAAGAGCTCCCCTACTTTGAGCGCCTGGCCAGGGAAACCAAGGAAGGCGCCGTGCAGTTCGTCGGCGTTTCCGTGGACCTGAAAAACCAGGTCGAATCACAGGTCATCCCCTTTCTCAAAAAGCGGGAAATGCCTTATCCGAGCGTGGTTTTCTTCGGCGATTCCGAAGAAATGATCAACTTTTTCTCCACGGAGTGGAAGGGCGACATCCCAGCGACCTTCTTCTATAACAAACAGGGCGAAAAGGTAGGCCAGTTCCTCGGCCAAGTGACCTATGAAGAACTGAAGCAGAAGGTGGAGCAATTGCGGCAAAGCGGCTGATTACTGGTGGAAGAGAAACGAAATCTCCACGTCCACGTGGCTTTTCTCGAAGTCATCGGGGAACGGATTGAAACGCCGGGTTCGCTCGAGCGCCGTGATCGCCATGTCGTCCAACGTCCCATCGCCCGACGATTTGAGGATCCGAACGTTTGAAATCATTCCATCACGGCCGATACGGCAAACAAGGATCGCCTTTGCCTCGCGCTGCTTGTCCGGCGGGACCTGAAAGAATTTGGACAACTTCCCCAGCGCGGCCCGGGCGTAATAGTCCGGCAAGCCCATCCCTTTCAGGCTGGTTGCCCCCGAACTCACCTCTTTGTTTGAGGAGGAGGAAGTCGACGAGGAGGACCCCGAGCTGGAAGGACGGTCACGGTCCGGCGTCCGCGCGGGAGCTTTCGGCTTCGACGGCTTCGGTGATTCAGGAGTAGGCACCGGGCGCAGCTTGCGCGCTTCGCTCGGCGACAACGCGCTTTTTGAAGACTTTTTTTCCTCTTTCTTGACTTCCTCTTTTGGCGGCTCGATCTCTGGCGGTGTTGGCTTTGCCGTTTTGCGAGGCTTGGGCGTGGGCTTGGGCGCCTCGGTCCGTTTCGGCTTGGGGGTCGGGTCCGGCTTCTTCTGTGTCGGTTCCGGTGTTGGGTCCGGTTTTGGAGCTGGGGTCGCCTTCGGTTCCGGCGTCGATTTGGGTTCGGGTTCGCGCTTGCGTTCTTTCCGCTCAGGAGCAGGCGTCGATTTCGGCTTGGGCGGCTCGGGTTTCATGAGGGAAACCTCCACGATGGTCCGCCCATCCCCGGCGCCGAGCTGGGCCCGTTCCGGTCGTGTGGCAGCCATTACCAACAGGCTGAAAGCCGCCAGGTGGGCGGCCACCGCCAACCCCAGTGAGAAACGGTATTTCCGCGGAATGAATCGCATGGCCGCCGGTTATTCCCCCCGCTCCGTGACGATTCCCAGATTGTGGATATCATTGAGTTTCAGGTCGTTGATCAACTTGGCGATATTTTCCCATGGCACGCTGCGGTCCGCTTCGAGGGCGACGGACTTGTTCGGGTCATAGTCTTCCCGGGACTTCACAATTTCCGGGAGATCCTCGAGCGCCACGGCGTCTCCATTCACGAAATAACCAGCCACCTGGGACGTTTCTGAATAAGTAACTCCAATAGTGACAGGTTTCTTCTGGTCCACTTGGCGCGATTTCTGGACCTTGGGAAGTTCCAAATCCACATTATAGCGAAGAGCCGGCGCCACCACCATGAAGGAAATCAGCAGCACGAACGTGATATCGAGCAACGACGTCAGATTGATATGAGCATCCGGCAATTGCAGCGAGCGGGTCCGGCGTTTCATCTCTGGCGCTTCTCCTGCAGCAGGATCTTTTTCCGCACCGCGTTTTCAATCGCGTGGGAGAAGCTTTCCATGCTGCCGATGAGCTTGTGGACCTCGCGTGCGCAAAAGTTATAAGCAATGAGCGCGGGAATCGCCGCGAGAAGTCCGAAAATCGTGGTCATCAACGCCGTGGAGATGCCGGGGGCCAGCGCCGTGAGGGCCGCACTCCCCTCGCGGCCGAGAGCCTGAAAAGAACCCAGGACGCCCCAGACGGTGCCGAAAAGGCCGATAAAGGGCGCGAGGGTGGAGATCGTCGCCAGCGCCGTCAGTTTACTCTGGAGCCGCATTTCTTCCGACGCCATGGCCCGGTGCAGCGTCGCTTCGATGGAGGCCTTGGCGACCTCCAGCCGTTGGTCCAGGTCCAGAGGCGTTTTGTTGTCATCGAACCAGTTCTCCAACCGGCATTCGACATAGGTTTCCTTGAGCAGGCGAGCGATGGGGCTTTGCTTATAACGCTTGGAAGCGAGGAACAAGGTCTCCCAACTGCCATCGGAATCGACAAGGCGCTGGAAGGCTCGGGAGTGCCTCTTCGCAGCCCAAAGTGCACTTAACTTAAAGAAAATCAGTGTTAAGCTGAAAATCGACAAGCCGACCAAAACGGCCAGGCAGGTCTTGCCAAAGAAGTCGTTGTCCTTGATGGCTGTGATGAAATCAACGGAGGACGCAAGGAGAAGAACGGGAACGGAGGCTTGCATCGCGGCATGGGATCCTCGAAAGGTTTTGCGGGATCGCGCCGAATTGCCAAGCCGCTAACTTTCAGTCGGGCAGACCGATGGCCTGGAAGAAACGCTCCAGTTCATCGGGATTGCGGAAGGGAATTTCCACAGCCCCCGACTGGCCGTCGCGCGACTTAATCCGGACGCGACACCCCAGATGAACCATGAGTCGTTCTTCGAGGGAAACAGTGTCAAGATTTTCAGCCGGCTGAGGCAGCGATTTTTTCCCGCGCCGATGAGTCGGAGCCCCCTCTTTCTGATAAGCCAGGGAGCGCCGTTCCGCCTCCCGCACGGAAAGCCCTTTTTCAATGATTTCCGTGCGTAACTTCTGGCGATAGAAGGCATCGTCGATCGCCAGGATCGCCCGGGCGTGACCAGGAGTCATGCGCCCTTCCTCCAATTCCCGCAGGACGTCCTCACCCAGTTTCAACAAGCGGAGGGCATTGGCCACCGTGGATCGATTTTTCCCAACACGTTGAGCCACCTGCTCTTGCGACCACCCAAAGGAATCGATAAGGGAGCGATAGGCGCGCGCTTCTTCCACGGCATTCAGGTCGTCACGCTGGACATTCTCGACAATGGCGATCTCCAGCATTTCCTCTTCGGTGACGTCCTGGATGATCGCCGGTATCACGCGGAGGCTCGCTTTTTCCGCGGCCCGGAAGCGCCGCTCCCCCGCCACCAGCGTATAGCCGCCATCCGCGGCCCGGTTCTGAGAGACGAGTATGGGTTGCAGCACCCCATGAGAGGCGATGGAATCCGCCAGCTCGCGCAGGGAATCTTCGTTAAAGCGCTGGCGCGGCTGATAAGGGTTTGTGCGGATGGAGTGAACGGGTATGTAATCTACGCGCCCCGCGGGATGGGAATCTTTATCACGACCCGCCGCGGCGGGAACCTGGAGCTCCTCTTCGGTGGCTTTCTTCGGGTCCACTTTCACGGGACGCGCGCCGAGCAGGTCGCCCAATCCCCTGCCGAGTGCTTTCTTTCTCGCGCTCATCTGGCCTGGCCTCCTTCTTTTCGGTCAAAGGGAGGGAGCTTTTCCAGCACCTCCCGGGTCAATGTCTCGTAAGCGCGGGCGCCGGCGCTCCATCGTTCGTATTCAAAAATCGTTTTTCCGTGAGAGGGACACTCGGAGAGGCGGATTGTCCTCGGAATGAGCGTTTTCATCACTTTTTCGCCCAGATACTCGCGCATTTCCTGAAGAACCTGCTGGGACAGATTGGTGCGAAGGTCCACCATCGTGAGCACACACCCCATCAGTTCGAGTCCGGGATTATGGGAGGACCGCACATCCTCCATGGTGTCGAGGAGCATGGTGAGGCCTTCAAGAGCAAGGAACTCGCACTGAACCGGCACGAGCATATAATCGGTGGCGATGAGGATATTCAGGGGAAGAATTCCCAGTGAGGGCGGCGCATCAAAAAGAATAATGTCGTGGGGAAAGGAATGGCGGGCCAGAGCGGCCTGGAAAGCCTGGTCGCGCTGCTCCCCCATCTTCAGCAGATCCATTTCCGCGCGAACGAGAGAGATGTTGGCGGGGTAGAGGTCCACACCTTCGAGGCGGGTGGGAGTCCAGCGGACCTGGTCATTCTGGAAGAGAAAATCATAGGTCGAGGGGTTCGTCGTATACTTTTCCACCCCGAGCGCCGTCGTGGCGTTCCCCTGCGGATCCAAGTCGAAGAGCAATACCCGGCGCCCTTGCAGAGCCAGGCCGTGAGCCAGGCTCACCGCCGTCGTTGTTTTGCCCACGCCGCCCTTCTGGTTGATCACCGCGATGCGGTAGGGGGGCTTTGTTTCACGTGAAACATCGGGGCGGTCGTCGAAGTAATGGAAACCCTCCAATTTGGCGCCTCGCTCGAAGAAGCTGTCGTCTTTCAAATCGATCATCTTCACGACTTCGGAAGAGGGTCAATTGCTATCTTTTCTTACGCCCTTTATTTACTAACTTCCAAGATACCTGTTTTCAGTGCTCTGTCAAACAACAGACCGCCCCCCGATTCCTTCCGGCAAGTTTGCGTTGACAGGATTCCCCATTTCCATAGCGTATAAAGCCCCTCCGCTGGGGAGTAGTTCAGTTGGTAGAACGCGGGCCTTTGGAGCCCGATGTCGCAGGTTCGAGTCCTGCCTCCCCAGCCACCGAATACGCGCCCCGTCAAGTCAATCAACTTGCCGCAATCCCGCTCTCCCGTCTTTTCCGGTTGAACCGCCCGGCCTCTCGCCCTCTATTATTCTCCTTGCCCCAGAGCGCTCTTCATACAAGGGGCCGCCACACCACGGATTCCTGCATTTCATCGACTTAGAAGCCACTTCGCGCGAGTTATTCTCTCTTGAAAAAGGCCGCCTCATGCGCACCACCTTCAATGACAAAGACCCCGTGATTCTCGCCGGAAGCGCATCATCCGCCCTGGCTGAGGACGTCGCCCGGCAGCTCGAACTTCCCCTCGGCGGGGTTGAGACGCGCCATTTCTCTGATTCGGAGACCTTCGTTAAAGTCACGGACAACGTGCGTGGACGCGACGTTTTCGTGATTCAAAGCACCAATTGCCCGACCAACGAGCACCTCATCGAGCTCCTCCTCCTCCTCGATGCGGTCCACCGGGCGTCCTCTGCCCGTGTCACAGCCGTCATCCCCTATTTCGGCTATGCGCGGCAGGACCGCAAAGAGCAGGGGCGCGTGGCACTCAGCGCCAAGCTCGTGGCCAATCTGATTTCCACCGCCGGGGCAGACCGCGTCTTGACGCTCGATCTCCACAGCGGACAGATCCAGGGCTTTTTTGACCTTCCGGTGGATCATCTTCTCGCCGGCCCAACGCTCATCGACTACGTCCGCAACGCCAACCTGGGCGAGGTTTGCGTGGTTTCTCCCGATGTGGGAAACGTCAAGCTGGCCCGCAATTACGCGGATATGCTCAATGCGCCCCTGGCGATTGTGGACAAGCGGCGCCCCGCTCCAAACGTCAGCGAAGTGATGTCCATCATCGGCGAGCAAGAGGTCGTGGGAAAAAATGTGCTGATTTTCGACGATATGATTGACACGGCGGGCACCATCTGTAACGCCTCTCAGGCTTTGGTTGAACGGGGGGCACGCGACGTGTATGGCCTTGCGTCTCACGGTGTGCTTTCCGGGCCGGCGTTCGAGCGGCTGGAGAAAGCGCCCATCAGGGAAGTGATTATCACGAATACGATCTCGCAAGCCGACCGCGACCTGCCGGCAAAGATCAAAGTGCTCTCGGTGGCCCCAGTTATCGCCCAGGCGATCGAACGGATTCACAACCACCAATCGGTCAGCGCCCTTTTCCGGCAAATGGCCCACTAAGCAATGGCGCGAAAGCGCAAGAACCCAAAACCTTTCTGCCGCGCAAAAGAGCCGAGAAGGAAAAGAAAAAGATGAGCAATTACACGCTGCAGGCCGGAGTTCGCGAAGCGACCGGCAAAGAAAAAATGAAAAAGCTTCGCCGCGAAGGCAAAGCCCCAGCCATCGTTTATGGCATGAAAGATGAACCCGTCTCCCTCGCCCTCGATATCCGCGAGACGGAACTCCTCCTCGGCCGCATCCACGGCGAAAAAGTCCTTGTCGATTTGAGCTATGGCGGCAAGAGCGACCGGGTTTTCGTTCGCAACATCCAGCGCGACCCAGCCAAGAATCATCTTCTCCACGTCGACTTTTTCCGCGTCGACATGAAGAAGGAATTCGACACCAAGGTCCCGGTGATCAGTGTTGGAACCCCCAAAGGCGTCAAGGAGGGCGGCTTGCTCGATCATTCGATGTACGAGATCGCCGTGCGCTGCCTGCCGAAAGACGTCCCGCCCCACATCGAAGTCGACGTCTCCGGGCTGAACATTGGTGACGCCATCCACCTGGCGGATCTGCCGGAGATCCCCGGCGTGCAGTTTACGGACTCCGAGGACGCCGTCCTGTTCTCCGTTCATGGTGTCTCTGCCGAGCCCATCCTTCCGGAAGAAGAAGAGGCCGCGGAAGGCGAAGAAGTCGCCGTGGAATCCACGGAAGGTGAAGAGTCCTCCGAAGAGGGCGAAGGTGGAGGAGAGAAGGAAGAGTCCTAAGCTCCCCTCCGAATTCCTCCCAAGCCGAGCAAACATCTTTTCCCCTGGTGAAGTTTTATTGACTGGCCAGGGGAAAAGTTCTTTCCTTTAACGCACGTGAACGCCAGATCCCGTGGGGGAGGAGTTGCGATATGAAAAGGCGGTATCCCGGATTATCAGCGACGTTTCTGTTTCTCGGCCTGGCCGTGGCCGCAATGGGAACTCTGGCGCTCCAGGATTTGAAATCACCGGGGCTCAGCGTTGCCGCTGAACCGGCAACAATCTCCCGCGATTTCCGGGAAAAGCGAGATTGCGGGCGGCCGGAACCCGAACCTGTCTATAATGGCAATTGGACGCTGGAACTGCGGCAGGTGGATCGCAAGGTTTCCTGGATCCATATCCGGATCTCCCCGGTGCCCGCGAACTGCCCTTCAGAGAATACGGTCCTTTCCGGCGCTGGGCAGAATTTGCCAATGCCTCTTTGAACTTTACCCGTCATCCAGGCCCTTCCTTCCCCGCGTAAATCTATTTGCGGCAGGCCGTCATGCTGAGTTGGCTCACGTTTTCCCTGCTTTTTCTCTCCCTCGTGCACCTTTTCCTGTTCGTCTATAATCGGTATCTCCTTTGCCTTCGCGACAGCCAGTGGAAGGCGCCCATCCACCAGGCCTGGTTCCTCATCAGCGTGGTTCTACCAACGCTGGCGCTGCTGATCTTCTTTCGAAGCGGCCCCGTGGCCCAGGCGCTCCGCTTGCAGCCCGATTCCCCGCTGGCCCGGATTCTCTATGTCCTCTTCGTGGCGCTCATTGCCTTCCTCGGGGCCCGGAGCCTCATCTGGTTCCAGCGGCACGTGGCGCCCGACAAGCCCCACAACTTGATTGATGAAACCGTCGCGGAGCCCGTCGTGCCGCCGGTTGCCTCACGCCTGCCGCGCGGATTCCGGCGTTTTGAAACCACCGGCGACCTGGTGGTCACCCAGCGGGAAATCGCTGTCCCCGGCATGGCGGCGGCCTTCGACGGCCTGACCATTGCCCAGGTCTCCGACGTCCATTTCGGCGAGCGCCTGGAGATGGAAAGTTATTTCCTCGGCGTCCAGGAGCTGGTGGCCCAGATCGATCCCGATATCGTCGTGCTGACCGGTGACTTTGTGGACAACCGGCGCGACATTGCCCGGTCGGTGGAATACCACGCCGGGTTCCGCGGCCGCCTCGCCACGTTTTGCGTTCTGGGGAATCACGACTACTGGACGCGGCCGGACCGAATTCTGGATGGCATCGAGAAAACGCCGATCCGCTGGCTCGGCGGGGGAGAGCGCCGCACGCTCAAGCTCTCGGGCCGCCGGCTGATCTTCACGGGGACGGATTATCCCTGGAACGGGCGCCGGCCCGACTGGCGGCGCCTCGTGCGCCGGGGGACGGGTGACGCCGTCATCCTTCTCAGCCATACGCCGGACAACGCTCCGGCGGCGGCCCGCCACGGCGCTTCGCTCATCCTGAGCGGCCACAACCACGGCGGCCAGATTTGCCTGCCCGGGATGGGACCCTTTATCGTGCCATCGCGCTATGGGCTCAAGTATGCCGAGGGCGTGCATCGCGTCGGCGTGGATTCCGTCCTCAACGTCTCGCGGGGCGTGGGCGTCTCCAGCGGGGGGATCCGGCTGTTCTGCCGGCCCGAGATCTGTCTGCTGACGCTCCGGGCGCCGTCGGTGGAAGTCATGGCGGGCAAGATCGTCCCGGCCTCGGCGCTGCTGCGGCCCGCGGAATCCGGCGAAGGCAGCGGCGGCATCCTGGCCAACCGCAGCCGGGGGGTGCGCGGGGCTTGTGGGTCGATGGGCGCCAAGATCTCCGTCGACAGCGCCACGATGATGAACAAGGGCC
>CAYFUR010000135.1:0-8458 GCA_964346275.1 uncultured Candidatus Sumerlaeota bacterium
CAACCTCCTGCTGGCGTTGCCCCGCCGGGAATCGTTCCGCCTCCTCTGTCAGCAAAGCCATGTCCCGTGACTGGGGCCCGGGCCCCTGGGTCGAAAAGTAAGCGAGAGCACCCGCCGCCAGCACCGCCGCGGCAGCAGCCATTGGCCAGAGGATCCGGTGGCCCTTTCGCGAGGATGATGGGACTTCCTCCACGGTGGCCACCCTGAATTCAGCGCCGCCCCGATCCTCCGCCAGCTCGTCCATAACCGCTTCAAAAAGCCCCTCTGGCGCTTTTCGCCCGCCAGCGCGGCGCATCATGTCCACCAGGCGCCGCTCCTCCTCCGCCCGCGCACGCCATTCCGGATTCTCCGACAAAAGGCTTTCAAATTCCTCCCGTTCAGACTCTTCCAAGCCGCCTTCCACAAAGCGATCGAGGAGTTCTTCGAAATGTTCCTCACAAGAGGCCATCAGGGCAGATCCTCTGTTTCCAAGACATCCTTCATCCGTTTTCTCAATTCCGCGCGAGCGCGGTTAATACGCGACTTGACGGTACCCAGGGGGATCGACAGAGCATCCGAGATTTCATCGTAACTCGCGTCTTCCCAGTATCTCATGGTCAGCACCAGGCGGTAGTCGTCAGCCAGGCCGTTCAAGTGCTCCTCGAGGATCCGCAGCTCCTCGCGAGCGGCGGCCTCGTCGGAGGGCGAGGGATTTCCGGTGGCAAAATCCCGCTGCACCATTTCCTCGGACCCCTCTTTCTTCGGGGCCGTCATGGAAACAAAGCGAGCCTTGCGCCGCCCCTCGGACACGGCCTGATTCTTGGAAAAATTCACCGTCATGCGATAAAGCCAGGTGCTGAACTTTGCTGCGCCCTGAAACTGCTCCATATGGCGAAAGGCACTGATGAGAACGCTCTGGGCCACCTCCGCGGCCTTGTCTTCGTCTCCCCGGACAAGGCTGAGTGCTGTCCGGAACACGCGATCCTGATGGGCCGCGAGCAACTGCCCGAGAGCCTCTTGATCCCCTTCCTTTGCCCGCTTGATGAGCTGTTGCTCTTCTTCGGGCATGAGCTGTTCCGGCGGCTTAGACATACGGTTTGGGCCTGAGGTTCCCTGATTCTTTGCGTGAGCGAATGGGATTTCCCGTGTGGCCGGAAAAAGGCTGGCTCCCGCTCCTGGCAATGCTGCTTATTCCACAAAAACAAGGGGGCCGCGCCAAGAAAAATGCGCCGAATGAATCTCTTTACTTGCCGCCCTTGGAGAGGAACCCGTAATTCAGTGACCATATAAACCGTTGCGCAGCGCCCTCTTTCGGCGAGGAAAACTGCGAATCCAGGGAGAATGAGCCTCCACGGGCCTTATCCATGGCACCAAATGTCTTTAAGATTCAAGCGGCAGGACTTAGCGACCGCGGGCTCAAACGCAGCCACAACGAAGATTCTCTATCGGTCGTCCCAAACCTCGGCCTTTTCATCGTGGCCGACGGCATGGGCGGGCACAACGCCGGCGAGGTCGCCAGCCGCCAGGCAATCGAATCCATCGTCCAGTTTTTGCGCGACTCCGAAGAGCCAGACGCCACCTGGCCTCTCCCCGTTGAACCAGAACTCTCCAATACGGAAAACCGCATCGTCACGGCGATCAAGCTGGCCAATCGCGATGTTTGCAAGCTGTCCATGGAACATCCCGAATATCACGGCATGGGCACCACCCTTGTCGGCCTCCTTCTCGATCCCCCTTCCCAGACCTGTTCCATCGCTCATGTCGGCGACTCGCGCGCCTATCGGCTTCGATCGGGGCGGTTGGAAAAACTGACCCACGACCACAGCTGGGTGGAGGAACAACTTCAACGCGGCATCATCACCAGCGAGGAAGCCAAGAACCACCGTTGGAAAAACGTGATCACCCGCGCCCTCGGCAACAAACTGGACGTGGAAGTCGACGTGCGCACATTCGATATCCAGGACGGAGATGTTTACCTGCTCTGCAGCGACGGCCTCTCCGGCATGGTCGAGCAGGGAGATCTCGAGGGCGCGCTCGTGGAAGACGCCGACTTGGAAGAATGTTCCAAGAAAATGATCCGCCTGGCCAACGAAGCGGGCGGAAATGACAATATCTCTCTGATCCTCATCCGAACGCTGGAAGAAGAGGAAGATGCGGCGGAAGCTGAATAGGATCTCCAAACCGGATGGCTTTTCGTGGCACTAAAAAAATCGCTGGCCCTGCGCCGGGAAGAAGAAGACCTGGCGGCGCGCATCCGGGATTTGGCCACGGGCGCATCTGACGGCCGCCTCTCTGCAACGATCGATTCCACGCGGCGCTCCCTGGAAGAGCTCGCCGAAGCCGTCGCCTTCTATCCCTCCCCTCTGAATACTCAGTCCCTCGGCGACCGCGAACGCAATATCGACACGCTGCTGGAAGCCCTTTCGCGCCAGACCCCCTTTTCCATCGAGCTGGCGCTTCCCACCCGCGCCGCCGTCGCCCAAGCTCTCGCCGTCGGGCGCCTGAACTTCTTTCGCATGCTCCGGCGGGTGCTTGACGAAATATCCGCCGGCCGCCTTCCCGAGCACCACGCCCGCGACGAAGTCAACGAGCGCATCGCCGGCTGCATCGCGATGCGAGCCAGCGAGCAGATGCTCCTCGCCATCGTCTGCCGCCCGGAAAACAAAACCATTCTCCGCAAGCGCGCCGCCCTGATCCTTTCCCATCTCTGGCACAGCGTGACTCAGACGGACCTCGGCCAGATGCTGCCAGTGCTCGCCGCAACATGGCAAGCCAGGCGCCGCCTCCGCGTCAGCTTTGGAACCATGCTCGGCGCGTCAGAACTCTTCTCCCTCATGGCCGAGGGATGCGACCCTCGGTTTATCGACTTTCTGACGCGGGAGGAATGCACCACGGAGGAACTCGCGGCTTTCCACGAATTCCTCTTCGGCCTTTCCTACGAGGAAATGAAAACCGCCCAGGGCACTTCCGGTGAAATCCTGACCCCCGGCAAACTGGCCGAGCGCGGCCTCTCTCCCGACGACGCGTTGACGGGAACGTACCAGGCCGGCGATGAAGCCGAACGATTTTACATCTTCTTTATGAAGCGCCACCTCCTGGCGGAAAACCGGGCGCAAATGGACGTCCCCGGACCAAAAAAAACGGCTGAGCAATATGTGCTCAGCCATTTGATCGAAGAACATTGGGATTCGATCAACGTCTGGTGAGAGCCAGTGGCGTCAGGCCGATTGCTTCTTTTCCCGCGTGATGTATTCGGGGTCGCCGTTTTTCATAACAAAGTCCTCGGTGATTCGAACCTCCGAATACTCCTCCGCCTTTTGAGGCAGATCGAACTGAAGCTCGAGCATCGAGTCCTCAAGAATCGCCCGCAGGCCGCGGGCCCCCGTTCCCAGGTCGATCGACTGGCGGGAAACAGCACGCAGAGCGTCTTCGTCAAAGCTGAGATCCACGCCTTCCATCTCGAAGAGCTTGTGATACTGCTTGGTCAGCGCGTTGCGCGGCTCCGTGAGAATCGAAACCAATTCCCCCTCGCCAAGCTGGTCCAGCGTCGTGACCACGGGAAACCGGCCGATGAACTCGGGGATCATGCCGAACTTCAGCAAGTCGCGGTATTCCACATTTTCCAGGATTTCGCCGACATTCTCTTCCTTGCGCAGCTTGATATCCGCGCCGAATCCCATCGTCCGCTGCTGGACCCGGTGGCGGATGATATCGAGCAGCCCATTGAACGCTCCGCCGGAAATAAACAGGATGTTTGTCGTGTCCATCTTGATATATTCCTGGTGCGGGTGTTTGCGGCCACCCGTAGGCGGGACATTCGCAACCGTTCCCTCCAGAATCTTCAACAGAGCCTGCTGAACGCCTTCGCCGGATACGTCACGCGTGATTGACACATTGTGCGAGGACTTGGCAATTTTATCAATTTCGTCGACATAGATAATGCCCCGCTGAGCGCGTTCAATATCGCCGTTCGCCGCCTGGAGAAGGCGAAGGAGAATGTTCTCCACGTCCTCGCCCACGTAGCCCGCCTGCGTCAGCGACGTCGCGTCGGCGATGGCAAAGGGCACGTCCAGAATCCGGGCCAGCGTCTGGGCCAGCAGCGTCTTGCCGCAACCCGTCGGCCCCAGCATCATGATATTCGATTTCTGCAGCTCGATATCGTCCTCTTCGGCGTTCTGATTCGAGAGGATCCGCTTGTAATGATTATGCACCGCAACGGAAAGCACGCGCTTGGGACGATCCTGCGCGATGACGTAGCGATCCAGCTCCTCCTTGATTTCCCGAGGGGAAGGAAGGCGCTTGAGTCCGTCGCTGGTTTCTTCTTCGACGCGGGTCAGTTCATCACGCTTGAGGCGGTCATTGCAAGTCACAACACATTCGTCGCAAATGTAGACACTGCCAAGCGTCTCCTTATTCGTAAGACCCTTAAAGAGGGTTTTGACCTGGTGTTGATCCCGGCCGCAAAAAGAGCATTTCAGTCGCATAGAGCTGGTCCCGATTGGTTGGCTTATCAATTGAACCTGCTGGGTATTGATTCACAAACTTCCTTCCGTTGCAATTCCAATCCGAATTTTCCCGGTGAGAGGAAGGGACATATCGGAAGGGTATTCGACCCCCGGATCCCACACACAAAGTTTGGCGCAAATTCCCAGCCGTTGTCACGGCGAAGAAACCCGCTCAGTTGTTGCTCCAGTGTGTTTCCAGAAAGACGTGGTCGGTAACGGCCTCGTGTTCATAACCGGTCGCCTGCTCGAGAATGGTTTCCACGAAATCCAGGGAACCACCAAGAACCGGAGTCACAAGCGCCCCGGTCTGGGCGCAAAGCTGGTCCAGCGTCAGATCGTCCAGAAATCGCTCGTCGTATTTACGAATGCAGTTTCCAGGGAGCAGATACTGGTCATATCCCGGGTTCTTCATGATCGCCGAGCGAATATCAGAACCGCAGAGCAATCCCGTCACATGGATCGTATCGCCGAAGACGGCGTTCTCGACGGGAATCACGTCCAGTTCCAGGCCACCGGTTTTTTCGGCCAGTTTTTCCAGCCGGCGAAGCACCGGGGGACTGAGCGTGGAGGTCAGCGCCGCCACGCGCCAGCTCTTGCCCAGATCGGAAGGCATCGCCCGCCGTGCTTCCGCAAAGTCCTTATAAAAGTGATAAACCATTCCCACGCCATTTTCGAGCTGGGGCAGATCCGGATAAGCCGTATAGCTCGGCGGGCGCATCCCCGCGATGAGATACCATTCATCGGCCAGGAGCGCCAGCGGCTCGCCGTGGTCTTCTTCGATCAATCTCAGGCGGGGCTTGAGAGAACGAATGAATTTGCGCGCGTAATCTCGGTCCACCACCTTTAAGTCTGGCAGGCCATCGCGCCACTTGGTCAGCCCCGCCGGAACAATGGCAATGCTCTGCACTGTGGGAAAGTACTCCAGAAGCGTATCCAGCGTGCGGTCCAGCTCGGCACCATCATTCACGCCCGGGGTCACCACGATCTGGGTGTGCATGGTGATCCGGTTGGCGCGAAAAAAGTCCAGCAATTCCATGAAAGGCCGGGCCTTCTTGAGCCCGAGCAGATACATGCGGATTTCTTCGTCGATAGCGTGGACGGACAAATAGAGCGGATGGAGGCGCTGGCGGGCAATGCGTTCGAGGTCCGAATCCTTCAGGTTCATGCCCGTGATATACGAACCCTGAAGGAAGCTGAGCCGGTAATCCTCATCCTTCACATAGAGGGACTTGCGCATATTATCCGGCAGTTGATGCACGAAACAGAAGACACAATTACAGCCGCAGTGCTGTGTCGTAAACTGCTCCACTTCCAGGCCCAGCGGTTCCTCCGGAGAATCCTTTTCGATCAGAAGAATACGCTGCCGCCCTCCGGCATCTTCCAGGGCCAGTTCCAGCTCGTCTTCCGCACCGTAAAAGTAGAAATCCACGGTATCCCGGATGGGCTCGCCATTGATCGCAACCAGCTTCTCACCTTTGCGAATCCCCGCCTCTTCCGCCAGCGAATCCGTATAGACATGGGCAATGGATACGCCAGGCGGCATTTCCGCGACGGCCACCGTGGGGCTGACGGTCATGTTCTTGTCCGCGCGCGCAAGCCGCTCGCGCAGGGTTGTGCTTCTCTTAGTCAAGCCGCAGCCTCTCGATCACAGTATTCCCCAGTTCGTCCGTCGCCGAAACCGACAGGAAGCTCCCCCGGCGGGCGTCCTTGCCCTCAACGGTGAATCTGAAGGTTTCCGTGGACTCGTCCAGCGCGTCGTCCATCGGCAGAACAACATGGAAGTTGCCCATATTCGCCCGCCAGGCCACCCCGGAGATCAGACTGGCGCTATCCTCCGCGCGAACCGTCACAACCACTTCCTCTTCGGTGCGGCGGTCGGTGTTCACGACCTCCAACTCCGGCGCTGTGTTGTCCACAAGGAAGAGGGCGCTCTCCGACGAGGCCGTCCGCGCCTTGTCGGGTGCATTGGTGGCGCCGTCACTGGCCTCCACGCGGAAACGGTACTCGCCATCCGGCATGGCCTGCGTCTGGAGGGTGAATTTCGGAGCGGGATGCTCTTCCTCCACCAAGACCCAATCGCGATCGCCGAGCTGGCGGATAGACAAATCGAACAAAAGAATATCACCGTCCGGGTCCTCAGCCTTCCAGGTGGCTTCCATCTGCGCCGGCACGGTATTCGGCTGCGCCATCACACGTTCTTCCGGAAGCGAGGGCGCTCCGTTGGAGCCTCCCCCATTGCTCTTGCCGGCGGCGGAGACACTCACCTCCGAAACCGAAGGGGCTGAGTTCGGCCGGGTGAAGAACACGCGCACCACATTCACGCTCGGCAGCTCATCACCCCCGGAATTCCCCACCTCCAGGTCGAGGCGATACTGGAAAAAGCGAGAGACAGCAGACCCCGGAACCGCCTGCCCGTCATCAAAGCGAATCGGTTCGGACCACTCCGACCAGGTATCGTCTGGCTCGCCCGTGTTGCCCGTCCGCGTCGAAAGCAGCACTTTGCCATCTCCCCGGTCGATATAACCCCGCAGGCGCCCCCAGGAAACGGTGCCCTTGGCGTCGAATACACGCGATTCATAGATGCCCGGCTCGTATGCCCCGGCATCCATTCTGTAAAGCGCGGCGACGGACCCCGTCCCCACAAGCAATTCCCCATTCCCGGCCGGAGCCAGCCGAGTCACGAAATCCTCTTGAGCCAGGCCAGCCCGATTCGACCGCCCCTCCGGTGTCACCTCGAACAGCCGGCCCGAACTCCCCGCGGATACGAGCACGGACCCATCCGGCATTGTATAGATGTCGTGGATCGGCGATTCCGGCGATGTCCACCATTCCTCGGCAAATCCGTCGGGATAGGCGCGGACGATGAAACTGGCGGGACGCGGCTTTCCGTTTCCCCCTCCCGGCTTGCCGCCGGGCGCGCGCTTGAGCAATTCCTCTCCCGGAGAACGCGTGCCATTTACGGCGCCAATCACCGACCCGTCGGGAAGAACGCCCACGCGCCGCACTTCCTCCTGGCCCGTATCCATCAGGATCGAGACATCCCCCTCCGGCGTCACACGGCCCATGAGTCCCGGCCCCTGGGACGCGAAGACCAGGTCCGGCGAGCCCGGAACGGCTTCCAGGTCGAGAATATTCAACGCCTGGGGAAGCTGGGCCAGCGTGCTCGTTGTGCCCTGGGAGTTGATGCGGACGATGCTCGCCTTCGTGCCCGTGGCCGCATAGACATCACCCCGGCTTTCCACCATATCCCAGACCAGTTTGGCACCGGTGGCCGAAAACTCTTCGGGCTTTTCCCCGTCCACCAGCGTATATATCTTTCCGCCGGGGCTGGCCGCAACCAGCAGGTTGTCTTTCACGGGAACCAGCGAGTAAAGCGCGCTTTCCTCGAATTCGTGGACAAGTTCGATGCCGCCATCGATTGTCTGGCGGAACAGCTTTCCTTCATGGCCGGTGGCGAGGTAATTCTCCTCCTGAAACCGGGCCAGATCCCACACGACCTCGGCTCCGTCCACCTCGCCGAGCCGCTCGCGCCGCAGCGGCGGCCGAAGAAACCCATCCCAGGTCAGCGTACTGGTCGTCAGATCCCCCTGGGAAAACTCATCGGGGGAATCATCCATATAGACTTCGGTGTGGGCAGCCGGCGCCAGGGAAGCCATCAGCGCGAAAGCCACTGCAAGACAGCTCGTCCATCCTTGACTCATCGATAGAACATCCCTTCGGGAAAGATAGGTTGGGGGCGGGTCGCCCTTCGGTCCTTCACCACCTCGATGGGAACGCGTTTACTGCCGACGACCATGGAATCAAAATGATGCGCCCGCTCGGAAACGAGGCGGCTCGGGGTTTTGCCCAGTTGCCGGTCCGACCGCGCCGTGGATTGCGTGGTCGCCGCCACCGAGGAAGGCAGGTTGTCCATCTTCATGCCACTGACCACCGTTTGCTCTGATGGATCGAGCAGCAGAACATAAAGGCTGTTG
>CAYFUR010000136.1:0-8448 GCA_964346275.1 uncultured Candidatus Sumerlaeota bacterium
CAACGTCCTGGTTCATGACGTTGTTGGCCAGGCGGGCCTGGAGCGTGAACGTGCCGCCGGGGTTCAGGGCGTCGCCCACGACGGAATAACGAACTTCCGCAACATTGACGGGAGTCGGTGTCGGCAGAACCACGCCGGGGAAGGACTCCGTTGAGAAAACGTGAGGAATAATGTCGTTGGCATCGGTGATCAGGTTATCGCTGATGTCGGGGTTGTCGTCGACGGTCAGCGTCGTCGGGACCCCATCCGCATTCACGGCGGGAGGCGTGCCGGTGGTCTGGAAGGGAATGCGGAAGAGATAACCTTCTGTTGCGGCGATGGACGTTTTCTTCGTGGAGGCTCCCGCGATGTTCAACTGTCCCGGAGCAAAGGGGGTGGTGATGAGCTGGCTGAACTGGAAGGGCGAGCTGGGAACGAGTTCGGCGTCGCCGGTCTGAGTCATCTGGTTTTCATCAAAGAAAATCGAGAAGCCAAAGCTTGCCACGTCCTGGTCGTTGTTATCGACCCGGACATAGAGATCAAAATTCGTGCTGGGCTGGGTCGGATCGCCATCCACGGAATAAAAAATGTCGGCGACATTACAAGTGGGGGCAAAGATCCAATCGGCCGGAATCGGGTTGTTGTCCGGATCCAGCAGAGGTTCGGACACATCCGGATTCGGGATAATATCGAAATCGGGTGCCTGGGCGATGCCGGGCTCTGTCTGGAAGGTCAGCTCGACGAAGGCGCCATTGAGCGGATTGTCATTTCCCGAGTAAGCAGCGGAAAAGTTCCTGTAGGCGCCGGGGCCGGGAGTTCCGAGGTTGCCGGTAAAGAACGGCGGCACATCAAACATGAAGCCGTCCTCGGCGATGGTGTTGATCCCCACCAAATCGACCTGGTCGGAGTTATACTCAACGCGGCCGCTGAAGGTGCTCAGCGGTCCGACGTTGTTTCCGGCCAGTTGCAGGTCGACGGTGAAGACACTGTCGGGGACGGATGGGTCCCCGGAAGAGATGCAGGAGACGACTTTGGGTGCTGCCTGGGCAGCAAAGGGGAGTGTCACCAGCAATGTTAGCGCGGCCACCACGCTAACCAACCTGCTCAACACGCAGCTCCCGGCGCGGGCGGCAGGAGGGCGATCACAGGGGTTGGCGATCCGATTCACAAGAGAACCTCCTTCTTGGTCTATGCGTTCATCAGCTTTGATGTACTTCAAGATTTCACTTCCTCTTTCCAATGCGGCACTTCGATTTCGAGACAAAGTTAGGAGCAACCGCTGGGCGTATCGCTTTCAGGACTGGCAAACCTTTCGGCCCTTTGAGAACGAAAGGAGAGACAATATCTCACAAAGCGGCGGGAAACTTCTTCTCCGTCTCGATGGTTCCAAACGGGGTGAAACGTCCTGGGGGCCGTAAAGACAAGTTCAGAAACCCCAACTTCCCATCTTGCAAGCTGTTACAGACAACAGATTACTTCCCGATTAACGGCCACCGCGCTGTAGCGCAATGAAAATCACTGCTCCTGCGTTGGGCAAGCGAGCGCACGAGAAGTCCCTGTTTCCGTGTGTTGCATCTTCCCAAAGGGCTGATGTGCCGCAAGATAAATCCGTCGAAAGCGCCCTGATTTCCGCGGGATTTCTCCATGAGGCCCTGCAAATGCCCGTCTATCCGCCTCCAAAACCTCTGTCACATTCATTCTGGCCCTTTTTTTCAATAAAACCGCCTTGCACTACCCTCGCTGTTCCACCAACAGGATAAGACCAGGTTCGCGAGACGGATTTTCCCCGAAAGCACAGGCGCCAATGGCCCAGCCAGACGTTCCACCGCCCTTTCCCAGGTGGATCCAGAAACGAGACACTTTCCTCTCTTCCGCCGGGGACAATGGGCTCTTCTGTGCGTTTTACCTGCGGCGGCGCAGATCGCACTCCCTTGTTTCCTACTCCTTCGCCAAGGCATTGTCCCTCGGTGTGACCCTCATGTGGGTGATGCTCGGGATGATCATTGCAGCGGGACTGCTCTATTTCCTCGGCCCCTGCTTCGGGGGCCTCCTTGCCCTGGCCCAGGTTGCCGGGCTGATTTGGCTGAGTCACTCCCTTCGTTTTCGAAGGTCAAACCTTCCGTACTGGCTCGAGCAGTGGGTTCTTGGGGATCCCCGGGGCGCCACCGGCGACGAGTTGCGCCTCCTGCCGCTGACCTCCAGCGAAATTGGAGAAGCCCTCTTGATCGAGGAGTTGGAGCGGCGATGGGGCGGACGCTATGCGGGTTACTGGCTGGTGATTGCAGCGGCGGCCGTGGCGGTTGTGGCGTATGGCTGGCCCGTCGGCGCGGGAGATCTTGCACTCGTGGCGGCGGTGATTGCCGGGGGGATCTTCTGGTCGCCGGCCTATTTCTTCACCATGGCCCAGCGCATCGGCGACCGGTTGGTGGAGCGCGTGGTGTCCGAGTATGAATCCTCGCCGCTGGATCGCGGCGCCTGGACGTTCATCCGCACGGTGGTGCTTGTCTTCTATTATCCGATCATTCTCGGATTCCTCCTGGCGGAAGTTCTGATTGCCTATCTCCTCCTGAGCATGGGGCTCGAAGTGGCTTTTGGCGTGATGTTCTATTCGGAGGCCTCGCCGGACGGCCAGGCGGCGCAGGTTGTCTCGGAGATGGCCCACGGCGCCATCGCGGTGCTGGTCCTGGCCAGTTTTCCGCTGGCGCGCTCTCTGGCGCGCTCGGCCGTGGAGAAATGGCGGTTGAAATCCCGGGAATGCGCCCTGCGGATTGGCCGCATGGCGTGGAGCCTTGTGCAATCCGAGGACTGATCCCCCCGTCAGCCCTCCACTAATGGGAACCCGAAGAGCGAATGACCGACAACACGCCAAAAGCCGATTGCGCTGAAAGCCCGATTCGTTCTCGCCTGGGACTCGCAGTGGTTCTGATCGCCATCGGTCCGTTCCTGCTCTGCCTTTTCAACGATTTCGTTTATGACGACCACTTTTTCGTGAAGGGAAACGCCTGGGTTCAGAGTTGGTCGAACCTCGGCCCGCTGCTCATGGATCCGGAGACGAATTCCATGGGCGGTGCCGAGCAATCATTCTGGCGGCCGCTGCGCAATCTTCACTACTTGACTGACTATACAATCGCGGGCCGCCACCCGGCCTGGTATCATTTTGTGAACCTGCTGTGGCACGGCGCGGCGGCGCTCGGGCTCTTCGCTTTCCTGCGGCGGCTGGGCCTGAGCGGATTCGCCGCGTTCACCGCGGCGGCGCTGTTTGCCGCGCATCCGGCGCAGACGGAATCGGTGGCGTGGATCAAGGAGCGCGACGGCCTGATGGCAGGGGCATTCCTGTTCTGGGCGCTCTATCATGCCCTGGGCCGCGGAGGGCAGTCCGTGGCGTTTTCCCTGGCGTTGGCGGTGATGGCCATGTTGAGCAAGGAGCATGCGGTGGTCTATACGCCCCTGGCTGGCCTGGGGCTTCTGGTGCAGGGCGGGACGAGCGGCGGGAGAGACAATCGGCGGCTGGGGACAATTCTCTTTGGCGGAACGGCGCTGACGCTGGTTTTTCTCGGCATTCGCCACTTCATCCTGGGCGGCACGGCGCAAACGGCAGAGCCGCCTGGCGGCACATGGGGCGCCACCATGGCGACCATGCCCGAGGTGTTTCTGCGCTATCTTCGCGTGATGCTCCTTCCCGTGCATTTCCCGATCACCTACGAATGGATCCGGCCCAACGGCTGGACAAATCCTGCCACTTTGGCGGGAATCGCGGTGTTGGGGATTTTGATTGGGGTGGGCGTTTTTCTCTGGCGGAGGGCGCCCCGCGCGGCTTTCGGCCTCGCGTGGTTTCTGGTTTGCCTGCTCCCCTTTTCCAACCTCGTCCCCATGACCCAGTGGATGGCCGTGCGGTTTTTGTATCTTCCGCTGGCAGGCGCGGGAATCCTGGCGGCGCTGGCCATCGAGCGCTGGGCCGCGCCCAGCGCCTGGCGCCCGGCAGCGTTGCTGATCGGCTTTCTCGCCTACCTTTCCCTCAATGAAACGCTGGTTTGGCGGAACGACCTGACTTTGTGGGAAAACACCTATAGAATTGTCGTTCCGCGAAACGCGATCACCGTTCGCCCGGGCGCTGAGCGCCCGGTCGCTTTCTATGCCGAGCACCTGAACCGCTTTGGGTTTCATGGGGAGGCGCTGTGGGCGACGATGCGCTTTCCTTATAACGCCAACCGCCCCTTTGAAGAACTGGCGTGGAAGGCCCGCGTCGACGCCCAGCGCGGTCTTGGCTTTTCCTCCGACGCGCTCTCCACCGCCCGGCACTCCGTTGGCCAAACGCCGACCCCGCGGCTCTTCTTGCTGCTGGGGTTCCTGGAAATGCGGAAAGGGAACAGCCCGGAGGCCATCGCGGCGTGGGAACATGGCCTCGAGTTGGATCCTTACAACCGCAACCTCATCGAGAACCTGATCTTCGCCTACCAGGAGGCGGGCCGGGGCGGCGAGGCGCGCGAACTGGAGGCGCTGCGGCAGCGGATGGCTACCCAGCCGCGGAGCCAATGGTGAAAATGAGAACGGAAAAGAAGAGCGCGGAGCGGGAAGTGCTCCCCATCCGCCGTTGACAACCTGGAAAGCAGCCCGGAAACTCGCCACCCTTTAATCCCCTCGGCGGAAAGTGGCTCATGGCGGAAGAAAAAGTCCCGGTTTCTCCCTCAAACGGAAACGATATCCTTTTGGATATCCGCGACCTGAGGACGTATTTCTTCGGCCAGGAGAGCGTGGCGCGGGCGGTGGATGGCGTGAGCTACAAGGTGGGCAAGGGCCGCACGCTGGGGATTGTGGGCGAGTCGGGCTCGGGCAAGTCGGTGACGGCGCTGAGCGTTATGCGGCTGGTTCAAAAACCGGCGGGGCGCATTGTGAGTGGCGAGATTTTGATGCACGGCCGGGACCTGGCGAAGGTGAGCGAGCGGGAAATGCGCCGCATCCGCGGCAACAAGATTTCCATGATTTTCCAGGAGCCGATGACGTCGCTGAACCCGGTGTTTACCGTTGGCGACCAGATCGGCGAGGTGTTCCGCATCCACCGCAAGATGAATAAGAAGCAGGCGCTGCAGGAAGCGGTGCGCATGCTCGAGCTTGTCAAGATCCCCTCGCCCACCCGGCGCGTCCATGAATACCCCCACCAGATGTCGGGCGGCATGCGCCAGCGGGTGATGATCGCCATGGCGCTCGCCTGCAATCCCGACCTGCTCATCGCCGACGAACCGACGACGGCGCTGGATGTGACCGTGCAGGCGCAGATCCTCGACCTCATGGCCCAGCTCAAGGAAAGCTATGGATCGTCGATCCTGATGATTACCCACGACCTCGGCGTGATTGCGGAAATCAGCGACGAGGTGGCCGTGATGTATGCGGGGCAGATCGTGGAGTATGCCACGGCGGAGAAGCTTTTCGAGCAGCCGCTGCATCCTTACACAGCGGGGTTGCTGGATTCCCGCCCCCGCCTGGAGGACGCGATCGAAAAAAAGCGCCTGCGGCCCGTTCTGGGCGCCGTGCCCAACCCGGCGAACCACCCCACGGGGTGCCGCTTCCATCCGCGGTGCCCCTATGCAACCGAGGAGTGCCATACGCAACCCCCGGAGATGCGCGAGGTTTTCCCTGGCCATCGCGTGGCCTGCCACTGGGCCGAGTCGATTATGAAGGGCGGGATGAAAAAGCACACCGTGGAGACGCAATCCGTGGGATGAGAGCGTCCGCCCTTTTTCTTTTCCTGTTTTTCAGCCTCTTTTGCGCGGGATATCTCGACGCCCAGCCGGCCGCCTTTCCGGATGCGCCGCCCGTGCGCGTTGCGATCGCGCCGGACGGGCGCACGGCGGTGCTGATGATCAATGGCGAAAACGGCGGCGCGGTGATTTTCGACCCGGACACCGGGAGCACCATTCGCCGGATCGAAGCGGACAGCCAAAGGGTCTCCGCCCAGGCTTACGATCCCAGCCTGGAGATCATCGCCGCGGCGGATCCCGAGAAGGATTACCTGGGACTTTATGGCACAGCCACGGGCCTGGCAGAACGACGCCTGAGCCTGAGGATCGCGCCCGTGGCGGCGCTGGAGTTCCATCCGGAGGAAGACTGGCTGGCAGCGGGAGGCGGCGAGCGCATCACGGTCTGGGACCTCAGGCCGAACGTGCAGACCCACCAGCTCAAGGTGGACGGCGCCAGAGTGGGTTGCCTTGAATTTGGCTATGGCGCGGGCTCGATCCACGCCGGTTTATCCGATGGAACCCTGGTGGAATACGACTGGCGCACGGGCCGGCGGAATTATCGCACGCGTGTGGACGATTCGGCCCTGGTGGCGATGGCCTACCGGGCACTTTACGCGGAAAGCCCGATGGCGGTGGCCAGCAAGGATGGCGGGCTGTTTCTGGTCAACCCGCATTCCGGAGCGCCGCTCCGGAACCTGGAGAGCGGGGGAACGCCGGTGCGGGCCCTGGAGATGGACGGGGAGGAAAAGTTCCTGGCAGCGGGAAATGATCTTGGTGTCATTGGGCTTTGGCGGCTGAAGGCGGGCATGCGCGCCGGTGAGTTATACGGACACACGGGGCCGGTTTACAGCGTGGATTTTGCGGGATCGTCAAACCGGGTGATCTCCGCCGGGGCAGACGGCACGGTGCGGCTTTGGGACGCGCTGGCGGAGGCGGAAATCCGGTCTTTCAGCTTCGATCTTCCCTGAGCAAATTTGCCGGAGGCACAATTCCAGCTTCCCCCGGAGGAAACGGGTGCGCTAGGTTTAGCGCCTGAATCCGTTCATTCCGATGCTGGAGAATCTCATTTATGTTTCCTGCCGATCACTACACACCTGCCCTGATCCTGCGCCGCCGCGAGATGGAAGAGGTCAACATCACCCGCGAGGGCAAGAAGGTCGCCCACCCGGCCCGCCTCGCGCCACGCATCTTTGCCGACACCGCCGATTTCGATCAGATCAAGACCCTGACCGAATCGGGCATTATCAATGGCGTGACCACGAATCCCACACTGCTCAAGCGCGCCGGGGCGAAGAATTGGGACGAAGCCAAGGAAATGATGAAGCAGATTTGCGATTACATGAATCCGCTTCCCGTGTCGCTGGAGCTGACCGAGCTGACTTACGACAAAATGGTCGAGCAGGCCGAGGAACTGCGCAAGCTCGGCGACAACTCGGTGATTAAGGTGCCCATCGGCGGATACCAGGAAATCGACGAGAAGCTGGATCCGCACACGGGATTGAAGGTGCTGCGCTCTCTCTGGGAGCGGGATATCAAGACGAACTGCACGCTGGTTTTCAACACAACACAGGCGTTCTGGGCCGCGCAGGCCGGCGCGACATACGTGTCGCCGTTCCTTGGGCGCCTCGCCGATTATGCGTACAAGAATGACCACCCGGAACGCCAGCCGGGGAACTCTCTCTACATGGTGGAGAATCACAAGAAGCCCGACCAGGCGCATAACACGGAATACGTGGCTTCGGGCGGCGACCGGAAAGACATCGGCATGCGTCTTATCCGCGAAATCGCCCAGGTCTTCGCGAACTATGACATCCGCACGGAAATCCTGGCGGCGAGCTTCCGCAATTCGGTGCAGATTCCCGAGGCGCTCCAGGCCGGGGCGGACATTCTGACCGTGCCGGGAGAAATCCTCATGGGGGTCGCGGATCATCCGCTCAGCGATGCGGGCATGAAGTCCTTCGTCGAAGACGCGAAAACCTTTGGCAAGTAATTGCCCCGGAAAAGATTGTTGAGAACTGTGCGGCGGGGAACTCCCCCGCCGCTTTTTTTGTCTTTCTACTCGCCATGGTACGATCCTTGGAACAAACTGTCCGTGCGTTGAGAAAAACCTGGGAGGGTCCGCGACGATGAAGCGGAACAGCTTGCTTGCGCTGATGGTTCTCGGACTGGCCGCGGTGGGCCTGGCGGTTGGCGTGGTGGCCTGGCGCCAGGGAGAGCCACGGGCCAAACAGGCTCAACGACCCGCCCAACAGGAGAGCACCCCGAAAGAACGCGGAGAAGAGGGGATGCTTGTTATCAGCGGCGACAGCGAAGAAGAACAAGGCAAGACACAAATTGCCGAGGGAATCGACAAGGAAACAAAGGGGAAGAGGGACGCCGCGCCGGTGGGAGAGGAATGGCCGGAAGGAGATGGCGATGCCGCGGGAGCGGGGAATGCGAAAGATGATGCGACAACCGGCAGCATCGCGCTGGTTGGAAATCCGCTGGACGAGGCGTCTTCTCCAACACTCACTACCGACGCCACGCCAACGCCCCAGCCCGGCACGCGGGTTTCCGGAAAAGTGATGGCTCCCGGAGGCGGTGCGGCGGCGGGAGTCACGCTGACCTTCGTCGCGCAATCCCCCCAGGGAGAGGAGCAGGACTATACATCCACCACGGCGGTTTCCGGTGAAGATGGAAGCTATACAGCCAATGCCGCTCCCCACGGGCCGGTGAAGGCCTTTCTGAACGTGCC
>CAYFUR010000137.1:0-8423 GCA_964346275.1 uncultured Candidatus Sumerlaeota bacterium
CCGGCATCCCCTCGTTGCCGATTCGGCACGCATCTTTAATCTCTTCGGCGATCCCGAAACCAGCTTCGCGATCAGCCAGCAAACCGTTTCCCCCGGTACGATATGGCAGATATACTGATTGATGGAAAAGCATCCCCTCGCCTGGTCGTGTCCCGGATCCGGGGCAAGAGCATGCTGCCGCTTCTCCGGCCGGGCCAGCGCATCATCCTGGAAACGGCCATTTCCCCGCGAGACCTGAAGCGTGGCGAGATCATTGCTCTCCGGAAAGGAAGCGGCCAAAGCCTGGTGCTCCATCGCTTCCTGGGCCGCACGGGCACCGGGAGACTCCTGACCCGCGGGGACTATTCGCCGCTCCGTGACGAACCGGCGCCACCTGGCCGTTTCAAGGGACGCCTGGTCTGCGTGGAAGAGCGCCCGGGACAATGGTGCCGCTTGAGGCCCTGGACCGCCCCATTCTTCGCTCTAACGGGATCATTGCGGCCAGCGAGGCTGGTCCGAAGAATCCATTTCTTCTTGACTTCTCACCTGCCAGCGAAGGCCACTATCGATGTGAGTATGAGCGAAGAATCGAAACCCGAACCGCACCGGACGCCCGCGGACGGCCAACCTCGTTTCGAAAGCCAGAGGCTTGGTAACGAAGTCGTCCTCTACGACCGTTGGAATGGCTCCCTCCATATGCTGAACCCAACGGCGGCAACGATCTGGAGCGGGCTGAAGACAGGTTTGGAAGAAGAAGAGCTGATCGAGAAGCTGGCGAGCGAGTATCCAGAAATGGATGCGGAAACGCTCCGGCAGGACTACCAGCAGACTGTGGAACAATTCCGCGAGTTGGGAATTCTTGAAGCCTGAGGTCATCGCATGATGGACAAAACCGAGAAACCCATGAACACCGGCAAAAGCAAACAGGAAAAGGCAGAGAAGCCCCCACGGCGGACCTATCAGCGGCCGCGGATTATCAGCCATTCGGCGGAAGAACTCCGCAAGGCCTCTCACGCCGTGAACGCCTGCTCCAGTTTCAGCCCATGAGAAAATGCCAGCTCTTCTCCCTCTGAAAGTTGCGGGACATCGTGTAGACATCGGGGCTGATAACACCGCCCTTTACGATGCGCTTGAATACTACTTTCACCTCATGGCCGCAGCCGGAGAGCCAGCCCCTCCCGCGGAATTATTGCTTCAGTGGAGCGGGGAGCGCGTTGAGCTTTTCGACGGCAGGAGAAAACTCCGAAGCGTCGCCGTCGAGAATCCACGCCATCGCCCCGCAGTGACGACTTTCCTTCTTGGGATGGTGCTCCAAAGCAAGCACCCGGAACTGATCCTTCTCCATGGAAACGCCTTCACCATTGGCAAAAAACCGGTGCTTCTCGTCGGCGACAGCGGGGCGGGGAAATCGACCCTGACGGAAAAACTGTTGGAAAACGGGAAAGGAGAGCTCCGCCTTGCCGCAGAGGATCTGCTGCTGGTGCATCCGGGGGAAATGTCGCTCTATCCGTTCTTACGCGCAGCCGCTCTGAGAGGAGCGGGAGAACATGACCCGCGGCTCTGGTGGGCTTTTGGAGGGACGGAACCCCGGCGCCTTGCCACGCCGGATTCCGTTTGCCACGAGCGGATCTCACTTCGCCGCGTCATCCTGGTTTTCATCGGACGTTTCGACGACACCGGCGAGTGGACTTCTGGCACGTCCCCAAACAGCCGCGCGTGGATCCTTCCCCCAACGGCTGCCGCGGCGGAGGCTCTCCGCCGCCATCTCCCCGTCCGGGACATGAAGCCCTCGGAAGATTATACCCGAATCAGCTTCCACCGCCGGCTTTCATCCCGGGAAATCACCCTTCTGGAAGAAATCCTGAAAGAAGCGGAAAACCTGCTCCTGCGCTTTGAGCTGATCAGCCGCCGGCAAAGAAAACCAGCGCCATTCCCAGCTTACCCCAATGGTGGAGAGATGTCGCTGAGCGAGGCTGTCTATACGTCCTTGAGCTATCAACGGAACTATTCGTTTCGCCAGGCCGAAGACCCGGCCAGACAGGCCCTCCGCATGGCCCGGGCACTCAATTCAGCCGGCGGCGCCTTCTGGCTTCAACCGGGAGGAACACCAGCAGAAACGGCCGAGAAACTCCGCGAATTGTTGGATGGGGAGAACTGAAAGAGGAGAGGCGCGAGCCAGCAGGTCCCGCACCTCTCCCGGCCCAGGGCATCAGGGTTCAAGGCGGTAAATGTCGCCGTCGCTAATCGTTCCGTTCGTGGGATCATAGGAGAGGTCGTCAAGCCCACGCCGAAGCGAACCATACTGGGTATTCACCGCATCAATCGTCGGCTGATCCGTCCCCTCGATATAATGGATGACCGCCCGCTCATTGATGTCAGCGATGCGGGAGGGATTCTTGGTGTCCGAAGCTGTAGACAGCGGGTTGGGATTATTCGTTCCCTGGCCATTGGGATCCATCAGATCCGTGTCGGGCCCAACACTCGTTATGACGAATCCATTCTTGCGATCCTTGGCATTCCGATAGGCATAATAGACAGGGATCCCTGCCTGAGCCGCGAAAGGATCTTCCAGCGGAACCGTGACATAGGCAACCGGGGTGGTGAGAGTAAAGAAAGCACCCGCACCGGCGGTGCGCCCATCGGTCGTGCGCGTGGCAAAGGTGTAATACCCGCCGGCAAGCGGACCGAAGAAGTTGGCAAATTCCTGAGGATATTTGGCCGGATTATCGGTCCCTTCCGGATAGGAATGGTGATCGATCCGATAGCTTTGAAGACCGGTGACCAGGGTACGCAGGTCGGCTTTCACCCGCGAGACCTTGGCCCGCGTTTGCGCCTCGAGAAAATTGGGAACAGCAATCGCCGCCAGGATGGCGATAATCGCGACGACGATGAGCAGCTCGATGAGGGTGAAGGCCTTTCGACGAAAGTCAGACATGGGGGTGGCTCCTAAGGGATGTAATGCTCAAACATAGACAGAGTCTGCCGAGTAATCATTTGGCATGCCAAACAAAAATGTTTCGTATTTGCAATGTTTTTTGGAATTTCCAAGAAAGGGCTTTCTCTCGGAGAGTGCTTTTGGATGTGGACTTGGCTTGCTGGGCCACGCGGGCCGTAGGACGATACGCCTGCTCGAATCTGTCTCGAGTCAATTTACGACGATTATAAGGCTCTATGAAACAAAACAGATATCTCTGTATCCATGGACATTTCTACCAACCGCCCCGGGAGAATCCCTGGCTGGAAGCTGTCGAAGTCCAGGATTCCGCACATCCTTATCACGACTGGAACGAGCGCATTGCCATGGAGTGCTACGGGCCCAACACGGCGGCCCGGATCTCCACGTGGGACAAGCGCATCCTCGATATCCGTAACAACTACTCGAAAATCAGTTTCAATTTCGGGCCGACGCTGCTGAGTTGGATGGAGGCCAGGCGGCCTCTCATGTACGAGGACATTATCGAGGCGGACCGCGTTTCTGTCCGCGAGAGAGGCCATGGCAACGCCCTCGCCCAGGCTTACAACCACGTGATCATGCCGCTGGCCACAGAGCGGGAGAAGGTGATCCAAACCGTTTGGGGGCTGGAGGATTTCCGGTCCCGCTTCGGCCGCGATCCCGAGGGCATGTGGCTCCCGGAATGCGCCGTGGATATTCCCACGCTGGAGGTTCTCGCCGAGCACGGCATCAAGTTTACGGTGTTGGCACCCCGCCAGGCCAAAGCCTTTCGCCTGCGGGAAGAGACATCGGAATGGGAGAGCGCCGAGGGCGGAAGCATTGATCCGACGCGGCCATACGTCTGCAATCTTCCCTCTGGCCGGCAAGTGGTGCTGTTTTTCTATGATGGGCCTATCAGCCAGGCGATCGCCTTCGAAGGCCTGCTCAACGACAGCCATGTTTTCGCCGATCGCCTCATGCAGGGATTTGACGATAAGCGATCCTGGCCCGAACTCCTTCATATCGCGACCGATGGGGAGAGTTACGGCCACCATCATCGCCATGGCGAAATGGCTCTCGCCTATACGCTTCACCTCATCGAGCAGGACGGCCGCGCGGAACTTGTCAATTACGCCCAGTATCTGGCGATGCACGAGCCCGAAGCCGAGGTGGAGATTTGGGATCAATCGTCGTGGTCATGCATCCACGGCGTCGAGCGCTGGCGATCCGATTGTGGTTGTAATTCCGGCATGCATCCGGGCTGGCGCCAGGATTGGCGCGCGCCGCTTCGCGATGCGTTCCGCTACCTCGCCAATAAAGCATACGAGGTCTACGACAAGGAAGCCGCCGATTACTTCGAGGAACCGGAAAAGGCTCTCCACAATTATATCCACGTGTTGCTGAATCCGAATAAACTCGAGCGCTTTCGCCAGTTTTTGAAAAACCACGGCCGCTCGACGGACACGGCCATGCGCAGCCTCGAGATTCTCCGGCTCATGGAAATGATGCGAAACACCCAGCTCATGTTCACCAGCTGCGCGTGGTTCTTCGACGAAGTGTCGGGAATCGAAACCGTGCAGAATATGAAATATGCGGGCCGCCTGCTCCAGCTCCTTTTGCCCTTCCATCACGAGGTGGAAGAGGAATTCACCAAAAAACTGGAACAAGCCAAGAGCAATATCGACCACATGAAAGATGCCGCGACATGCTATCGGCGGTTCGTGAAGCCGCATACCGTCGACCTCTATCGCGTCATTGCCCACTATGTGATCACCCACTTTGACTGCGAGGAACGGGGCCGCCACCGGGTTTTCTGCTATGAAGTTCAGGAGCACGATAGCGAGCAGTCCTTCTTCGGCTCGACAGGAATCAAGATCTGCCGCATCAGCGCCCTCTCTCTGCTCGACGGCGAAACAGTCGAGACGACGGCGGTGGCGCTGCACTTCGGGGGCCACGATTTCCGCTGCTCGATCATGGGATCGCTGGGATACATCCCCTATGAAAAGCTCCGCGAAGACCTGTTCACGACCTTCCACAAGCGGTCCATCACCGATCTCGTCCGCGTGGTGGACGAATATTTCGGCCACACCTACTATTCCGTCGATTCGCTCTTCAGCGAAGGGCGCCGCGACCTCCTCAGCCGCATCACCGACGAAGCCTTCCACCGCTTTGACACGGCTCTCACACAGATCTACGAGGAGAACCGCAAATTCATGGATTACCTCCTGGAAGTGAACGCTCCCCTGCCACAGGGTTTCCTTGCCGCGGCAGAGTTCGTTCTCCGGCGGCGCCTCCTTGAAGGCCTCGACAACTTTATGGAAACATCCGAAACAAGCGGCCTGCTGGAGATCGCCGCGGAGGCCAATCGCTACGGCATCCACATGCAGGACTCCTCGGTCACCCGCCAGCTTGAGCAGACGTTCACCAGTATCTTCGACGAGCTGGCGCTTTCACCCAATGCGGAAATCTGCGGGGTGGCGGATGCCCTTCTTCAAGTGTTCGAGCTTCTCTCCATCAAGCCCGATTTTTGGGAGGCACAGAATAACGTTTTCGCCCTCGTTCACGACCGGCCGCTGCCTGCCCATTTGGCCGAGAGAAACGGATCGCGTTCAGCGCATGTGCCCGATGAAGCCCGGCAGGCTCTTCACGAACTCGCCCAGAAACTCCACATCAGTCTCGAACCCTTCGAGAAAACGGCCGACGAGTTGAGCAGCACACGGCCCTCCATGAGCAGCGAGCGCATCACCATGATTTCCGATCGGTAGGCGCAGTCCTGCTAAGCATCTTTGTAGCCCGTCGGATGAGTGCGGTGCCACTCCCATGCGTCGGAAACGATGCGGGAGAGGCCGCCGCGCTCGGGCTGCCAGCCGAGCACTGCCCGCGCTTTGGCCGCGTCCGCCACCAGGCGCGAGGGATCGCCGGGCCGGCGCGGGCCTTCCTCCGCGGGAATCTCCTGCCCCGTGATCTCGCGGCAGGTCTCGATGACCTCCCGCACCGAGAACCCCCGCCCATTGCCCAGGTTGCAGTGAAGGGACTCGCCCCCGCGCGCAAGGTGATCCAGCGCCCGCAGATGGGCGTCCGCCAAGTCCAGCACATGAATATAATCCCGGACGCAGGTGCCATCGGGTGTGTCGTAATCCGTGCCGTATATCGAGATAGACGGCCGCTGGCCCAGAGCCACCTGGAGCACCAGGGGGATCAAATGCGTTTCCGGACTGTGGGCCTCGCCGAGACGGCCGGCAGCGCCGCAGGCGTTGAAGTATCTCAGCGCCGCGAAACGCAGCCCGTAAGCCCCCGCGTAAGATTCCATGGCCTGCTCCATGAACCGCTTGGTCAGGCCGTAAGGATTCCCCGGCCGCGTGGGGTGCTCTTCGCTGATCGGAACGGATTCCGGCTCGCCGTAAACCGCTGCTGTTGAAGAGAAAACAAGCTGGCGGACTCCGGCGGCATTCATCGCTTCAAGCAGCGAGAGCGTTCCGGCCACGTTATTCCGAAAGTATTTTTCCGGATCCTTGACGGACTCGCCGACCAGCGAATAGGCGGCGAAATGGACGATCGCCTCGATTCCGCCCGCGCGAAGAATCTCTTCCAGCTCTCTCGTTTCCTGCAGACTTGTCTGATAAAAGGGGATTTCCGCCGGCACGGCGCCTTTGTGCCCGGTGGAAAGATTATCCACGACACAGACCGCGTCTCCCCGATCCACCAGGGCCCGAGTCGTAACACTGCCAATATAACCTGCTCCCCCGGTTACCAGCACATTCATCAGAAAGCCGCCTTTCCCTTATCCGAACTCGGGCCATCCATGACGGCCTCGGGGCCGGAGTCAACGAAACTCAGCTTGCAATACTCTTGCTCAGTGGTCACCATCATAAGGCTCAACAATCATTGGAGAAGGCTGCCATGCGACAGGCCGTCTTGCTGTATCTTGCAGGAATCGCGATGCTGCTCGGCGCACCCAGTGTCCCCGCCGAAGGCGAAAACCTTTCACATTATGGCTTTGAACCGGGCCAGAAGCTCGTCTATACGAGCGCCGGAGAATCGAAGGGCGATTCGAGCCATCGCGGCAGCAGCACGATCACCACCGTCACGATGATCCGGAAACTTCCCGAATCGGGGCATTGGCTCGCTTTTGCGGCGCGCGAGAAAGAACGGTGGTATGACTACGGGTCCGAGCGGCAGGAACAACCCGCCCAGACGGAAACAGCCTTTTGGGAGATTTCGCCCGACGGCCATCACAAACAGCCGGAGAAGGTGGGCTTCTTTACGCCCGATCTCTATTTCCCGGCTCTGCCCCGCACCGATGCGGAGTTGACGGAAGGTTGGGATGGCCCCGAGGACGTCTTTGGAGATTACTACAGCTATAAAACGGCCGGCTCGGCGGAAGAGGGGGTGTTTCGATTCGAAGCCACCCGGGTCAGCAAGTTGAATAAAATCTATGGCTCGGAAATCACCTACGAGTATACGTTTGATAGAGAAAAGAAGATCATCACACGCCAGGCGAGCACAGTCCGCCAGACCTATGGTTTCAATTCCAAGGGAACCAGCGAGCGGACGCTGGAAATAAACCGCATTCTGCCCGAATCCGAATTCGCCGCACTCAGGCGCGACATCAACGCTTACCGGGAAACCAAGGACTCCTATAAGGAGATGGTGAAAAGCCCGGAAGAGCCGGATCCGAATTATGAAGAAAAACTCGCCAGCGCGCGCCTCGCCCTGGACCAGGCGCTCCAAATGGCGGAAACCGATGTGGTGCGGGGGATTCTGAAAGAAGACCTCAAGGAACACGATCGATTCAAAAACCACCGCCTGAACCGCTCGAATGAGTTCGAGGAGATACTCGACAGACCCACGCCCGAATGGACGGCGGAAAGCCTCGATGGAAAAAGCTATTCCACCGATGGTCTTCGCGGCCAAGTCGTTGTGCTGGATTTCTGGTATCGCGGCTGTGGCTGGTGCATCCGCGCCATGCCCCAGATCAACCAGCTCGCGGAGGACTTCAAGGACGCGCCGGTTCAGATTCTCGGCATGAACAAAGACCGGGACATCTCCGACGCGGAATTCGTCCACGAAAAAATGGAGCTGAAATACCCGACGCTCAAGGCGGAGCACGTTCCCGAGAAGTATGGCGTGCGCGGCTATCCGACGCTGATTATCATCGATGAGGAGGGCGTCGTCCGCGACGTGCATGTGGGTTGGAGAAAAGACCTGCGCAAAGTGGTCGGTCAAAGCATCCGCGATCTCCTGGAAACGGAGGGGTAAAAATCATGCGATACTTGCTCACGCTCCTTGTGGCTTGCCTGCTCATTCCGTCCGTCGCGGCCGCGGAAAAAAGTGGCGAGCGGGATTACCGCTATCGCTTTGAAACCGGTGGTGTTCTTGTCTATACGGGAAAGCAAACGAACCAATTCAAACAGGAAACCGGCGAATCACTTTGATGGCAAGCCGGTCCGGGTGCTCGGGATGAACATCGATCAAGACGTGGAGGACGCGCGCGAGGCCCACGAGGAGCAGG
>CAYFUR010000138.1:0-8142 GCA_964346275.1 uncultured Candidatus Sumerlaeota bacterium
TAAAGCTGGGCCAGGCCAAAGGCGTCCGCCCGGTTGATGATAATCGTATTGCAGTTTGGAATATCCACGCCGCTTTCGATAATCGTTGTCGAAACCAGAATGTCGTATTGCTGGTCGATGAACTTCAGCATCGTCCCTTCCAGCTCCGATTCCTTCATCTGCCCGTGAGCATGGGTGATCCGGGCGTGGGGCACGATTTCCTTCAGGCGCTGAACGACTTCGTGTATCGATTTCACGCGGTTATGGACAAAGTAAACCTGGCCGCCGCGATTCAACTCGCGCAGGATCGCCTCGGCGATTTGCTCTTCCTCGAAGTGGATCACGCGGGTTTTGATTGGCTGGCGGTCCGGCGGCGGCGTCGTGATGATCGACAGGTCGCGCAGGCCGCTCATGGCCATGTGCAGCGTGCGCGGAATCGGCGTCGCGCTCATGGTCATCAGGTCCACTTCCTTGCGCATCTCCTTGAGCCGCTCTTTCGCCCGCACGCCAAAGCGCTGCTCCTCATCGACGACCACCAGGCCGAGATCCTTGAACGACACGTCCTTCGAGAGAAGCGCGTGCGTTCCCACAACCACGTCCAGCTCGCCGGAACGCATCTTCTTCTTCACCTCGCGCACGTCCGCCGGTTTGCGGAATCGCGAGACCATTTCCAGCTTGATAGGAAAATCCGCAAACCGCTCGCGGAAATTGTTGTAATGCTGCTGCGCCAGAATCGTCGTCGGGCAAAGCACGGCCGCCTGGTGGCCGCTCTGGATGCACTTGAAAATTGCCCGGATCGCCACTTCCGTCTTGCCATAACCGACGTCTCCGCAAACCAGCCGGTCCATCGGTCGCGGCTTCTCCATATCCACCTTCGCCGCGTCGATCGCCGCCTGCTGGTCCGGCGTTTCCTGGTAAAGAAAGCTCGCCTCGAATTCGCGCTGCAGCGGCTGGTCAGGCTTGTGCGGCTCCCGCGACGCCGTCTCCCGCGCTGCATAGAGTTCGAGCAGTTCCTCCGCCAGCTTCTCGATCTCCGCGCTGTGCTTCTCGCGGCGCTTCGCCCACTTGTTGCTCCCCAGCTTGTCCAGCTTGGGCTCCGCCGCCTCCGGCCCCGAATACTTTTGCACCTTCTGGATTTTCTCCACCGGCACCAGAAGCTTGTTCCCGTCGGCGTATTCGATCTCGATCAGGTCCACCATGCGTTCGTCGATCTTTTGCACGCGCATTCCCAGAAACCGGCCAATGCCGTGATCGACGTGAACCACATAGTCTCCCCGGCGTATATCGCCCGAGGTCTGAATCGGTTTCCCCTTATAGATCTTCTTATAGACATAGCGCCGCTTATAGCGCCCGAAAATCTCCCGGTCGGTCATCAGGCACAGCCGCACGTCCGGCAGCGCGAACCCCGTCTGCTGCCCTCCCACAAGGATCATCACGTCCTGGTAGCCCTTGAGCACATCCTTGAGCTCGAAGCCTTCCGTCCATCCGGACGTATAGACAGCCACGGCATTGATTTCATGCTCGCGCAGCAACTCGTCGAAGCGCTGCACCTGGCCGTCGTTGTCGCACGTCACCGCCACCAGGTAGTCCTGGCTTTGCAGCTTGCGGATTTGCCCCAGCCAGGCGTCCAACTCTTGCACTTCGGCGGCGTAGTTGGCCTGCTCGAAAGGCACATGGACTGCCTTTCGTCCCTTTTCCGGAGGATACAGGCTGTGTTCGATCCGGCGGAACCGCTCCAGCCGCCGCGGCAACGCTTCCGCCCGAACGATCAGCTTGTCCGGTTCCGGGGCGTCCTCACGGTTCTTTTTCGCAATCTCATACTGCCGGTCGATGGCGTTCTCGTAGTAGGAGCAGACTTCCTGGAAACGTTCGGGCGATTCGAGGAGAACGAGGGTGTCCTCGGGCAAATGCTCGAACAGCGTTTCCAGCGCGCCCCCCTCCTGGATATACGAGAGCATCTGCGATTTGAAGCGCGCCGGCGGAATGATCAGGTCCGCCTCCGTCCCCAGGTCGTCCAGGCTGCGCTGGGTCTGAATATCAAACGTCCGGATGCTCTCGATCTCCTCGCCGAAGAGATCGATACGCAGAGGAAACTCGGCGTTCAGGGGATAGATATCGATAATGCCGCCGCGGACCGAGAATTCGCCCCGGGCCTCCACGATGGGCTCGCGCGTATAGCCTGCCGCTTGCAGGCGGTCGCCGAGCTTCGCCGGATCCAGCAGATCGCCCCATTGAATCCGGACGGTCAGCTCTTTCATCCGCTCTTCCGGCAGAACCTTCAGCATTGCGGCGTCCACCGGCGCGGCGATGGCAAACGGTTCGGCCTTTGGATCGAGCCGTTTCCGGGCAATCGCCTCGAACACATCGAGGGACTTCGCCGCCACTTCAATGGACAAGTCATCCTCGTCGTAGGGCAGCACTTCCCACTTGGGATAGTGCATGGCGTTCGCCACGCCGAAAAACTCCAGGTCGCCCACAATGTCCTCTGCCCGCTCCATTCCGGCCGTCAGCACCAGAATCGGGCGCTTCTCCGTGCGCAGAACATTGGAGAGAACAAAAGGAAGAGCCGATCCCGCCAGCTTCTCCAGCACGATGGGCCGCTCGCTCTCATGCAGCTCCTTCTTCAGCTTCTGAAGAGGCTCCGAGCGCTCCTCGAGCATGTGATGGAAAACCTGGTTCGGCGTCAGTTGAGGCAAAAGTGCAAAACTCCTGAAGTCATATTCTGGCGGATGGCGGTCCTCGGGCGAAGCGAATCGAGAAAGAGCAATTCCAGCGCCGGGCCCGGGCCGTTCGGGCGCAACTCAGACTCTCCCCAGGCCCTCGCGCACAAGCCGCTTCAAATCCTCGCGATCGTAGCGCCTTTGCGCCGGCACGCGCAACAGCGGCAGCTCCGCCGCATGGAAAATCTGGTTCTTCACCGCGTCGCTCTGCATCGTGCGCTGGCTGTTTTTGTGACTCGCATCATCCAATTCCACCACCAGAAGCGGCTCGCTCGTTTCCGATGCGATCACCAGAAAGTCCGCGTGCTTCTGGGAGATCCGGCCAAAGTGGCGCAGATAATCGCTCCCCCGTTCGGTCACTTCCAGAAAATCCGCCAGCCGAACTTTCGAGAGCAAAATCGTTCCCGTGGGAAGGCAATGCACGAGTGTCCGGAGAAAATGCTGCTCCGCCTCGCTCATCACCGGCTTCTTCTCGTAGGGAAAAGGCTCCGGGCCTCCGCGAAAGCGCGCCAGCAACCACGCCAGAACAACCAGTCCGAGGAAAAAGGCCCCGGCCACGGCCAGAACCTGGATCAGCATCTCGTTTGCCTGCGGCATCTCCGGCACTCTCCATAAAAAGGGAACGTGGAGGGCTCATGCCCTCCACGCAGTATTCCGCTGTCAATGCAACGGCGTAAACCGCGAAAGCTTAGCGATTCACCAGAATGATCTTCGGCTTGTCGCCGCCACCGCCGCCTTCTTCACCGCCTTCGGTGAAAGCGACGCTGGCAAAGCTCACCAGGTTCGATTGGTCCTGCGAATTCGCTTGCTGATAGGTCAGCACCTTCGGATCCGCTTTCTGGCGCATGACATCCATGACCACATAGATCGGCGCGATACTGCAAAGATTCTGGCCATTCATGTCGGCGCGAAACCGATCGAAGAAGGCTTCGGGGTCGCCGGATTCGATGGTTTCCAGTGTCTGCTTGTCGTAGCTTTCGATCTCTTTCTCGCGCTCCGGATCGTTCTTCTGCTCCTGGCCGAACTGCGGGCCGCAATGAGAGAAGTCCACCCCGCCGATCAGTACCACGTCCGAATGCTTGTCCATCACCTGGCGCAAAGCGTCACAGAATTTCGCGACTTGCGGGTCTTTCCTCGGCGAATCCTCGTTTTCCAGCAGGGGCTCGATGCTGCCCACCAGGATTGGGACGATCTTCACCGGGTCGTTTCCAAAGGTATATTTGAGATAGGTCGCCTGCAGCTCGATGGTATGCTCGTCGGCGTGGGCGTATTCTTCCTCGGTGAGGCTGCCGCCAAAGGCTTCTTCCAGTTCCTTGAGCAGTTCCTGATCCGTCTCCACCTTGCCAAAGGGGGTGTCGTAGTCCTTCGCCGTGGCGATGAATCGGTTCTGGGTCGGCCGGTGGCTCGTCCCCAGAATGATGTAGGTTTTGGCCTTCACCCCTTTTTCTTTCAAAGCCTTGTAGGCCCAGGCATAAGCCTCGCCCCCGCGCTGGTAATCGATGTGGGGCGACAGCACGGCCCGGACGGAGTTCGCCGGAAGATCGAGCTGTTTTGGCGGCGACTTGCGGCTCATCTCGTGGCGCCGCATTTCCTCGCCCAGCTCTTTCATCATCTTCAGCCGGTCGCCTTCCGCATCCTGGAAAACCTTGTAAGGCCGCACCGGCGATTTCATGTATTCCTCATACTTGTTCTGCATCGCCTCGCGGAATCGCTCGGTCTGCAGCAACAAGGCCTCGTCCAATTGCTTGGCGACGCTCTGGAACATCCCCTCCGGCACGATCTGGCCGCTTAGCTCCGTCACCTTCTTGGCCATTTCGCCAAGGGTGGTCTTGCCATCGGCCATTTCGAGAAAGATCAGCAGCATCGGATCGGGCTGCAGCACCGGCGTGCCCTCGATCAAACCGAGGGGATCGCGCACCACGATGAGCGTCTGCTGCTCATGCTCCACGGGAATCAGTTCCAACGGCCGAAGCGCTGGCGTCTCCAAAGGAAAAACAGGAATCTCTTCAAACACGGGCGAGGAATTCTCCTTCCGAAAGTTGCCCCTTTGTCGAGTCCCGCCTGCTCTCCATGCAAGGAATAATCCCACCGGGGCACGGAATCCGCCAAATTCCCTCTTTGGCCCTGGGTGCCCCAGCATATAAAATGCTCCGCATTCGGAAGCCCGCTGCTCGGTTGGCAGGCCAGACCATCCCATCGGAGATCCCATGCTGTCTTATCGCGAAGCCCTCGACATCATTCTCTCACTCCCCTTTGAAATCGGCCAGGAAGATGTGCCCCTCCTCAAATCCGAGGGGCACCGCCTCGCCGGTCCCGTGCAAGCCCCCTGGCCTCTTCCCCGTTTCGATAATTCGTCCATGGACGGCTATGCCCTCAAGTCCGCCGACGTCCAGAAAGCCTCCGCCGGGCAGCCCGTCTCCCTCGAAGTCATCGGCGAAAGCGCCGCTGGAACCGCCTTCACCGGTGAGGTCCATCCCGGCCAGTGTATCCGCATCAGCACCGGCGCCGAAGTGCCTCCAAGCACCGACACCATCGTCCCCATCGAGCGCGTCGAGGCCCACGACAGCACCGCGCGTTTTTCCGAACCGGCTCCTCCTGATCAGTTCATCCGCTGCCTCGGGACGGATGTCGAACAAGGAGCACAACTCTTCCAGCGCGGCACTCTCATCACCCCGGAAGTCCTGGCGTTCCTGGCTTATTACAATCTCCCAAAGGTGGCCGTCCTGGCCCGCCCCCGCGTCGGCATCCTCACCGGCGGCGATGAAATTCGGCACCACGGCGAGGAACTCTCGGGCAGCCAGATCGTCGGCTCCAGCATTTATTACCTCGAACGGGAAATTGCCCGCTGTGGCTGCGAGCCGCGCCTCTTCGGAATCGCCCGCGACGATTTCGATGACTACCGCAAGCTTTTCGTCGAAATGCTCGAATGGAGCGATCTCATCGTCACGACCGCGGGGGTCTCCGTCGGCGACCACGACATCGTCGGGCCTGTCATCGAATCCCTGGGCGGCCAGACCCATTTCTGGCGCGCCGCTGTCCGCCCGGGCAAACCGATCCTTCTCGCCAGCTATGGCCGGAAACACCACTTCGGCTTTCCCGGCAACCCGGTCTCCACCTGCTGTAACACGGAAATCTTCCTGAAGCCCTTTCTGCGCAAAGCCTTCGGAATCCAGCCCATCGAGCCGCCACGCGTCGCCGCCCGCCTCGAAACGGACTGCCCGCGCGACCGCAAGCGCCTCTTTTTCGTCTATGCGCAAACGCGCATCGACGAGTCCGGCCGGATCGCCGCCACGCCTCTTCCCAACCAGAACAGCGGAAACCTGCTCAATCCCGCCCTTGCCGATGCCATGCTGGAAATCGAGCCGGGCATGGAACCCGTGCCGAAAGGCTCGGAAGTGAAGCTCATCCCCCTCCAGGATGGTTGAAGGATATCGCATCCCGACCTGAGCGGAGCCATTCCCTTTCGGGCTTCGGTTTTCGTTCGAGGAAGAGAAACGGCTTTCTCTCAGGGCTCAAGAATCTCGAGCAGTTGCTGAAAGCGGGCGATCTGGATCGTCGGTGGGTGATCCGGAGCGATCGGTTCGTGCTCGCGAAACCAACTCCTCGGGTGAGGGAGGAAGACCGTGCGAAGCCCCGCCTTGCGCGGGTTATTGATATCGCTCTTGGGCGAATTGCCCACCATCACCGTTTCCCCGGCATCGAGACCGTATTTTTCGAGAACATGGTGATAATTCTCGGCATACTTGTGCGGCACGACCTCCACATCGTGGAACAGGTGCTTCAGGCCGCAACGCTCCACCTTGCCCGATTGATCGCCCATGTTGCCCTTGGTGACGACGATGACTCGGAAACGCTCGCGCAACGCGGGGAGAGTCTCTTCCACCGTTGGGAGCCAGATGATCGGATGCTGTTTCAGAAACACGACGAGTTTGCGCGCTTCTGTATAGATACCGCCGTGGAGATGCTGGGCACCGGCCCGCGCGACCAGGATCCGAATCGTCATGAGGAACGACCGCTCATAACTGTCGTACCCATATCCCATCCGGGAGATGTTAAAGTCCTCCCAGCGATTGAGCAGCGCCAGCACAGCGCGGTCTGTATGGCCGAGGCGGCGGCCCTGGCGGCAAAGCCATTCGATCGACTGCAGGAAAAACAGGTTGTTTTCCCAGAGCGTATCGTCCGCATCCAGGAGGACGGTTTTCACTCCGTGAAAGTGCGGTTTGTCATGCCCTTCCCCAGCGGTCAGAAGGAGAGGATCGGCGGATTCCAGGAGTTCAAGACTGTCGAGCATGGTTTCCCGTCAGGTGAGTCGGTTTGAGATGAAGAGTTTGCGTATTCGGGGCGAAAGGGCGGCTCAGGCCTTTTGGGCGAGAGCTTCTTCCACCAGGCCGGGGATCTGGTCGGGGCGCTCGGCGGTACGAATGCCGCAGGATTCCAGCACTTTCAGCTTTTCTTCGGCGGTGCCGACGCCGCCACTGATAATCGCGCCGGCGTGGCCCATGCGCTTTCCCGGAGGAGCCGTGAGCCCGGCAATGAATCCCACCACGGGCTTCTTCATGTTGTCCTTCGCCCAGTAGGCTGCCTCTTCTTCCATGGTGCCGCCGATCTCGCCGATCATGACAACCGCATCCGTCTCGGGATCGTTGTTAAACAGCTCCAGCGCATCACGATGCGGCGTCCCGATAATCGGATCGCCGCCGATGCCGATGCAGGTGCTCTGGCCAAGGCCCGCGCTGGTCAAGTGCCAGACGATTTCATAGGTGAGCGTGCCCGAGCGGCTCACGAGGCCGATGCGGCCGGGCTTGTGGATATGGGCGGGCATGATGCCGCATTTGGCTTTCCCGGGGGTGATCACGCCGGGGCAATTCGGGCCGACGACAACAACGTTCTTGCGCTTGGCCTCGTGGTAAACAGTCATCATCTCCAGGGTTGGGATGCCCTCGGTGATGATCATGACCACCTTGACTCCGGCCTCCATGGCTTCCAGGGCGGCGTCGGCGGCGAATCTTGCCGGCACATAGATGATCGAGGTATTACAATCGGTTTCCCGCACCGCCTCGAAAACCGTGTTGAAGACGGGAACATTGCCCAGTGCCGTCTGGCCGCCCTTTCCCGGCGTCACGCCGGCCACCACGTTGGTGCCATAGTCCAGCATCTGCTGGCCGTGAAACTGTCCTTCGCGGCCGGTAATTCCTTGGATTACGAGCCGTGTCTTGTCGTCGACGAGTATTGCCATTCGTTTCCCCGTGGCGCTTTCCCGCCGTGCCGGCGAGGCACGGATCCGGGAAGCGGAAATGATTGAACGAGTGTGTTCTGCGCAGGGAGTTGCCGGAGGTCAAGAAGTACGATGCGGCGGAACACAGGGTTGGCGGGCTTGCACCAGGCAAGCCCGCCCGAGCTCGTTCTCCAGGATCCCGTCTGGAAATCAGAGCGGCCCGAAACG
>CAYFUR010000139.1:0-7910 GCA_964346275.1 uncultured Candidatus Sumerlaeota bacterium
ACGGTGGGCGTGGGCGAAGCGGCGGTGTCGTCGGCGCTGCGGGGCCGGAGGGAGCTTTCCACTTCGCGCTCGCGGTCGTCGACATTTGCGGGGTTGAAGGCTCGGTGATCGGTCATGAGCGGGAGCGTGCCTCGGGCAGGGGATGGCGCTTGTTTCTCTTTTTCTTCGCAACGCGGACGCAGCAATGGCAACGAAATTATCGAGGCCAGAGCCGGACCGGCTAGAAATTGGCGTGGATTTTCCCTGTGCGTGGAGAGGCTCCAGAAATTCCTAGCCTTGCGCCACCGGGAAAAACACAATGCGCTGCATCCGGGAAGAAATCCCGCGTTCTGGATCGGAAGGGTGATTGAACGATGATGATGATCGAAATGGAATTGGCGGAGGTTCAAATCACCGGGGAGGCCGGGCCCCAAATCATCATTTTGCAAGAGAAAGAGGGAGACCGCAGCTTTCCCATCTTTATCGGGAATTACGAGGTCATGATCCTCGACCAGACAGTGCGCGGTTTCGAGACCTCGCGCCCCCTGACCCACGACCTGATCCTCAACACCATCGAGGGGCTCAATGGCACGCTGACGGGGGTGCTGGTGGACGAACTGCGAAACGACACGTTTATCGGCAAGCTCCTCGTTCGGACAACCGATGGGGAGGTGGTCCGCATCGATACGCGGCCATCGGACGCGATGGTTCTCGCGGCGAAAACGCAGGTGCCCATTTACGTGGCGGAGGAAGTGCTCGCCGCGACCAGCCTCGACCAGACCGAAGATGACGAAGAGGGCTGAGGCGGAAGAAAGCGGGCCGGGCCTGCTCTCGGGCAGAGGCGCCCCCGCGGCGGCCGTCGCCTTTGTTCTTTTTACCCTCTATCTGTTCAGCATCGCGCTGGTGCCGATCCGATCGGACAACGATTGCTGGTGGCACGTGAAGTCCGGCTGGTTCATCAGCGAAAACGGGCTGCCGGAAACGGACCCCTTCAGCTATACGGCGGCGGACTACGAGTGGCATAACCACGAGTGGCTGGCGCAGCTTCTCTTCTACTGGTCCTGGGAGGCGGGGGACGCGAGCGGCTTTGGCGGCTGGCGCGGGGCGATTCTTTTCAAGACGCTGGTGCTCTGGGGCTGCTATACGCTGGTCTTTTTCCTCGCGGGGCGGCTGTCGCGCAACTGGTGGCTGGCGCTGCTGGTGGCGGCGCTGGCGGTGGCCATCGGGCGGCGGACATTCTATCCGCGGCCGCCGGTGATTTCCAACCTGCTGCTGATTGCCCAGGTGGGGCTGCTGGTGGCCATTGGCGAGGGGTGGCTGCGCCGGGGATGGGCCTTTGCGCTGGTGCCGATGATAGCGCTCTGGACGAATCTCCATGGCGCCTGGATGGCCGGGGGGATTGTGCTGGCGGCGTTCGCGGCGGACCAGGGCCATGCCCATCTGCGCGGGCGCCTGCCGCGGCTGCCCTTCGATGTGCCGCGCGTGGTGTTTCCCTGGCGCTGGCTGGCGGTGCTGCTTCCGCTTTGTTTGGCGGCGACGTTTGCCAATCCTTTCGGGATCGAGCTTTATAAACTACCCGCCCGGGTGATGGAAAACCGCGACCTGGTGGCTTCCATCGGCGAGCTGCAACCGCCTGACTTTTATTTCGTCATCGACTTTGAATTCGCTATTCACGCGGCGCTGATCATGGCGCTCTTCACCACGCGATTCCGCCCGCGGCTGTTCGAGCTGCTCATTTATCTGTTCTTCCTTCACCAGGCGATCCAGCACGTCCGCCACATGCTGCTGTTCAGCGTGATGATGGTGCCGCTCTATGCGCGCCTGGCGGGCGAGGTTTTCCATGCGGCCAAGGCATCGCTGGCCGACTGGGACGTCTCCGCCCGGGCGCCCTGGCTGCGCCGGCTGCCGGAAGCCGGGGCGCTCGGCATCGCCCTTTTTCTCATGGGGTGGGTCGTGGTGAACCCGCGCGAGGGAGGCCGCATCGGCAATCTGTTTGACCGCGAAAGTTTTCCCGCCACGTATACACAGCGAAACCTCCAGTATCTCTCCGGCACGGGTTATATACGCGGGCGTTTCCCGGCCCACGTGGCCGACTTCATCGAGCTGGCGGAGCTGGAAGGCCGCATGTATAACGAGAATTTCTATGCCGGCTACCTGATCTGGCGGCTTTCTCCCGAAGAGCACAAGGTGTTCAGCGACCCGCGCTTCGACATCTTTGGCGCGGAGATCTGGCGGGCGGAACGCGCCATTTCCTCGGGCGTGGTGGAGCCGCGCTTTAATGGGAAGCCGTACTGGCAGGCGCTGCTGGACGAATACGATGTGAACTGGCTGATCGCGCGCCGGGGCACGGGCCTGCGGGCCCGCGTGGAAGACTCCGGCGATTGGACACCGCTGGCGATCTGGCCCGATGACTTCGCGATCTATACGCGGGATTTGCCCCGCAACGAGGAAATGATCCGCCGCGCGCAAAGCACGGCCACGCTCACCGGGGCGAGAGGACCGCGCTGAGGCTTCTCTTTCTTACAGCACCGGGGGGATATCACCCGCATCGATGATCCCATCGGCATTGGTATCCGCCTCGATATACTGCCGTCCGAGCAGGTGGTTCACCACATCCCTCAATGTATAAGGAATTGGCGAGGGTGTCGCGCTGGGCGTGGCGGAAGGTGTTGGCGAATTCGTGGGCGAGGGAGTGGGGCTGTCCGTCGGCGAAGGTGTCGCGCTCGGCGTTGCGCTGGGAGTCGGCGAGGGCGAATCCGTGGGCGAGGGTGCGGGGCTCTCAGTGGGTGAGGGCGACGGCGTGTCCGTGGGTATGGGGGAATCCGTCGGGCTGGGGGTTGGTGAATCCGTGGGCGAGGGAGTGGGGCTGTCCGTCGGTGAAGGGGTCGCGCTCGGTGTGGGGCTCGGAGTTTCCGAGGGGCTGGGGTTGGGACTGGGACTGGGCGTTGCGGAGGGAGTCGGGCTCGGCGTGGGAGTGGGGGTCGGCGTTGGCGTGGGCGACGGCGTTGGCGTGGGCTCGATCAGATTCCAGTCGGAGGTCGCTGAGCTGTCGAAGTTAAAAGGAAGCACGATCTGGTTGATCGGTTCGTCGGGATCGAGGCCGAGGAGGTTTTGCTGAGGATTATCCGGATCGAAGACCTCCAGAAAGAGGTCGGTTTTTCTGTCAGCGGAGTCCTTCACCTCAAACTCAAGGGCGACAAGAAGAGGGTTCATGGGGCGGAAATTATTGACGTTGATGTCGGAAACGACAAAGCGGCTGGTTGGGCTGTCTGGCTCGGGATGAGGCTGAGGGGTGCCGACGACAAAGGGAATGCCCCAGGACGAATCTCCCTGGAAAAAGCCGGCGAGGGAGAGATCGTTTGTGTCGAATTTCACATAGACATTGTAGGCGGAAGGGGCGAACCCGGTGGTGTTCTCATCGATTGCAAGTTCGACGACGATGAAATCGCCTGGCTCGTAAAAGGCTTGCGGATCCTCGATGCGCGTATACCACCGGACGGGCTCCAAAATCGGCGTGGGCGTGGCGGAGACCGTCGCGGTGGGACTTGGCAGAATCGTGGGCTGCGGCGTTGGCGTTGGGGTGTCCGTTGGCAAAGGAGGCGGTGTGAGGCGAGGGGTGGCAGTGGGCGTGGGGGTCGCCGTCAAGGTGGGCGAGGTTTGCTCCTGGGCACTCAAGTGGCCAGAAGTGGACAAGACTGCCAGAAGAATCAGCATGCGCACAAATCGCGACGGAACGAAAGGATGTGCCTCCCAATCGTGTCGGGTCTTCAGTTGAAACATTTGGCCACCTTTGGAGCAGGAACGGGGGCCTGGCTCCGGATCAGTATGTTTTGGCTGCGGGATCGCCGCAGCCTTGCTTCGGGGTCTAGAATAGCAGACCCTAGGAACATTTGATAAGGTTAGTAAAGTGCTAATTAGGGCTGCTGACAACCGGTCATGCCCCAATATCCTGCCTGAAGAGACAAAGACCGGCGAAACTCCCTGCTTTTTCGTGGATCATTGAGCCATTTCCCCTAGAAAAAAACCTGGCACGCAACGATGAAAAAACCGAGACGAAAACAGCCTCAAAATACCCGCCGCGCGGCCCGGTCCGCCCAGGGCGCCATTGTTCTTTTGGGGATATACCTGCTCGTTGTTTTCTTTAGCGGCCTCATCCTGGTGCAATTGCTCTCGCGCACCCAGGAGCGTTTCCTGGCGGATTACCTGGGGCTGGTCGGCCGGTCCATTGCCGAGCCCCCCCGCGAATACTTCTATTTCCTCGAATTCCTCACCGATCCCGAAACCGGCCAGCTCTCCGAGGAGGAATTAAAGAACTTCCAGGGCACCTTTGCCTGGGAAAATCTGGCCGATTCGCTGCGCTCCGCCTCCAGCGAAGCCTTCGTGGAACGGCTCCATCTTCTGACACCGGGCGGCCAGGTGATCCTGGATGGATCGGGACCCCCCCCGGACCCGGCAAGCCGGGATCAATTTGCTGAAGAGGGAACAGCAGCCATCTCCCAGGCCGCCGAGGGAGAAACGGTTTCCCTGCCGCGAGAGGGGCAATCGATGCAGCGCACCGTGTATATGCCGGTGCGCAATAAGCAGGAGCAGGGCGGGCGCGTCGTGGCCTTGCTGCGCATCGAGAGTGGCACGGGACAGTTTGCCGAGCTGGCCAGGCTGCGCCGGAGGCTTTTTGTTGGCTTTTGGATTTCCATCGGGATCCTGGTCTTTTTGTATATCGCCACGATCCGCCTGATCCGGCGCACGATCAACGCGGAGCGCGCCGCCAGCCAGGCCGACCGCCTCCGCGCACTCGGCACCATGACGGCGGGAATCGCCCACGAAATCCGCAATCCCCTCGGGATTCTCACCCTTCAAATCGAGGAACTGCGCGAAACAATCCGGCAAGTGGAGGACCGAGACCAACGGGCTTCACTGGCATCCATTGCCGAAGATCTGGCCAGCGATACAAAACGGCTGAAAGGGCTGACCGAGCAATTTGTCAGCTTCGGCAGCGGCGGGGCGGAGGCGGCGGGGGAAACGCGCCCGGCAAAGATCGATGCCGCGGAAGCGGCGCGCCAGCTCCTGAAAATCTGGAAGAAAAGCGTCGATCCACAGCGGAGGGAGATCGTTGAGGAGATTGCGGAGGATTCCCTCCCGGTCTTCTTCACGGAAGATGCCCTGCGCCAGATTCTGCTCAATATCCTGCGCAATGCGGACGAAGCGCTCGGAGATCAATCGGGCCAGATCAAAATCCGTGTGTTTGAGCGGGATGGCTATGCGGCGATTTCCGTGGAAGACACGGGGCCGGGCATTGATCCCGCCATGCAGCGCCAGCTTTTTGATCCCTTCTTCACCACAAAAGCGGACGGCACGGGCCTGGGACTCAGCCTGAGCCGAAGCCTTGCCCAGCGTGCCGGCGGCGATCTCACCGTCGAGTCAACACCGGGAGAGGGCGCACGGTTCGCGCTCTTGCTGCCTCTCTACGAGGAATAGTTGCTTGGATCGAGAGATTGAGGGCGAGTATACATTTCAACTCATTCAATATCTCGCGATGATGTCGCCCTGGGAGACTGTTCCATTTTCCTTTTCGTATTCCTGGCGGCCCTGCTGGGAAGTCATATCCGGTCCAACACTGAAGACGACCCCGGAGTTCTTCTTCATTTTTTCGCCCGTGAAGGGGTCGATGAACTGATCAGCAACCTCGGGCTTTCCGGATTTGATCGAGGCAAGAACAAGACAGAGGCGCAGCTTTGCCCGCATGATCTTAAAGCGGTTTTCCATTTCGGTTGCGTTCGGGCTGGATTCTTTAAGCCCTCTCGATTGCAGTCGCTCACGGTAGTCAACGCCCTGTCTTTCCTCGAAAGGTTTCTCGAGAATTTCCAGGGCTTGCTGCATATCATTTCTATAATTCTGCAGAGTTGCCCCGTGGGTCAGCTCGCCTCCGATTATTCGTATAGAACGACTGTATTGTTTTACATAGCCACTTGGCGCTACAATTGACCCGGTTTCCGCTTGAATAATGGCCTCAACCGACATGCCGCTTTCCATCTTTTGCTGTATATCCTGTATCAGCCCAAGACTGTCGTTGATGAGGACATTCTTCAGGTCCCAATCATGGAGTCTTTTTTCAATTGCATAGACGGTGCTGCCGAGGGACTGGGCCTGCGCTTGCTGCAAGCGCCGGTCTTGCAAAATCATCAAGGTCGTTTCAAATGACTGGTCGAGGTTGCTGATCGACATGAGATTATGAATAACAGGGAGATTATCGTCCAGAAGGAGAGCCGCGAATTTGCTTGTTGATCCAGCCCAGGAAACGGCTTTGCTCATATCCCCCTGGGATTGATGATAAAGAGCGCCACAACAGAGCAACTCTGTAACATTTTTATAATTCAGGAAATTCGGGACGGGAGTATCCATGCCGAGGGTCGAGCCTCCCGGCCATTCGATGGGACCGGCATTGCCCAATTCCAAGGCTTTGAGAAGTATGTTATACTGTTTCTGAAGATGGCCGATGGTTTCTGTTTCGTTCGTCCATCCATTCTCGAGGATCGAGTCCATTTCTGCAAAGGACTTTTCGATACGGAGCGGCTCTTTTTGCGAGGTGGATCCAATAACCTCCGGAGCGATCCTTCTATAGCTTCGAAGGCCCTGATTCTCCGGATTCGCCTCGATAAGCTGATCGATGTAATCAAAGTATTTTTGTTCTTGAGCGGGAACACAAACAACAAGTCCTATGATAAAGACTAAGCTGACGATGCAGGAGGCATATTCTTTGAGCATAAGACAGTCCCTAAATGGCCAGACAAAATTGTAGAATCTCAAGGTATAGGACTTGAAATTCTTGAAAGATAAATCTCCCTCTGGCATTGGCGGTCAACGATTTTTTCCAGACAAAACAAATTTTCGTTTGGGTTGATCGAGGAGATTCAAGGCATGTGGCAATTCCATGACGAGGAAGACTGCCATGCTCTTCGAACTCATGATTCCTTTTTGAGTGATGAAAACTTATACCGGCCCATTCACTTCAAATACCCTCGCAGCAGGCGGGCGTGGAGGCGGGCCTTCAATACTTTCTCCGCAATCTCAGAATCCCGCCCGGGGAGGACCTCCATTTTGACGCCGATGGAAAGTAATGTTTCTGGAAGTTCTTCCTGTTTACCGGACAGCTTGACCGCGTCTTTTTCCGTTACGATGACAAAATCAGCTCCGGCGCTGAGGCGGGCCCTTTCCGCTTGGTCGAGCATACGCGCCGTGATGGCCTGGTGGTCCCGCAGGGTTTTCATCGCGGCCAGCCGCACGCCGGCCTGGGCGAGGCTGCGGCGCACCGACTCCGGGTTGCCGACCCCGCAAAGGACAATGGCGCGCTTGCCCCTCACGGCTCCCGGTTCGATCAACTGGTCGTCACTCAGCCGGGTCAGCGGCCCCAGGGCCACACCGGCCCGCACAACGGGAAGGCCCGGCGCGGCGCGGCGCACATTGGCAAGGGCCCGGCGCGGATGGCTTGCCTGGTTCCATCGTGTCAGGACCAGCAGGTGCGCGCGGCGGAGGACGGGGGGCGGTTCGCGCAGCGTCCCGCGCGGAAAAAGCCGCAGGGTGGAAAGCGGCCGCGTCGCATCGAGCAAAACAATGTCGCCCTGGCGCTCGAGGCGATGGTGCTGGAATCCGTCATCCAAAACCACGGTGTCCGCTTCGAAGCGGCGGAGCGCGAGCCGCCCGGCGCGGTAACGGTCGGCGCAGGCCACAACGGGCACATCGCCAAGCACGCGCGCCAGCAAGACCGGCTCATCGCCCGCCGTGGCAGGATCCGCGCGCAGGCGCCTGCCGTCGTGAACCACCACGAGGTGGTCCTCTTCCCTGCGGCCATATCCCCGCGTGAGGATCAGCGGGCGGCGGCCCTGGCGCTTGAGCCATTCCACGAGCCAGATACAGAAAGGCGTTTTGCCCGTGCC
>CAYFUR010000140.1:0-7865 GCA_964346275.1 uncultured Candidatus Sumerlaeota bacterium
AGACGCCGTCCACGGCATGGTTGACGCCGCCTTCGCCGCGAAAATCCACCCGCAGGTTTTTGACATCCAGGAGGGCCAAGGCGCTTACTCGGTTGCCTCCTCTTTCGCGTCCGCCGCTTCTTCCAGGTCCTCTTTCACGCCATAGGGATCCACCTCGATCTGCCGGCTGGGCTCCAGGGCCGTCCCGTTCGCCATGGCCTCTTCCACGCGTTTGCGCTGTTCCGGCTCCACCCACCAGACCTGGTACTCCATCATGCTCTGGGCGCGCTTGGGGAGATAGAAATCCGGAAACCGAACGTAATCCCAGTAGGCCAGCCGTATATACGGGGCCGTCCAGAACGGGATATAGAAGGCTTCTTCCTGGATGATTCGGTCCAGTTCCTTCATGGCCGAGAGGCGCTCTTCCTCATCCATGCTGAAGCGATAGGTATCGATCAACTCATCCGTATCAGCTCCGCCGAAATTGAAGAAGTTGTTGGTCTGCGGCTTATCCTTCCCGTCGCTGTGAAAATACTGGTAGGGATCGGGGTAGAATCCGCCGGTCATGGAAACCATGGAGACTTCAAACGCCTTTTCCCTCAGCTTTTCAAAGTAAGAAACCGGCTCGACCATGTTGAGCTGTAATTCCACGCCAGCCCGTTTATAGACGTTTTGGATCACGGTCAGGTGGCGGGTGAAGGTGGGCGCTCCGTAGGTCAGTGTCAGGCTGGCGCGCTGTCCTTGCTCGTTCACCCGAATGCCATCGTTGCCGCGTTTGCCGAAACCGGCGGCTTTCAGATGCTCCACCGCCTTGCGCGGATTAAAGCCATAGGGCTCCAATTCCTCGTTTTCATATTCTGTCCCCTCGAAAGCCGAGACGGAGCGATAGTAGGCGCCGTACATCAGTTCCTGGTTCAACTCGTCGAAGTGGAAAAGGTACTGGAGCGCCTTGCGGAAATCCTTGTTCTGGAGGAGCGGCGTGTTCAGGTTCATGATCATGCCATAGAGGCCCTGGGGCTGCTGGTTAAAGACCAGCTTGCGATGCATCCATCCCTTGTCGAATTCCTCCAGGTCCATCTGGGTTTCCCACAGGCGCGAGCTGCCGATCTGGTAGAAATCGATGCGCCCCTTCTTGAAATAATCGAAGGCGCGCTCGGCGTCGGCGATCATGATCAGTTTAATGCGGTCGACATTAAACACGCCTTCGAAATACTTGTGGTCGTAGCCCCACCATTCGGGGTCGCGCTCGAGGACAACCAGTTCGCCGATCTTGTAATCCGAAATAGTATAGGGTCCCTGGACAACGGGCGGTTCATAGTTCGCCTCTTCGACCCAGGTTTCGGTGAGGTTCGTGGCATGTTCGGGAACGGGCGAGAGATTGTAGTCATAGAGCGGCCGCCAGCTTTCGTTTTTGCCAACGATCCTGATCGTATAGTCGTCGATTTTGGTGACGCTCTCGTAGTAATCGTCCATGAGCTGGTTCATGTTGGGGTCGCGGATGAGCGGGCTGCTGAGGAACTCGTAAGCATAGACGAAGTCGTCCGCTGTGATCGGCTCGCCGTCGCTCCATCGGGCATCCTCGTTGAGCTTGTAATAGACGGTCTTATGGTCGTCCATGACGGCCCAGTGGGTGGCCAGGATGGGGACAAAGTTGTCCGTGGTGGGGTGGAGCATCGTCAAGGCGATGTCCATGGACGTGGGGCGGCTCCAGTTGGCGAAGGCTTCGTTCGCGTTGGGGCCATAGAGCCGGAACGTCTTGGGAAAGCCGGAGAGGTAACTCGTCAGCGTGCCCCCTTTCTTGGCTTCCGGGCTGCCGATGGGGGGATCGTCCATGTTGGTTTCCCACTGGATGTCCTCCGGCAGCGTTGGCTCCTCCTGGGCAGGGAGGAGGCCCGCCGCGAGGACTACGGCGAGCGTATAGACAATGAATCGTTTCATCTGCATTTTCATCCTTTCTTTTTTTTCAAAGGCTAGCGCAGCCTGGAGAATTGCTTGGGGTCGAAGGCCTCGCGGACCGACTCGCCGATCAGGGTGACAAGGATCAGCGTAATAGAAATCGCCGCAAAGGGCGAAAGACTCAACCACAGGTTGCCAATATTGCCGGATTGGAGCGCCTGATCGATCAACTCGCCCCAGCTTGGGGTCGGCGGCGGCATCCCATAGCCCAGGTAATCCAGCGCCGTCAGGGCGAAAATGCCCGTGACCATCTGGAACGGGGTCAGCGTGACCAGCGGCGTCAGGGCATTGGGCACGAGATGCTTGAACACGATGCGCAGGTGGGAGGCGCCGAGCGAGCGCGCCGCGAGCGAATATTCCCGGGCTTTTTCCCGGTAAACCTCCGTGCGCATGTAATAAGTAATCGCATACCAGTTGAACAACACCATGGCGATGAGCAACAGCCAGAAACTGGGCTGGAAAAGGGTGGCGAGAACGATCACCACATAGAGGAACGGCAGAGTGCTCCAGATTTCGATGCCGCGCTGGCTGATGATATCGAACCAGCCGCCGATGTAGCCCTGAAGGCATCCAATCACCGCGCCGACGGTTTGCGACACGGCAACCAGCGCGATGGCAAAGAGCATGGAGAGGCGGAATCCGTAGAGCAGGCGTGCGAAGACATCGCGGCCCTGCGAATCCGTTCCCAGGATGTGCCTCTGGTCGGGCGGGTTCGGGGCCGGCCGGTCATAGCTGAAATCGTTTTCGATGGGGCTGAAAGGAACAGGCGGCATCAGGACCCAGTTTTCCGTGCCCTCGAATTCCTCCTTCAGTTGGCGATAATTCGTCTCGGCGTCGGTGAAGCCGTATTCGTCTTCCTGGTCAAATACCTCCATGGCGTAGTACTGAAACGTGGGGAAGTAAAAATCGCCCTGATAACGCACAACAATAGCCCGGTTGTTTGCAAGGAACTCGGAAAAGAGCGAGAGCACGAAAGCCACCGTGAGGATAATCAAGGAGTAGAATCCCCGCTTGATCCGGCGAAAGCGCTGGAGGCGTTTGCGCGTGATGGGGTTGAGCCGGGGCCATCTCATGGATCAATGAAACCTCACGCGGGGATCAACAAAGGCGACGCAGATATCCGAAAGCAGGTTTCCAAAGAGAAGCAGCAGCGCCCCGATCATGGTAATGCCCATCACCACGGGATAGTCGCGGGCCTGGATGGATTCAAAGAAGAGCAGCCCCATGCCCGGGATATTGAAGACGCGCTCGATGAGAAGGGACCCCGTGAGAATCAGCGAGATATTGTGGCCGAAGGTTGTTGCCAGGGGAATGAGCGAGTTTCGCGTTGCATGGACAAAGATGGCCCGGCGCCAGCTCAATCCACTGGCCAGCGCGGTCTTCACGTAATCGGCGCTCATGTTCTCCATGAGGCTGTTTTTCATCAGCATGGTCATGACAGCGAAGGAACCGATGAGATAGCAGATCAGCGGTAGAACGGAATGGTGGAGGATATCGATGGTCTTGCCCCACAGGCTCAGTTCGTCAAACCCCTGGCTTTTGAATCCGCCGAGGGGAAAAACTTCGGTTTGCACGGAGAAGAGTGCCAGCAGGACGGCGCCGAGGGCGAAATTCGGCACGGCATAGCCAATGAAAACAAGCACCGAGGTGGAATTGTCCAGCCAGGTTTTGTGGCGGACGGCTTTCACGATGCCCAGGGGGATGCAGATCACGTATGTCAGAATGGATGTGATCACGCCGTAATAGACGGAGATGGGCAAGCGCATGAGAATGATATCTTCCACATCCTCGCTGTAACGGAAAGACGTGCCCAGGTCGAACTTCAGGAGGTTGACCATGTAGTCGATGTAGCGTTGCCACACGGGTTTATCAAAGCCGTAGTATTCTTCCAGGCTTTGAAGATGCTTGGCCGAGATGGATTGGGACCCGGGCCCGCTGCGGCCCGTGGCAACTTCCCCCTGGGAAACGGCACCCTGCATGAGAACCTGGTCGAGCGGCCCGCCGGGAACGAATTGGATCAGAAGAAAAACGGCGAGGCTAACCCCGATCAATGTGGGGAACATCAGCATGAGGCGCCGGATCAGGTAGTTTCGCAAGCCGCGTTCGCTTCGGGATGCCATGGGGGAATGGCTGACGCCTCCGGGGATTCGCTGCCGATTCAGACCGGCTCTCTATGGGATAGTTTGTTCCCGGAAAAGCGCAAAGGGCAAATAGCAAGCCGCCGATTTTTGAAGCATTTGTGGCAGGAAAGTGAAGACCGGCGCAATTTCTCTTGGCAATCTGAAACACCTTGACTCGGCCGCGGCCGCCGCTCTCTCTAGAGAGCTTTGCTCGCATACCGTATTCCCGCGGTCTTCCAATTCAATGTATCCTTTTCCCGGAGAACTTGCTGAACCATGGCCGACAGCACCCCTTCCAAAGAGATCGAAATTCCTGAAAACGTGGGTCCAGAGGAAGTCGCTCGAGAGATCCTGCGCCACCAGACGTTCTGGATTGTCAGCCATGTGCGCCCCGACGGGGATTGTCTGGGATCCATGCTCGGCCTGTCCATGGGGCTTGAGAAGCTGGGCAAGGATGTGACCGCCTATAACGCTGATCCGGTCGGCGAAAAATGGGACTTCCTGGATGGGATTGGCAGGGTGACTCATCACCTGCCCAAAGAGGCTCCCGACGCCACCATCTTTGTCGATTGTGGCGGTGTGCGGCGCGTTTCACCGGACTTTCAGCCCAAGGGACTTGTGATCAATATCGATCACCATCTGACCAACGAGCGCTACGGCGATCTGAACTATATCGATATCAGCGCCTGTGCCGTGGGCGAGCAGATCTATCACCTTTTGAAGACCCTGGGCGTCGAGCTGGACCTGGCAATGGCTTCCGCGATCTATACGTCGATGATGACGGATACCGGTGGTTTTCGTTATTCCAATGCCACCCCGCGGGCGTTTCATATCGCGGGAGAGCTGGCGGAGATGGGTGTGGATATCGCGGGCATCGCCCAACAGGTCTACGAGACGCGCAGCCGGGGGGAAGTCGAGCTGTCCGCCATCGTGTATTCACGTCTCCAGTTTGAACTGGACGGGGTGATGACCTGGAGCGAGTTGCGCAAGCCGGATTACGAGGCTCATGGCGGCTATGAATCAGAGCCCGAAGGGATGTCGAGCGAGATCCGCGCGATTCAGGGGGTGGAAATATCGTGTCTTTTGAATGAAACAGAAGAGGGCGAGTTGCGGGCGGGGTTCCGCGGGAAAGGGAACATCGATTGCAGCGCAATCGCGGCGGAATGCGGAGGGGGCGGGCACTTCAATGCGTCGGGCACGATGATTCGCGGAGTGCCGTACGATAAGGCGAAGGAAAAAGTGCTGGCGACGCTCAGACGCCACGTTGAAGCATGGATGAATCAGCGAGAGTGATTCCGGCACGGATGGGGCCGGCCTCTTACTCCTCCAATTTCCATTCTTCCTGGGTCAATTCGTGGCCATAGCCGCGAAGTTCCTCCAGGGCATGATTACACATTGCCTGGGTTTCGCGCAGCTCCTGGTCGAGCTTCTCATCGGTCGCGATGACATCCAGTGATTCGATGGCCCGCTCCAGGGCTGTTTCGACAAGTTCTTGGACGTTTCCCGTTTCCATTTCAGTGATCCTTCTTTTGGGGGGGCATCAGCCTTTCTGCTGGCGTGTGACATGAAAAGGCGGTGCAAGGTTCAGGCCGGGCTTGGGATTTCTTCCATATCCTTGCGGATTCAGGGAAAAGAGACGCAAACGAAAAGAGCAGGGGTCTCCCGGGCGTCTCTTTTCTTCACACAATTTGTGCAACTTCTTGCCCGGATGTGCGGTTCGCCGCACTCAGCCGGAGGGGAATTCAACGAGTTGCCCCTGATGGCCGGAGGCCGTCTGGATGCTCGTCCCCGGCTCCCGATGCGCCCAGCGCATCATGGCCATCCCGATCGGCGCCCCGGCGCTGGGGGAGAAGGCCGAGCTGGTCAGTTTTCCGGCCGTGGAGCCATCCACCCGGACTTCCTGTCCGGAGTCCGGAATTTCGCTCCCCTCGAATTGCACCCCCATGAGCTTCTTTGCCGGATGGCCGAGATTGAGAATCCGCGCAAGCGCCTCCTGTCCTGGGTAGCAACCCTTGTCGGTATGGATCGCGTCCAGCAGATCGGCGTCGAGGGGATTCGATTCCCGGGTCAGATCCAGCCCAAACCAGGGCACGCCCGCCTCGATACGGAGCGCATTGAAGGCCTCGAAGCCCAGGGGGAGCCCTCCATGGCGCGAAACTTCTTCGAGGAGTGTTTCGTAAAGTCTTTTTTCCCAGTCTTTCGCGATGAGGATCGTCCAGGCGTCGAGGAGGAAGGCACTTCTGAGGAGACAGGCTTCGCCGCCCTGCCACTCGCAGGCGATGAGGCGCTTGCCCGGCTCGGGGAGCTGGAAACCAAGGGTCTGAAGGATTTCTTCGGCCAGGGGACCAAGGAGAGTAAATGCTCCCCATTGGGAAGTTTGATCTTCGAACGCGGCTTTTTCCGAGAAGACATATTTGTCCATGAGGGCCCGGAAGTCCGGACCGGTGATGCCCGGCGGCGCCATGAGGAGCGATTCCTCCTGGCCAGTGGTGTAGATTTCGAGATCCGCCTCCATTTTTCCATCGCCGGCGAGTTGATTGGCTCGCAGGCCTTCACCGACGTCCATGGAAAGGACGCGCTGGCTCAGCCGCCGATTCAGGTAGTCGATGTGATCTTTGCCACGAGCCGCCGTGATGCTGAGAAAACCGGCGTCCAGCAGGGCGGCCTTTTCAGTTGCTGCCTGGTATTCCTGCTCCAGTCCGGCGAATTGTGAAGGGAGTTCCCATCCCAGGACGGAATAGAAGGAGGCTCCATTCCCACGGTGAGTCTCTCTCAGGGACAAGGTTTGAGCTTCTTTAGCGGTCATCGTCGTCCTCGTCTTGTGGCGGATTTTCCCAATCAACACCCGGAAGCGGGCGCAATTGTTGGGGCGGGGTCATCCAAAGGCCCATCAGAAATGTGATGATAGCAGGAACAATGGCGGATCCCAGAAGGAGGGAAATCCAGTAAAGAAATCCCGCGGAGGGCTCGGCGCTGCGCACGATGAAGCCCAGGGAAACCAAAAACGGCAGGTTGAGGATCAGCAGCACCCGGCCCCCGCCCATGAGTTCTTCGGAAACCTGGGCTTGTTGGGGGCCTTCGCCCTGGAGTTCCGATTCCTTCATCTTACGCGCGTTTTCCAGAAAACCTGTTCCCACAGAGTGGGAAAACACCGCATTAGCAATCCAAAGGAGAAAAAAAAGGGCCAGGATGATCTGGCTTTTGGGGATTCTCAAGAAGGCCTCCTGCCGGCAAATCAACCAGTCAGCCGGGAGAGCAATTTTCGGGCAGTATCAAGCCAGGGCTTATCACGGGCGGCGTGAATATTTTCCGATTCGTCACGGTAATCGGCGAGGAGCGATTCCAGTTCCTCGCGCGCCTTGTCGTTTTGGTTCTCGCGTGTCAGGACCAGGGCGTGGCGGACCCGAATTTCCGGGGTGGTAGTCCGTTCGCGCAGGCGTTCGAAGACTTTGAGGGCTTCCTGGCGGCGGGCGGCGGCTTCGAGGACTCGAGCATAGAGGATTCCCGCACGGTAGTGGTCATAGGCGGGCTCTTCGTGGAATACGTAATCGAGATGGGCGAGTGCCTTGTCGTATTCATCCAGTTCGGCGAGGCACCGCCCCGCCATATATTGCGCGCGAAGATTCTCGGGATCGATATCGAGAGCTTTTTCCAGATGAGTGAGGCAGTCCCGCCACTGGCCGGACTCGAAGAGCAGGCGGGCGAGTTCTTCGCGGCGGGGGGGGGAAGCTTTCTCCCGGGTTTTACAGATCGGGAGAGCGGCGTGGAGGGGAAGAGGGGAGATCTCGGTGGGCGCCGGATCATTAAAAA
>CAYFUR010000141.1:0-7624 GCA_964346275.1 uncultured Candidatus Sumerlaeota bacterium
ATCGTAATCCCGCCCGGAAAAAAACGGCGGGTCCGCATAGACAAGATCCAGGCTCGCGCCATCGAGCGTACGCATCACCGCGAGGTTATCGCCGAGGAAAAGGCGATTGGCGGATGGATGGGATGGGCGATCGAGCGGTTCCATGGAAGCGATTCTTGCTTTTCGAGGCCTGTCGCGCCATGGGAAATTCGCGGCGCGGCGGGCCAGGTCCACACTGCAACAGGATATGACGGAAAAGGAGAGAGAGGGGAAGCGCGATGATTTTCCACGCCATCTTGATCGCGCCAGACATCCTTCGGCCGGGTGTTATTTTAAAAAAGAGATAAAGAGGAAATGAGATTTTTGTTCCGTCCACGGATGACACGGATAAACAGGGATGAAAGACAAGCAGGATCGTCGCCCCCCTCTCGTTTTGATATGTGAAACCGCCAGGGCGCCACGACCGCCAAGGAGTGCCGCTCATCTGGCCTTCGCCGATGCCTGGCGGCCCCAGGGCAGATCATTCGCCGGTCAATTCGACCTCCGGGCGCCCAACTCCGCTCTTGCAATTGGCCCGGCGTTTGCCCCACCTTCCCCCGGCGAGAGAAACCCCCTGCCGCGAAGGAGAAAAAATTGAATTCATTGTCCGATACCATGACCGCGCTCCAGGATCTCAAGCGCGCCACCCTCCGCAACAGGGAGTATCTTTAACTACGACGCGCTGAAGTCGGAAACCGAGGCCCTGGAAAACCAGACCCAGTCGCCCCATTTCTGGGACGATCCGGATCACGCCCAGGAGGTGATGAAGAAAATCACCGGGCTGAAGGCTCGCGTGGAGCCGTGGGAAGAGTTGGAACGCGCCATCGATGACCTCCTGGAAACAGGCGAGCTGCTCAAGATGGAGGGTGTCGAGGAAGGCGCCGAGGCAAAAGAGCTGAGCGGCTCTCTCGAGGAGCTGCAAAAGCGCTTCGAGAAGCTTGAGCTGCAATCCATGCTCAACGCCGAGGAGGACCAGCTGCCCTGCTTCCTCAAGGTCCACTCGGGCGCCGGCGGTACCGAGTCACAGGACTGGGCCCAGATGCTCCTGCGCATGTATCTGCGCTGGTGTGAAAAGAATAATTACCAGGCGGAAATCATTGATACCACCGAGGGTGAAACCGCCGGCATCCAGTCGGCCACGGTCCGCATCGAGGGGCCCTACGCCTTTGGCTATCTCCAGGGGGAGGCGGGCATTCATCGCCTCGTGCGCATTTCGCCGTTTGATTCCAACGCCCGCCGCCACACCAGTTTTGCCTCGGTGGATGTTTCGCCGGAGGTGAACGACGATATCGAGGTGGATATCGGCGTGCAGGACAAGGACTGGCGCATCGACAGCTTCCGCTCCTCGGGCAAGGGGGGGCAGAAGGTGAACAAAACCACGTCGGCGGTGCGCGTGACCCACTATCCCTCCGGCGTCGTGGTTTCCATGCAGAACGAGCGCTCGTGGCATCAGAACCGCGAACTCGCGTTCACGGTGCTGCGCAGCCGGCTGTATGAAATGGAGTTGGAAAAGCGCCGCGAAGCCGCCCAGGTGCGCGAGGAAGAAAAAGCCAATATCGATTTTGGCAGCCAGCTCCGCAGCTATGTGCTCCATCCCTACAAAATGGTGAACGACCACCGGCTGGAGCTGAAGGTGACCGATGCGGATGCCGTGCTCGATGGCGACATCGATCCGTTTGTCGACGGTTACCTGCGTTGGAAGCTGGGCCGGGGCGAACGGGAAAAAAGCGCCCCTGCGAACTGAGCGCGCGCGGTTTTCTTTTGACAGCTAAGCGAATTGTGAAGCCGCCCTCCACCGCGAGGGCGGCTTTTCTTTGCATTGGCCCGGTTTTGTACTGAACACTAGGAACTGTAACCGGGGTTACATGTGGCACCGATTTCGCAATAGTCCCCGGCTGGCGCCGCGCATGGTTCCGAATGCGCCGCCCCGCGATCCAGAATTCGCCCGAGGTGATGCCCCTATGAAGCAGCCGATTCGTTTCCTTGCCGTTTTCACTGCCGTCCTGGGGGTGCTCGCCGCCCTTGGGTCCGCCGCCCCGGCCCAGCGGTCCGAACCCATCACCGTCGCCGCCACCACCGGCATGGTGGCCGACCTGGTCAGGAACACCGGCGGCGATCATGTCGAAGTGAAAACCATCATTGGCACTGGCGCCGACCCCCATATTTACAAGCCCACGCGCGGAGACGTGATGGCGTTCTCTCGCGCGGACATGATCTTCTACAATGGCCAACACCTGGAAGGGCAGATGGGCGACATGCTTTCGAAGATGGCCGCCCGCAAGCCAGTGGTGGCCGTGGCGGAAGCAATCGACCCGGAGAGGCTGCTGGAGGCCGATGGCGCCGTGGATCCTCACGTCTGGATGCACGTCGATCTGTGGATGGAGACCCTGGAGCCGGTGGAAAAGGCCCTGTCGGAGTTCGCCCCGGCGCATCGCGAGGATTTCGCCGCCAACGCCGCGGCTTACCGAGAGGAGCTGAAGCACCTGGCGGATTATGTGCGGCGCGTGACCGCCACGATCCCCGAGGGCAAGCGCTATCTGGTCACGGCCCACGACGCGTTCGGCTATTTCGGTGCGGCCTACGACATGGATGTGCGCGGCATCCAGGGCCTTTCCACCGAGTCCGAGGCGGGGCTTCAGGATATCAACCGGCTGGTGGACCTGATCGTCGAGCGCGGCATTCCGGCGGTTTTCGTGGAAACCAGCGTTTCCGACAAGAATGTGCGGGCGCTGCTTGAAGGGGCGCGTTCCCGGGGCCAGGAGGTGCGCATCGGCGGCAGCTTGTTTTCCGACGCCATGGGCCCGGAGGGCACCTACGAGGGGACGTATATCGGCATGCTGGATCATAACGCCACGGTGATCACGCGGGCGCTCGGCGGCGAGGCGCCGAGGGACGGGCTGAATGGAAAACTCAATACGAGCGGGGAGGCGGCCCGATGACGGCGAGCACGTTCTGGCGGCGATTTGTCCAGCACGACGGCGACAGCGAGCGCCCCGAGCACTCGGCGGCTTCGCCTTTGTCTATACATGATATGACCGTGGCTTACCACCGCAAGCCGGTGCTGTGGGATATCGACCTGGATTTGCCCGACGGGCGGCTGATTTCCCTGGTCGGCCCCAACGGGGCGGGGAAAAGCACGCTGATCAAGGCGTGCCTCGGCCTGGTGCCGGCGGCATCGGGACTCGTGCGGATATACGGCAAGCCCTATGAAGAGCAGCGGCACCTGGTGGCTTACGTGCCCCAGCGGGAAAGCGTTGATTGGGATTTTCCCGTGACGGCGCTCGACGTGGTGGCCATGGGCCGTTACGCCCACGCCGGATGGTTCCGGCCCGTGGGCAAGCGGAACAAGCGGGCCGCGCACGAGGCGCTGGAGAAAGTCGGCATGGGAGCGTTTGCCGGCCGCCAGATCAGCCAGCTCTCCGGCGGCCAGCAGCAGCGCGTGTTTCTCGCCCGGGCGCTGGTCCAGGACGCGCGGCTCTACCTCATGGACGAGCCGTTTGCCGGGGTGGACGCGTCGACAGAGAAGGCGATTGTTACTCTGTTGAAGGAATTGAAAAACAACGGAAAGACCGTCCTTGTCGTTCACCACGATTTGCAGACGGTGCGGAGCTATTTCGACCACGTGGTGATGCTCAACATGCGCATCGTTGCCAATGGGCCAACGCATGAAGTCTATACGGAAGAGAATCTCCGAAAAACCTATGGCGGGCGGCTGACGCTTCTCAGCGAAGCGGCGGACGCCTTCGCTCAACACTAAAAAGGGAAAGGGCTCGGCTTTGTCTCGATGGGTCATCGCCATTATTTGTTTTGCGGGTTTTCTGCTGACCGTGCCGATGTGCGCTTTCGCCCAGGACGACGCGGGCGGCAGCGAGCTCTGGCGCGTCGTCTCTCTCCGGGACTATAATACGCGCGTTGTTGTCGCGGGTACGGCGATGCTCGGCATGGCCTCGGGAATCGCGGGGACGTTTCTTCTGCTGAGGAAGCGATCGCTGCTCAGCGATGCCGTGAGCCATGCGACGCTGCCGGGAATCGCTGGGGCGTTCATGATTCTCGTGGCCATGGGCCACGAGGGAAAGTCCTTCGTGTTGCTGCTTCTCGGCGCCGCCGTGACTGGGCTGATTGGCATGTTCGCCGTGCTGGCGATTCGCAACTATACGCGCATCAAAGACGACGGGGCGCTGGCGATTGTGCTCAGCGGATTCTTTGCGCTGGGCATTTCGCTGGTTACCATGGCGTCGCGTTTGGAAGGGGGAAGCGCCGCGGGTCTGGAAACGTATATCTACGGCAAGACAGCCTCGATGCTGATGTCGGACGCGATTCTGATCGGCATGGTCGCGGCGGCGGTGGCGTTGATCTGCGGGTTGTTGTTCAAGGAATTCACGCTGCTTTGTTTCGACCAAGAGTTTGCCGCATCGCAGGGCTGGCCCACCGGCGCGCTGGATATTCTGCTGATGGGATTGATCGTGGCGGTCACGGTGATTGGGCTCCAGGCTGTCGGCCTGATCCTGGTGGTGGCGCTGCTGATCATTCCGCCCGCGGCGGCGCGCTTCTGGAGCCACCGGCTCCATTTCAATATCGTCATCGCGGCGGCAATCGGCGGGCTCAGCGGGCTTGTGGGCTGCCTCATCAGCGCGCTGAACACGAACTTGCCAGCGGGGGCGATTATCGTGCTCGTCGCGGCGTCTTTCTTCACGGTGAGCCTCCTTTTCGGTGCCGAGCGCGGGCTGGTGCGCCGGGTGCTGCTCCAGCGCGCCCTCATGCGGCGCATTCGCCGCCAGCATCTCCTCCGGGCGCTTTACGAGCTGGCCGAAGAGGCGAAGGACAGCGCCGCGATTCCGTTCCGGGCCCTGCGGCTGGAGCGAAGCTGGTCCGACCGGATTCTTCGCCGCGCCATCGCCCGCGCCCGGCGCGGCGGGCTGGTTGTGGAGCCAGAACCGGGCGTCTATACGCTCACGGAATCCGGCGCGCGGGAGGCCGCCCGGGTTGTGCGCAATCATCGCTTGTGGGAAATGTATCTCATCACCCATGCCGATGTCGCGCCGAGCCACGTGGATCGCGATGCGGACCAGATCGAGCACATCCTGGATCAAGGGATGATCGCCGAGTTGGAGCGCCTGATTGAGGAGAGCGGCGAGGCGGGCGCCCTGCCGCCGAGCCCCCACCGGTTGAATTTCGCCTGGGGAGATGCTTCATGATGTGGACGGGCTTCGATACGTGGATCGCCGTGGTGAGCGCGCTCAGCGCCATGTCCTGCGCTGTCCTGGGCAACTTTCTTGTGCTGCGGCGCATGAGCATGATGGGCGACGCCATCAGCCATACCGTGTTGCCGGGTATCGCCATTGCCTTTTTGCTGACGGCTTCGCGGGAAAGCCTGCCGATGCTTCTCGGTGCGGCGGGGATCGGCCTGCTGACGGTGTTTCTTGTTCAGGCGGTGCATCGCCTGGGCGAGTTGGACGAGGGGGCCTCCATGGGCGTGGTGTTTACCTCGCTTTTCGCCGTGGGGCTGATTCTGATCCGGCAGGGGGCGGACAAGGTCGATCTCGATCCGGGGTGCGTGCTCTATGGCGCCGTCGAGTTCGCCCCCCTCGATGTCTATATCATCGGAGGGCTGGACATTCCCCGCGCCGCGGTGGTGAATGGCGCCTTTCTGCTGATCAACCTGGCGTTCGTGCTGCTCTTCTATAAGGAACTGAAGGTCACGGCGTTCGATCCCGCTTTCGCGGATTCCATCGGAATCAATAGCCGCTGGGTGCATTACGGGTTTATGACGCTGGTTGCCGCGACGGTAGTGGCATCCTTTGAAACCGTCGGCAGCATTCTGGTGATTGCGATGCTGATCATTCCGGCGGCTTGCGGATATTTGCTGACGAATCGGCTCTCGGTGATGATCGGGCTGAGCCTCGTTTTCGGGCTCGCGTCGGGATTCCTGGGCCACGGCATGGCGCTCTGGGTGCCGGAATGGCTCGGCCTGCCGGAAACCAGCACCGCCGGCATGGTGGGTGTCGCGGCGCTGTTGCTCTTTACTGTGGTGGCGCTTGTTTCGCCGCGCCACGGGATTCTTTCCCGCGCCGGCTCGCGGCTGGCTCTGTCAATGCGGGTGCTTTGCGACGATGTGCTTGGTTTCCTTTACCGGCGGGGCGAGCCGGCCGGGGAGGCGCCTCCCATTGCCCAGCGGGGCGAGCTGGCGGACCGGCTTTTCACAACACGCCCGCGCCTGGCCGCCGCGTTGGCGGCGCTGCGCCTCCGCGGTCTGGTCGAGCGCCGCCGCCAAGGCTACCTCCTGACGGAAGCCGGCGCGGAAGCCGCACGCGCCCTTATCCGCTCCCACCGCCTCTGGGAGACCTATATGGTCGAGGAAATGGGCCTGCGGCCGGATCACGTCCATGGCTCCGCCGAGCGCCTGGAGCACATCACCAGCCGCGAAATGCGCGAAAGGCTGGAAGAGAAAACCGCTTCGCCCCGCCGCGATCCGCATGCGTCTGAAATTCCACCCGAGTGAAAATCGCGGGAGAGCCCCTGTGACGCCGCCTTGCCAAAGGTGAAAACGCCCTTGCGGCAAGGCGCGGGGACTTTCATGTATGGGGCGTCCTATGCCGTGGCCCGAGGGCGGCGGCGAATTCGACCCTGTTTCCGCCAGCCCCATGAGCCCTTTGTCCCCCAACGCGGAAATCCGCAAACTCAGCATCCTGATTCCCGTGTACAACGAAATCCGCACGCTGGAAACGCTGTTGGAGAAAGTGCTGGCGGCGCCCCTTCCCTGCGAGCGGGAAATCGTTGTGGTGGATGACGGGTCCACCGATGGCAGCCGCGAAATCCTTCGCGATTACGCACGGCGCCATTCCGTGATCCGGCTCTTCCTTCACAAGCAAAACGGGGGCAAAGGCAAGGCCGTGCGCACGGCGATTCGCCACATGACCGGAGATTGGGCCATTATCCAGGACGCTGACCTGGAATACGATCCCAACGACTGGCAGGCCATGCTGGTTCCCGTGGAAAAAGGCATCGCCGATGCCGTGTATGGATCGCGGTTTATGATGGGGCGCTATCGCCGGGCGCTTTATTTCTGGCACACCTTCGCGAACAAGATTCTGACAACGACGAGCAACGTGCTCAATGACCTCAACCTGACGGACATGGAAACCTGCTATAAGCTCGTCCGCGCGGATATCCTCAAGAGCTTGAACCTGCGATCACACGGTTTCGATCTGGAGCCGGAACTGACCGCCAAGCTGGCCCGCTGGGGCGCGCGGATCTATGAGGTGCCGATTTCCTACCAGGGGCGCAGCTACGTCGAGGGGAAGAAGATTCGCGCGCGCGATGCGCTCCAGGCGCTGGCGGCGATGGTGCGTTACCGTTTTTTCGACCGGGACTATATTAAGCACGACGGCTTTCTGATCCTCCAGGCCGTGCGCAGCGCCGAGCGCTTTAACCGCTGGCTGTTCTCTCGTTTCGAGCGCTATCTGGGCGGCGAGGTGCTCGAAGCCGGGTCGGGGATTGGCAACCTGACATCACTGCTGCTCGACCGCCGCCGCGTCGTCTCCGTGGACAATGAAGAGTTTTACGTGCGCCGCCTCGAGCAGTCTTACGGCAACCTGGCGAATTATCA
>CAYFUR010000142.1:0-7469 GCA_964346275.1 uncultured Candidatus Sumerlaeota bacterium
TCACCGAGCAGGCCCGCGAACAGTTTTTTGGCATTTTGGAGCGCGTCGCCGGCGAGTCGCTGAGCCTCGCCCCTTCAGCGGAGAAGAGCAAACCATCCACTTCCGAGGCTCCACAAGAGCGCCAGACAGGGCCGCCATTGTCCCACGTGCGCAGGAAGGGTCTTTCGGAGGAGGACCTGGATTACCTCAGAGAGTTGGCGCGCGAAGATGACGATGATGCGCGGCAGTATCTGTCTCAAGAAGAGCAAGTGCTGCGTAAACTGGCCCTCAATCAGTCGATCACGATAGACGATCTGCGATCGTTAAGCCGCGACGGGCGGCGTCTTTTCGAGGCGGTCGTCTGGGGCCGCCGCAAGGATTGAGCAAGCAGGGAGGGCAAGCCAGATGGCTTGTCGCGGCGGAGTCATTGTTCTGGAAAATGGGGGCGAGGGAATTTCCCTTTGACATCGGGGCGGCGCTCCCTTCTCTTATCGCGCCCCCTGAAGAGGGTGTGGCCGAACTCGTACCAGGAAAATGATCATGGCGAAGTGTGAATTCACGGGAAAGAAACGCGCGGTTGGCAACAATGTGAGCCACGCGAATAACAAGACGAAGCGGAGATTCGGCGCCAATATCCAGCGCGTGAAGATTCTTGACGAGAAGGGCAATGTGCGCCGTGCCTACGTCTCGACGAAGGCGCTGAAATCGGGCCTGGTGAAGAAGGCTCCTCCGCGCAAGATTATGCTCCAGATGCAGGAGCAGGAGAAGAAAGGCTAAAGGATGGCCTCTCGGCCCTCTGGCGGGGCGGCGGGAGTCTCCGGGCCCCGTGCGACGGGCGGCAACGAACCTGGTCAGGTCCGGAAGGAAGCAGCCATAAGTTGTGCAGCCTGGGTGTGCGGGTCGCCCGGAGGTTCGCGCCGCTCCGATTTTTCCCCGCGTTTTCGCGCGGGGATTTTTCTTTTTAATGGCGTGTGGCAAAGGAACCCTTCTCATCATGGCCATGAAGATTTCTGTCATCATTGTCTCGCTCAACGGGCGGCGGCGCATTGATCTGCCCTTGAAAGCGCTTGAGAAATGTGATCCCGCCCCGGCGGAGGTGATTGTCGTGGACAACGGCAGCACCGACGGCCTTTCCCGTTATATTAAAAGTGCCTATCCGGGCGTGTGCGTGATCAGGACGCCGCGAAACCTGGGCTTCGCGGGCGGGAACAACCTGGGGATTGTGAATGCCCGGGGGGGCGTCGTCGTGCTGCTGAATGACGACACGGAGCCGGAGGCGGGGTGGCTCGCCCCCCTCGATTCAGCATTCGCCGAAGATTCGCGCCTTGGCGTGGCGGGCTGCCAGCTTCTTTATCCCGGTGGCGAGCGGATCCAGCACCTGGGTGGCTTCGTTGCGGAGAACGGACTGACCGATCACGGGAGTTGGGGGGAAGAGGCGGCACAGGAGACGGAAGGCCGGCTGCCCTGCGAGTATGTCACCGGCGCGGCTCTGGCCGCCCGGCGGGAAGTTCTCGCCGAAGCGGGGCTCCTGGATCCTGGATTCTGGCCCATCTATTTCGAGGAGGTGGATTTCTGCGCCCGGGCGCGGAAAAAAGGCTGGGAAGTCGCCGTGGTGCCGGGCTCGCGGGTCATTCATCACGAGAGCCAGACGACGGGGCGCATGAGCCAACGATTCCTTCGCCTCTATCATCGAAACCGGCTGCGCTACCTGCTGAAGAATCGCCGTCCTGGTGACTGGGCTTCTACTCTCCGTGCGGAAGCCCGCTGGCTCGTTCAACATCATCCCTGGAACCAGTTGTGGGCTTGCGCCCTGGCCTACGCATGGGCACCTTTTCAGGCATGGGAAATTATGCGGAGGGGCGGGCGCTGATTCCTGAAACGTCCCGCCCGCTCGGAGGGATTGGTAAGAATGAAACGGCTATTTGTTCTCGGAACGGGACCCCTTTTCCAATCGGGGGCAAAGATTATGAGCGGCCAGTGCCTGCGCACGTGGCATTTCTGCGCTCCCCTGATTGAAAACGGCCAGGAAGTATCGCTGATGACTGTGCCGATTCCGGGTGCCACGAACGACGATGCAGACCCGCCGATGGAAGACGCTCAATACCACGATTTTTTCTATCAGAAGCTGCTCAGCAACGAGGAGCGCCGCATCCTCCCCCTGATATACGAAGTCATCGATGGCATGAAGCCCGACGCCCTGGTGGGCGTGAACGCCTATCCCGCCTATCTGCTTGCGCGGCTGGGACGAAAAGAACCGCTCTGGTCCGACCTCAATGGATGGACGATGGCGGAGGGGCAGGCGCGCTCCTCCGTTGTGAAACATGATCGGGACTTCGGCCATTTCTGGCGCATGGAGGCCGTGACGCTGCTCGGGTCCGACCGGTTTTCCACGGTCAGTGCCCGCCAGGCGGATGCGCTCTACGGCGAGCTGGCCATGTGCGGCCGTCTGAATCGGCACACCTTCGCGGAAAACCTCGCCACTCCCGTTGCCAACGCCATTTATCCGGAATACGCGCGCCTCGAACGAAGAAAGAAACTTCCCGAAATCCTGGACGGCGCGGTTCCCTCCGACGCGACCCTGGTGCTCTGGTCTGGCGGATTCAACTCGTGGACCGATCTCGATATGCTGGCCGGTGGAGTCGCCAGGGCAATGGCAGAAAATCCGTCCCTCTATTTCGTCTGCACCGGAGGCGCCATCCACGGCCATGACGAAACGACATACAAGAACTTCCTCAAACGTGCCGAAGAGAAGTTCATTCCGGACAGATGGTTTCCACTCGGCTGGGTGGAATTCCGGACTGTGCTGGAACTGCACCGCTGCGCGACGGTGGGATTGAACATCGACGGCCGGAACACGGAAACGCGATTCGGCGCGCGCAATCGCCTGACGAATATGATGGGAGCCGGCGTGCCCGTGCTGACGACAGAAGGGACAGAGATTGCAGAGTGGATCGCTTCGCGCGACCTGGGGGCGGTGGTGCCCCGGGGCGACGTGGGAGCTCTGGCGCTGGCCCTGGGCGATGCGGCGGCGAACGGCGAGCAATGGGAAGAGCGGGCCCAGCGCGCCCGCCGCGAAGCAATGGAAGCCTTTGCTCCGAAAGCCACTTTGACGGACTTTCTGGCATGGGCGGAAAACCCCGTAAAGGCGGCGGACCTCGCCCGGCGGGAAGATGAATCCCATCTGCCGCCAAAGGTGTTGCAGGAACGACTGAAAGATTGGACAGAAGAGAACCCTCCGCTTATCAAAAAAGCGGATCCCGACCCGGCGCCACGCTGGCGGCGATGGATAGACAGCCTCACTGGAGGAAACAGTTGAGAAAAACGATTACGAGCAATATCGCTCTCAGCCTTCTTGGAATCATGGCGGTCATTTTGGCCTCCGTGAACCAAACGGCGCCAGCGGCTCCCCTGGGAATCGATTTTGCCGATTTCCGCGGGACCGAGGCGCCCCTGGCCGATGGGCCCGATTTCCGGATCACCGATGGAGATCTCTTTCTCTTCGCCGTGATGACTCGGCTTTTCGATCCCGAACTGGCGGTGCAGTGGGATGACCTGACAGAGAACGAGCGGAGCACTGTGCGCGACTTTCTTGGCGTGTATATCCAAATGCTCTACAACGCCCGCGAAGCCAGCCGGGAGCAAACACCCCAGGGACTGGAGCTGACGTACCGGGCACAACGCCTGAACGCCGGACCCGCGGCCGAATTGCTCTGGGCCGACCGCGTGGTGCGCGATACCGTTCATGTCTTCCCCGAAGACATGGCCTATTATTATATGTCCAATCGCAGCGAGTTCAGCGAAGAGGATTCCGTCATGATCCGGCGGCTGCGCGTGCCCCTCTCCTCCTCGGCAGGAGTCCAGGAGCGGGACGAAGCGCTCGAAAGGGCAAACAACCTGCGAGAGGAAGCGCAATTCGGCGACGGCCTCGAACCCATCATCGAGGCAAACCCCGACCTTCTGGTCGATCCACCGGGGCGCCTCGTGGAGATTACGCGCTCGGAAGAGGAGATGGACCCGCTGATTGTGGACGAAGCGTTTCGCCTGCGGACATCACAAATCAGTGCCCCGCTGCGCACGCCGAGCGGTTACGTTCTGGTTGAAGTCGTTGAAAGGCGGCAGACGGAGCCAACGCCGCTGGAAGATGTGCTGGGGGAAATCGAAGAAGAGTTGCGCGAGAACTTTCTTCCCCAGCAGTTCGACTACCTGCTTGGGCGGGAAGTCCGCGATGCTCGCCCGACGAATCGGGCCCATCTCTTTCAGTTCATGCCGGATGACGCGTATCTCCTGCGCGTGAAGGATTTCCAGATTACGCTCGGCGAGTTCAAAAAGCTTTATCCCGAGATTATCGGGTCGGCGGAACGGCCCAATAAGCCCGCCGTTTTTGCGACAACATGGAGTATCATCAACGGCGAGGTCGCCACGCAAAACCTGGAAGATCTTGGCTACCTGAAAGATCCCTTCTACCAGCGCGCTCTGGATCTCGCGGAGAGGATGCACCTGTCGGCCATGTTCCTTCGGGCCCGGCGCGCCGAATCCGATCCCAGCAGGGAAGACATTATGGAATACCTCGCCGAACAGCGAGAAAACCTTATTCCTCCGCCATCCAAACAGGTGTGGTCGCTTTCGATCGTGGCTCGCGACTGGGATACGCTGACCCGTGGAGAGCGTGATTCCATGCGCATCCTCATGGAAAGCTATGCGGATCAAATGGCACAAGAGGCGGAACGGCAGATCCGGGAAAGGGCCCGGGTGTCGCCCAACTCGGCATACCAGGAGCCGGGGAGTGTGGTGCGCATGCTCCGCCAGCCATCGGATCCCCGCGTCCGAATCGAATTCGAACCGCGGGGCCTCTATACAGGAGAAGGAGATACAAGCCAACTGGGCGTCGAATTCGATGAATTGGTGCTCGGGCAGTTTAGCGACCCTGTTTTCCTGCGCGATGGTTCGGTGGCTTCGTATTACGTGAGCGATATCGAAGAACCCGCGCCAGTGGACGATGACCAACTCGTCGAGCGCGCCCGCAATCAGCTCATTATTGAACAGTCGATGCAGCCCGCACAGAAGTGGATCGAGGAAATGGAAAACCAGGACACCCTTTGGTTCGCCCCGGAACTCCGGTAGCAGGAAAAGCAACAAGCCGGGCGATTCCAAGCCGGCCATTTTTTATTTCCCCTGGGGCATGCCATGATTCGATCCTGGAAAAAAAGGGCTTCCTGGTGCGCCGCCGCCTTGCTGCTGTTACTGATCGGCTTTGCGGTTGTCTATACGAAGCGGTCGGCAGCCCTGGACCAGTGGATCGAGAATGACGCGGGCGAGTTGTCTCCCTATGCAAACAGGCTGGTCGTTGATGGAGAGCTGGCCGGCGATCTGCCCCCTCGCGACCGGGCGGTGGCCGAGGCGATCCGCGAAGGCCGCCTCGTTGTCGAGATCAGCCGCAGCGAATACCGCGAAAACCTCCTGGGGAATTCGGCCTGGACCAAGGTTTACCTCGTGACAAGCAAACCGGGCGACCGGGAGGTCCGCATCGAAATCAAGCTCCTGGCGAAGCTGAAAAAAAACGGGGGAAATTGGGAGGTGGAGGACATGAAGCAACTGACCCTTCCCTGAGCGGACGGACTCAGATTTGCATCATCCCGGGGAAAGGGAGAACTGTTTGCGATGAATCAGATCGAATTGCCTGAAAATGATGAAGATTTGCTGGCGCAGTGCGACGTCGAGACGTTTCGCTCCGGCGGCAAGGGCGGCCAGCATCAGAACACGACAGAAAGCGGCGTGCGCCTGCGCCACCGTCCCTCCGGCGTGGTGGCCGAATCCCGCAGCGAACGCAGCCAGCATCTGAATAAGAAGAACTGTCTCGAGAATCTCAGGCGGAAAATCGAGCGGCTGAACTATCGCCCCAAGAAACGCCTCCCCACTCGCATTCCCCGCCGCGCCAAGCAGATCCGCCTCAACAGCAAGGCTCATCGCTCGAGCAAGAAGTCCATGCGCAAAAAACCTTCACGGGAAGACTGAGCGCACCGTCGCCTACTTCTCCGCGAACTCCGCGTCGATTATCTGGCACCAGGCATGAATCGCGAGAATATGCATTTCCTGAATCCGGGCCGTCTTCCTCGAAGGAATTGAAACAACCTGGGAACAATAGGGAGCCATGGCCGAGGGGTCCTCGCCGCAAAGCCCGATCCCAGTTACCCCAAGCTCGTGCCCCTTTTCCAAGGCAGCCATGACGTTTCCCGAACGCCCGCTCGTGCTGATTCCCACGATCACATCTCCGGGCCGGGCGAGTCCCTCCAACTGGCGGGCGAAAACCTGCTCGTATCCGAAATCGTTGGATATAGACGTCAGGGCGCTCGAGTCCACAGTGAGCGCCAGGCCGGGCAAAGCACGCCGTTTGCGCGAAGCGAACAGCCCCACCAGTTCCGCGCAAAAGTGCTGGGCGTCCGCCGCGCTGCCGCCATTGCCGCAGGCAAAGACGGTTCCCCCTTCGCGAAGAGCCGCGATGATGGCTTCTCCGCTCGCCCGAATCACCGGGGCAACGATGTTCATCTTCTGCAGCACGTCGCCGTGTTCTTCTAGAATCTCATCGATCATCGATTTGCTCATCTTTTCTTTCTGGTTTTCTTCTTTTTCCGCGATGAATTGGAGGCGCGCTCGAGAATGGTGCTGATTCGCGGCATGTCTTTCAGTTCGATCAGGCGGACTTCGCCCCCATAGCTCTCGACGAAAGGCGCGCCAACCACATCTTTTTTCTTCGCACCCACGCCGCCGCCTTTCACCAGAACATCAGGCCGCAGACGCGCGAGCAAGTCCTCGGGCGTGTCCCCATCGAAAATCGTGACGTAATCCACCGAAGGAAGCGCGGCGATGATATCGACCCGCTCGCCGATCTTCAAAATCGGGCGCGGCTCGCCCTTCAGCCGCCGCGTGGACGCATCGCTGTTGACCGCCACAATGAGGGAATGGCCCAGCTTGCGCGCTTCGCTCAGCAAGCGCACATGGCCGGGATGGAGTACGTCGAAAAACCCATTGGTGAAGATGACCTTGCGTCCGTTCTGCCGGAGAGAACGGCAGATCTGTTCCAGCTCAGCCGCACTGACCAGTTTGCGGCGCGGATGATCTTCCTCCTCCTCGCAGGCCACGCGCAACGTATCCAGAGAAACGCTCGCCACGCCGGCGCGCCCCACCACGATCCCCGCCGCCAGGTTGCCGATCGCGCCCGCCTCGGCAAAGCTCGCACCGGAAAAAATCCCCAGGCCAAGCGACGCGATCACCGTATCCCCTGCGCCGGTCACATCGTATACTTCGCGTGCGCGGGCAGGGATGTGGCTCGGCTTCCCGCGACGGGGAAAAACGGAAAGACCGGCACCGCCCCGAGTGATCACGATCGCCTCGCCCCTGATCGTGCGATGAAGCTTTCGCGCCGCCTCCTCAACCGATTTCATATCGATGATGGCAACGCCCGTGGATTCCGAGGCCTCCTTCTGATTCGGCGT
>CAYFUR010000143.1:0-7416 GCA_964346275.1 uncultured Candidatus Sumerlaeota bacterium
CACCGAGGTCCTAAGGCGGTCGACCGTGGCAAGCTCCCCGGGCGCGGGTTTGTTGTATGTGTGTGGGGCGGGCCGCCGCCCCGAGCCGCCGCCCCGCCGCAGTACCGGGCTATCTATGTGCCGACTTTCAGCACCAACAGCCTGTCCGCAAGCAATGCGGTGATCGACAACATCCTGGACAGCAAGATCAACCAGGTCTTTGTCCAGGTGCGCTCGCGCGGCGACGCCTACTACTACCCGAATCGCGAGGATTCGACCTATCCGAATCCGGAGCCCCGGGCCCAGCTTTTCGACGTGACTCCAGCGGATTTCGACACGCTTCAGCACTATATCGACCGGCTCCACAATGCAGACCCGCCGCGGGAAGTGCATGCATGGCTGACGACTTACAACACCTGGCCCAACAGCACTCCGCCCCCAAGTCCGAACCACGTCTATAACGCGCATCCGGAATGGCTGACCGAGGACGAGGCGGGAACGACCCTCGGACCGGACCAGGACGCCCCGCTCGATCCGGGCATCCCCGCCGTCAAGGACTACCTATACAACGTCTATATGGATATCGTCCGGAACTACGATATTGATGGGATCCACCTGGACTATATCCGGCTTTTCAGCAGCGATTCCGGATACGATCCCGTCGCCAAGGCGCAATTTCTGGAAGAGACGGGCTGGAATTCCGACACGCAGAATCAGAATGGGCAGCTCGACGAAGTCTACGAGCACTGGCGGCGCGATCAAATCTCCCAGTTGGTCCAGCGCATCCATACGCAAACACTGCGCGAGAAGCCCTGGGTGGACGTCTCCGCCTTTACCGTGAACTTTACCGATTCCATTGAAAATCTCGCCCAGGGATACAACTGGTGGATCGCCAACGATGCGATCGACATTCTCTACCCCAGCGCCTACTCGTCCACGGTGAGCGGAACCGTCGACGACTTCAATTTCACCATCGGCAAGCTGGCGGATAACGGCGATCAATCCACACGGCCAGTGGTTCCCGCCATCGGCTCCTTTCTCTTTATAGACGCGAACGCTCCGGGAAGAAACGTCCAGGCTGTCAATGCGCTCGAAGGAAACAGCCGGAAACCGGACGGCTATAACTTCTTTGCCTATAACGCCCTTTTCCTGAACGACGGCGGCGTCATCGCCGACGATTTATTCAACCCGGGCGGGCCCATGGACGAATGGGCGCCCGTTCCGGAATTGCAGCACAAAGTGCCCATCGGCGAGGAAACCACGCCGCCCAATGCTCCCGCTTCCGCCAGTGTGGCGCTCGTCAATGATGTTCCACGGATCAGTTTTTCGCGGCCCAACGCGGCGAGCGATGGCGACCTTCCGGTTCATTACCGTGTCTATCGGGATACCGACAGCGATGTGAACCTGGTCCATGATGAAATGGTGATGGAGTGGTGGGACCAGGATTCCAGCCGGACGGATTTCAGTATAGACGACACATCGGCTCCGGGCGGCGACGTCTACTATGCGATTGCCGCTTATGATGACTGGAATAACCAGGCGGTGCAAATCGTCGGCCCGGTGTCACTTCCATTGAGCGAATATATTATCGAGGCCCGCTCAGGCGGCAAAAACCACGGGGACTACTCCGAGTCCGGGTCCTTCCTCGACAGCACGGCCCACAGCTCGGCGCCGGGAACAACGCCCGGCATTGGCTCGCGCTTCGCCCTTCCCGGCGATGGAAATGGCCGCAACGACCAGGCGCGCTTTACCCCCTCTGGTCTTTCATCGGGCGAATACGAAGTGTTTATCACGACATTCCGCTTTGGCAGCGCCAACGCCCAGAACGTGACCGCGCGTTTTTCCGATGCAAACGGCGTGCGGACCAATACGTTCGATCTCACCAGCGGCCTCGCCGGGGATACGTGGTACAAAGCCGGAGAGATGGAAATCACCTCCGCCTCCGGCCACTACTTCGAGATCGACAACAGCACCCAATCGAACATCGGCACGGCAAGCAATTCGCGCATGAACGCCGATGCCGTTCTGTTTTCCACCATAGCGGGCGATGCGCCGGTCAAAGAACCCAAGCCGCCCGCCGGCCCGGACCCGCGAGACACCTCGCCTTCGGAAATCATCATCGACAGCAATCCGCCATCGCTCCATTACGACGACAATGGTTCTTCTGGCAATTGGGCCACGTCGTCTCTCGGCGGATACTATAACGGCAACTCGCGCTACTTTGCGCCGGAGAACTTCCCCTTCGATTCCTATGCGATGTATCTCGTGGATTTGCCGGTCCGCGGCCAGTGGTCCATCGATGGATGGGTGCGCAATAACACGATCTTTGCCCAGGGCGCCCGCTATCGTTTTCGCGACGCGGAGGGCAATCTGGTCGATACGGCAGTCTCCCAGAGATCAAACACCGATGATCTGGAGACGGGCGATTGGTTTATCGATGTGGATGATCGCGCGGACGATCAAGCCTACGAGCTTGGGCCGGGACGCGTGTATCTCTCCGTCTGGGGCAACAGGGCGGGATCGCAATTTATCATTTCCGATGCACTGCGATTCCGGTTGATCGAACCGCCACCGGTCGATGAATGGGTGTTGTATTAGAGGCGCGCTGAACCAAGAACACCACAGCGGGGCGCCCCGGCGTCCCGCTTTCATTTTTCCCAGGGTATGACAGCGACAATGAGCAATGAACTCCTCTGGTTTATATTCCTCCTGCTGAACATCAGCACGGTGGTGGCCTTCTATCATTTCTTCGGCCGCACGGGGCTCTATATCGTCATCACCTACAGCATTATCCTCTGCAATATCCAGGTTCTCAAACAGGTGCAGCTTTTCGGCCTGGATGCCACTCTGGGGAATGTGCTCTACGCCGGGATTTTTCTCGCCACGGACATGCTGAGCGAATTCTACGGCAAGCGCGACGCCCAGCGCGGCGTGATCATCGGCTTTGCCGCCACCGTTATCATGGCGCTCTTTATGCAGATCGCCCTTTTCTTCGAGCCCAACGCCTTCGACGAGGTCGATCCCTCGCTCCGGGTGGTTTTCGGCCTGGTGCCCTCCATCGTTGCCGCCTCCTTGCTGGCCTATCTTTGCAGCCAGTTCCACGACGTCTTCCTCTATCACAAGCTCAAGAAACTGACCAGGGGACGGCACATGTGGCTGCGCAATAACCTCTCGACGATCAGCAGCCAGCTCATCGACTCGCTGGTGTTTACCGGCGTGGCAACCTGGCTCGGCGCGTTCCCCCCGGAAGCCTTCTGGACGATTTTCCTGGTCGCCTATGTGATCAAGGTGATCGTGGCCGCCTGCGACACGCCATTTCTCTACCTCGCTCGCCGCCTCAAACCGCGCTCCGAGCTGTGAGACACCGCGCGGCCCGGAAAGAGCCTTGCACAGCGGGCCGGTCATCGGGATAAGAGAGCCTTGGGCGGCAGGGCACCCCGCCGCCCGGGATCTTTTTCAGGATTGGCTGCCCCCGTTGACCTCTCCTTCGTCCGGAACACCTCCTTTCACAGCCGAAGATTTTGCCCTCCGCGAGCCAGAAGGCTGCGGCGTGGTGGGGATTTACAACCACCCGGAAGCCTCAAAACTCGCTTACCTGGCGCTTTATGCGCTTCAGCACCGGGGCCAGGAAAGCGCTGGCATCGCCGCCTACGATGGCCGACGCATCCATGTTCATAAGTCCAACGGCCTGGTGTCCGATGTCTTCTCCCCCGAAGCCCTCGAAAAACTTCCCGGCCGCCATGCCATTGGCCACGTGCGCTATTCCACGACGGGATCCGGCGCGACCTATAACGCCCAGCCTTTCCAGGGCAACTATCGCGGCGGGCATCTCTCCGTCGCCCACAATGGCAACCTGACCAATGCGGACGAGCTGGCGCGCGCCCTCGAGGCCAACGGCGCCATCTTTCAATCCACCAGCGACAGCGAGTTACTGATCCACCTGATCGCGCAAAACCGGGCGACGAATTTCCTCGATGCGCTCCAGGCGGGCCTGCGCCGCATGCGCGGCGCCTTCTCCATGACAATGCTCCACGGCGACGAGCTCTACGCCATCAAAGATCCCCGCGGGTTCCGGCCATTGTGCCTGGGCAAGCTGGGTGAAGACTCGTGGGTCGTCGCTTCGGAATCCTGCGCCCTGGATATTCTGGGGGCGACTTACCTGCGCGAAATCCAGCCGGGCGAAGTCATGGCCTTTCGTGGCGGCAAGGCGGAGAAACTGCAACTCCTTGAGCCGGTGCAACAGCACTTCTGCGTTTTCGAGCTGATCTATTATTCCCGCCCCGACAGCACCGCGGCCCACAGCAGCATCTATACGTTCCGCAAGCGCCTGGGCGAGGAGCTGGCCCGGGAACGTCCCGCGGAGGATGCGGACCTGGTGATTGCCGTTCCCGATTCCTCGAACGTGGCTGCCGCGGGCTATGCGAAGGCTGCCGGCCTGCCGCTGGAAATCGGCCTGATCCGGTCCCACTATATCGGCCGGACATTCATTCAACCGACTCAGACCATGCGCGATTTCGGGGCGAAAATGAAATACAATCCCGTTCGGGAAGTACTGCGCGACCGCAAGATCGTCGTGGTGGACGATTCCATCGTGCGCGGCACCACCGCAAAAAAGATCGTCCGGATGCTGCGCGAGAGCGGCGTGCGCCAGGTGCATTTTCGCGTGTCCGCGCCGCCCTGGCTGCACCCATGCTACTATGGCATCGACACGCCGGACGAGGAACAACTCTTTGCAAACCGGTTCTCACACGAGGAAATGGTGGAATACCTGGATGTGGACAGCCTCGAGTTTGTCAGTATAGACGCCCTGATGCGGGCCATGCCCAAAACCCTGGAATATTGCACCACGTGTTTTACGGGACGCTATGCCGAAGGGCGCCCCCACCGCCGGACAAAATATATGGCGGGCACCCGCGAATAGTTCCCCGTCCTCGACCCCCTTCTTATCCTCGTCCTCGTCCTCGTGATCGTTATCGTTATCGTCTTCGCAAGGCGTCCTTGCCTGGCAACTCTCGTTCATCCCTCCGGTTCCCGGGATTCAGATCACGTGCAAGAGCAAGATTAAAAGAATCGATGCGCTGAGTAGCCCCCGAAATAGAGCGCCGAGGATGAGTACGAAGATGAGTGACTACGTAATAAACTCGCCGTGGGTTCCCAGGCGGCTCAGGTGGATATACGCATCAGTGCCATACCCCTCCAGCGAGAGCACTTGAAGTTCTCCTCCGAAGTAACGCGCATAGAGCCGTGAGAGCGGCAGCCCGTAGCCGAGTCCTGCCATGATATCGCCATTCTCAACGGTCGTGGAAGTCTGGGCCCGGGCCGTTGTATAGGCATAGGTCCAGATGCGATTGATGGCGCTCCGGGGGATGCCGCCGCCTTCGTCCGAGATGCGGATCGCGACGTCTTCCATACCACCGGCGACGATGACATTCACGGGCGGCAGGCCCTTGCCCTTGTTGCCATGGGCCTCGATCGATGCACGAAAGCTGTTTTTAAACAGCTCGAAAAAGATATGGTGCAGGTGTGAGGGGATATACTTGAAACGGAGGTTCAAGCGTCCGTCATATTGCACGGGGGGGGGCTCGCCGAAGGTCTGGCGGCAGATCGCCGCGGCGTCCCGCGCCGCCTCCTTGGCGACGTCCAGGGGCGATGTCTGGGCGCAAATGATGCCGACCCAGCCTTCGCGCTGCTCGTGGCTGGCGTCGTGATGCCCCAGAAGCACGCGAATACCGATACGCGACAGATAAAACGTGTCGAGGAACTGCTGCATTTCCGAGCCTGGCGCGATCGGCCCCTCCCGGTCGACATATTCCTGGATGCCGCGCGCCATCACCGCCACCTGGTTGCGGTGGCGATGCTTGATATTCGCCAGAACATCGTTAAAGCGCCGCTCGTCCTCGATATGGCGGGGGAAAAGAAAAGGGGTAAAATCCCGGAATGAATTCTCATACCATTCATGGACGATGCGGATGGGCTGGGCTTTGAAGAGCCCGCCGGGAATGTGCTCCAGTTCGCGCACTTTCTTGGCGAGGCGGATCGGCATCTCGCGGTGAAGAAACTGGGCCGCCTTGATAAAAGTCTTGTCGTCGGCCACGCGCGCATACTCGTAAAGCTGGCGCAGCGAAACCGGGGTGACCGGCTGGGCCGCATAGAATTCGATATCATCGGCGGTTTGGGCTGGGAATGACGAATCGAACATGATGTTGTTTTTTCACCGGGAGGTTTTGATCGATCAGGCAATCGGGAGAGCTTCGCGCTGTCAAGCGGGTCTTGCCGCGAAAAGGCCTGCTTCGAGATTTTTATTTCACTTCTGAGAGAGGAGAACCACTCCTTTTCATCTTCTTCGGCTTAACCCTGCCTCAAGATGCAGCGTTTTTCCAGGGCTTTCGAAAATCCATTGCCCAAAGTCCTTCCATGAAAATATTGGGGCAAACTGGTCGAAATAACGAGGAAAACATGCAGAAGATCGCCTTCGAGCGTTTCAGTCTCTGGTTCTCCGAATCCTGGAGCGAATTCACCTCCGGCTTCAGCAACCTCATCGCCTGGGGCGCCTTGCTCTTTGGCATTTACCTGTTGGAGCAATTCGCCGGTGCCCCGCTCAACCTGGGCGCCCAGATGGGCGAGGTCTTCATGGCCATCGCCGGGCTGATCATGGTGGTCGTGATCTTTATTGCCGAGGGCATTATCCGGGCCATCATGGCGGGAATCGGCCTCGCCCGGTGGCACCGGCGCGAGGCAACCTTCGACGACGTCAAACTCGACCTCGGCATCCACGTCCAGGCGATCCTCGGCTATATCGCATCCGCCCTGATCATCGGCGTTCTCTCCATCGTCGGCGCTCTTCCCGGAATTGGAATGGTGATCGCCGCGTTCCAGGGGAGCGGGGACCCCAACGTGGGCCTCATTATCGGCGGCGTGGCGGTCTGTTTTCTCCTGATCGTCCCGCTCTCACTCCTCGGCATGGCGCTGACCTTTTTCGTCGTGCCGCTCATCGTCGACAAGAAGCTCGATTTCTGGTCCGCTCTGATGCAGAGCATGGATTGCGCGCGCCGCGATCTCCTCGGCCTCATGGTCTTCTGCCTGATCTACGGCCTCTTCTTCGGCATCGTAAAGGGCTGCACATGCAGCCTCGGCGTGATCTTCCTCGGGCCCTTCTTCGCCGTGCTCCAGATGCGCGCCTACCGGGACTACTTCGGCCTGGAAGAAGACGCCTTCGGCTCGGCGGCCTATGGACCCGCCCAGGCCTTCGGTCCCGGCCAGGCGCAGCCGCCCCAGCAACGATCCAAGATCATGGAAAACCTGTTTCCAACCCAGCCGACCCAAAAGTCCCACGACCCAACCGCCGGGCCCGAGGGATTCCGCCCCGGCGGCCAGCCGCCGCAACAGCCCCAGGGTCCGCCCCCGCCGCCGGGCGTGGCCGGACCACCGCCTCCTCCC
>CAYFUR010000144.1:0-6875 GCA_964346275.1 uncultured Candidatus Sumerlaeota bacterium
TATGTCTCATCGACGTTTTCTCCTGCGGGCCGCCGGGTCCCTGCTGCTCGCCGGGATGATTCCCGCTGTCCTTCCCGCCCAGGAAGAGCAGCCCGCCACCCAGCCCGCCGACGCCAAGGAACACGAACATGCGGAGCACGCGGAACATGCGCAACACGCCGCCCATGTCCCTGAAGAAATGGCGCTCATGCACAAAATTGCCGATATGGGCTCCGGCGAGCGCACCCGCCTCCCCGCCGACTATATCTTCTTCCGCCTGGTCGACCGCGAAGACTCCGAGGAAATCTCCCAGGCCTTCGACCGCGTTCTGACCGGCGAAACGGAAGCCACCCTCGAGGCGCTGATCAAAGCCCTGGAAATGGACTTTGTCCACAGCCCCGACACCTCTTCCCTCGACCTGCTGAATCCTGAACTGAGCAACGACCACTTTGGCGTGTTCGACTGGCAGGAGAACGACTATCCCGGCGGCGAGGATGGCCCGAATGAGAAGCTCGCCGACATCATGGTCGATGCCCTCGATATCGTCAGCCCCGAGCGCCGCGCCAATCGCTCGCGCACCGCCGTGATCCTCCGCGAGGAAGCCACCGAGGAAGTCTGGGACTACCTCCTGGCCCAGTGGGAACCCGTCCCCGGCGATGACGGCTGGAAACTCAACAAGCACGCCGTGAAGGCCTACGTCTATATGCGGGAGGCCGCCGCAAAGGACGATGTCGAGCTGGAAATCATGTCAGGCCACCGCGATCCCAAGCGCGCCGCCGCCAACGCCGAAGCCACCGGCAATCCCTACGCCGTCGCCAGCTTTTCCTCCCACTCCCTCGGCCTTGCTATCGATTTCAAGCTGCCCCGCGCCGAGGGCGGACGCTATCGCCTCACCACCAGCCCCATGAGCGATGTCGTCGAAATGCGCAAGTCACCCGTGCACAAGTGGCTCCACCTCTACGGCTACGAATACGGCTGGTTCCCCTTCCAGCACGAACCCTGGCACTGGGAATACAACCCGCGGGGATTCCGGGAAGTCTTTTTCGCCGACTTCCCCGGCGGCGTTCCCGATCGCGAGCCCGGTGCTCAATAAGGTCCGCGAGTGGTCAATTTCCACCGCGCCCAGACAACGATGAAGAAACCCGGGCGGGCCAGAAGCACTGGCTCGCCTGATTGTTATCCGTTAGCGTACGCGCCACTGATTCATTTCGCCCGGCACGAGAAATCGCAGCCCGCCGAGGGGGCTTCCCAGGATATAGCTCGGCGTTTCGTCCGGTTCCCAGTTCGTATACTCCCAGGTTCCCGCGCTGACCTCGTTGCTCACGGCGGGCTGAATCCCCCAGAGTGAACCGTCTTCCGGCTCCGAGGCGATTACCATCCCCTCATGGTCGAATTCTGTCCACGGAAGGCGATACTCGATGGTCAGGCTCTCGTCCTCATAGGTGAACGCCGCTGTACCGGATGGTTGCCAGTCCGTGCCCACGCTCGGGGACGTCGTCCTGGTCGAATTGGCCTGCGTCCACACGTAGCAGATTCCGTCCGAGGGATTCGGCGCCAGGAGGATTCGATAAAAGGGATCGGATTCCGGGCCATAGGGTGCCAGGTAGAAATTGATCTTATCTCCCGGCAAATCCGCGTGGGCGATCGGCGCCGCTGGCGGCGTGAACCCTGGGAGGTAACTGTTTTCCATTTCATACAGGATATACAGAGCGCTTGGATCGGAAAGCACCTGAAATCCTCCGTCCTCCGTGGCTGGCGATTCCGGCATGTTGTGAAGAACAAAGCCGCTTGCCATGGGGGCGGCGGCGCTCCATTCATCCGGCCCGCGGATTCCATCCACTTCTGGCGGATCCGCGTCCATGGAGAGGGAGCGGACTTTGTATTCCTTGTCCGGCGTCACGGGCTGTATATATTCAAATTTCACGGCCCCGGCGTACATCGCTCCGCTCGTGTCGATATCCTCATTCGTCATGTCAACGCTGCCGCCGGTTCCCTGCTGGAAATAATAAGGACCATTCCCGAGCTGAACCCACTCGTTCGCCGTGGCCGTCTGGTCCAGGTGGAGAACTTCGGTGCCGTAGGCGTGGGTCACTCGGTAAGTAATCGGCGACCTGCGGCTCGACCCGGCGCCCCAGGCCACGGACACGCGATAGAGGCCCGCCAAAGGGAATTCCGGCGCAACGGTGGCGCGCTTGCTTCCGGCCACGCTCCGAAAGGTCGACCCATAGCGCGTCCCGATGCCTGGCGTCGTTCCCGGCGCGGTGCAGTCCGCCGACGTGTTGGCCATGCCCTCGTCCTCATACCATCCGAAATTCTGGCCGCCGATCCGGCTTTCCACGATGAAGTCCTCGCCCGGCTCCACATCCTGTTGCACGGTGATCTGCATCCACGCCGCGCTGTCCGCCGGCCCGGCGCGGCCCGTGCCGTCGCGCACGAGCTTGAAATGCTCCGTATAGACTTGCGTGCCGGAAACCTCCGGCGCCTGCAGGATAAACTGGAAAGTGGCGGTTTCTCCCGGCGCGACCGTGGAAGGCTCCATGGCCGCCGGTTCCGTCGCCGACACCCAGGACGACTCGTCCTCGAACACGCTGGTGCGGCTCTCCGGGCGCGCCAGAACCAGGTGGAAATCCGATGCGTCCCATGTCGCCGTGCCGATGTTTTTATAGGCCAGCGTCACGGTTTGTCCGCCTTCGCTCGTCATCACCGGCTCGAAGGATTTCGTCGTAAGCCGCGCGTCCCACGTCGCCGGGGGAGCAGGCTCTGAAATGATCGCGATCGCGTTCGAGCAGGCCCGCTCGCCCTCGTGATCGAATGTGCCGTTATCCGATGGAAAATTCAGAACACCGCTATACGGTTCGCCGCTGCCCCAGAGCGTCGTCGAGCCGCCTCCATCGAGATTCAGCGCATCGCCGCATCCAAGATCCTCCATCACCTGGGCCAGTTCCTCGCAGGTCATGCCCGCCGACATCTCCGTGCGTCCGTCCACCGTTAACAGGATCAATCGCCCGTCGCCCGTAATGCCCACGGCGCTCCGCGGATGCCGATCGCTGCAATGTCCCCCAATGGAATTCAGGTCCGATGCGGGGATGGTGTCATCGATGATCAGGAGCGGGCCGCACGCGAGCAGGTCCGTATAGCCGGTTTCCGCCGGCCATCCGCCACCGGGCTCTTCCACCATGGCCGCGTTTCCGCCGTTATCCATGCCGAGCGCCCCTTCGTCTATCCACGGCGCCCAGGGCGGGCTGGCCCGCGGCACTTCCTCGCCATCCACGCGCAGATACGTCACGTGGCCACCGGTTCTGGTATTGAAATACGTGCCATTGATCCCAGCCACCGCGTCCGGAGCCTGCCGGGGAATCATCGTGCTGATCTGTTCCCGGGAATCCGCCACATAGGGAAATTCGATGGCCACATCCGGATTCGCCAGGTCGACCTCGATGTAGCTCACGCTCTGCATGGAGCCAAACAGGCTGTCGAAGAGGTAATGGCGCCAGACCACGCCTTCGCCCAGGTCGCGCTCGAACCAGTCCGCATCGTCCAGGGTTTGCTGCGCCGGGCCGGCGGACGGCAGGGCGAGCAGACCCAGGGCAAAGAGCACCGCGGACAGGAGCAGGCTGTTGCATAAGCTCTGGCGCGGCCGATCTGAAAGAACTTTGTGTTTCATGAACATTGTCTCCAATTTATTTTCTGCGATTGATCAGGCTCCGAGAGCATGCCCAGCATGGCCTGATGCGCCACACGATGTCCTTTTTCCAAGGATGGCAATTGACGGATGTTCGAGCATTGATCAGGCTTTCGCCGCAAATTTGACTTCTTAGACTTTCGATCAAGAGATACAATCCCCCCCTTGCGAAAGCAAGAGGCAATGATCATGACGCTTTTCTTGATTGGAAAGCTGGCCATTATGGCCCTCCAGCCGCTCTCCATTGCGGCTCTTGTCTATAACGCTTACGCCTTTGCCAACCGTGACGAAAACCGGGCCACCCCCCGCGATCCCTGGGAGCTGTTCTTCTTCCGGGCGCGGTGTTCCCATTGGATGATTGGACTATGGACTTTCTCGGCCGCTTCTATTTGTATTTACGCAATTTTCACTGCTTACGCGGGGAACGTTACTATCGGTGGAGTCACATACACCAATCCCGATTGGGTGCGCGCCGCGGACGCCACCCGGGATGTCTTCCACGTCGCGGCCCTCACTCTCTGGTCTGTATTTTTCGCTTCCTTCTTTGTCGAGCGTACCCAGTCCGTTGCCATGCTTCAATTTCTCACTTTTCTTACGGGGATGGCTGCGACATTTTCCTTCATCCTGGCGGTGAGGGTGTTTCCATTCCCCGGCACGTTTCTTCGGCTCAGTATGACAGACAACGAAGGCAACGTCGGCGGTTATCATTATATTTCGCTCGCCGGGTGCTATGCGGCGGTAATCGGCTTGGCCGCCGCCTGGATTCGTTTCCGAAAGCTCGGAAGTGAAGGAAGGGGGTGGTTTGATCGAGGAGTGTAAGGCGGAGGTCGATGGCTTTACTCGATCCACCTGCCACGCCCGGCCACGGGTGCATTCATTTTCAAATACATATATATTGCCGCGCAGCAAAAGCCGCCCCTTCCTCCTTGCACAACTCTCTTCCGTCAGCCATCTTTCCTTCCAGCCCTATTTTCGGTGATCAAGGACTACCATGCTTCAAAATGCGCCCCGCCTTCCGATTCTCCGTTCCGGCTTTCTTGCCATCTCCTGCTGCGCTTTCCTGGCGGCTTCCGTTTTCGCTCCCGCCTCCACCGTTTACGTCATGGTGGGGGCCGATACGTCCTCCGTGATGAACACTGGCGGAGGCAACGTCGCCGATTCCCACGAAAATGAATTCGACATGGAGCCCATGTCCGGCGGCGTTTTCCCCACCCTCATGAGCGATGATTACCGCAACGCCCGCCTCGACTCCACCGGCCACCCCATCGTCTTCACCTGGTATATGCTCACCGGCGGATGGCACCACCAGGCCACCAACGTGGATGCCGTCGCCGCCACACGCGTTTACCAGGAAACCTGGAGCGAAGAGAGCGCGCGCCATGGCGACGAAATCGCCCTTCACTTCCACCACTTCGCGTGGAATGGCTCCGCCTGGGTCATGGCACCCACCTTTGCCGAAAAAATCTGGGACTTCGAGTGGAGCATCGCCCAGCTCATGCTCGACAATGGCGTCTTTCCCGTCTCATTCCGCTCTGGCTGGAACTATATGGACAACTCCTATCAACAGGAACTCGAACGGTGGATTCCCTTCCGCCTGGAAGGCGGCTCGTGGATGAGCCGCGACGTCCCCTATCACCCCAGCCCGACCGACTATCGGTCCACCGGCAGCATGCGCGGCTGGGAAGTGCGCCATCGCTATCTCGGCGGACTGAACCAGGCGACTGTTGACCGGATTTTCCAGTGGGCATCCGAGGGCCAGGACCAGGTCACCTGTTGGTGGTCCCATCAATACGAGAGCGGATTCCTCAATCAGATCGATAACGCCCATCAATACCTGGAAAACGCCGACGCCAGTTATCCCGGCGTGGAGTTTCGCTACGTTACCGCCCGCGACGGCATGCGCCAGTGGCAGGGCTCCAGCGATACACAGCCGCCCCCGCTGGAGCTTTCCCTCGAGAATGGCCGCCTCCGCATCCTTTCCGGCCCGGATGTCTATCAGTCGGCCCAGCCCTTTGTCGCCGCCCGGACGTATGATGACGAGTATATACGCCTCGACTGCACCGCCCGGGAGCCGGGCGAGTGGCTCACCGACGAATCCGTCGGCGCATACGACCGCATCGGCGTTGCTGTCTGCGACGACATGGGAAACGTCGCCCTGGAGTATTGGAACGGCGATTCGCGCCGCTGGAGCACCCAGTCGGAGTTCGGCCGCATGGCGCGCACCCAGACAAACCATGAGCAAGGGCGCGCCGATGTGCGCCTGGTTCGAGGCGACCTCAACGCGCTGGCCGGGCAAACGGAGTCCAACGATTCAACGCCAAACATCGAAAGGGCCTACTGGATCGGCCAGACGTTTGCCCCGACGCAGCCGGAAATCAGCGGCATCCGCTTCGGCGCCAATGTCGCCAGTTCTTCCGCGGAAATCCGCGTCGAGCTGCGCACGGTGGGGGAGGACGGATTCCCTGTTCTCCGCCCAGAGGCGCTGCTCGCCGCTTCCTCCGCTACCTTTTCCTCCAGCGGCGTCCAGACGGCTCCCCTTGTCTCCAACGGCCTCGCCACCGATGGAACCCAATACACCCTCCTCTTCAAAAAAATCAGCGGAGACGCCGAGATTCGCCTCCTCCGCGAGGGGACCTATCCCGGCGGCAATCTGACCCGCGCCTTCAGCCTCGATTGGATTCACATCCCCGAGTTCGATGCGCAGTTCGAAACGCTCGACGGCGAAGGCCAGCCCGACGTCTCGCACATGGAATTCGATGCCGCCAGCTATACACTCGAATCCGCGCGATTCCTCTCGCAAACCTTTCAGACATCCGCCCCCGCCATCGACCACATTGATTTTGAAGTCTCATCGGCAATATCCGGAGATGACTTTGTCGTCCAACTGCGCCGAACCCTGGGCAACGGCCAGCCGGATCTCTCCACCTCCGCCTTGCTCGGCCAGCAATCCGCTTCCGTCGACACACCCGGCCAGCTCGCCATTCCCGTCCAGTGGCCGATACCCCCGGAAGACCGGGGAGAGACTCTCGCTCTGACCCTGGTCACTCCGCGTTCCGGTTCCAGCTCCTTATCCTTCGCCCGCCACACGGATGATCTCTACAACGACGGAACGTTTTTCATCTCCACCGATGAATCCACGGCGGCTCCAGGCGGCGACCTGTGGTTCCGCGTTTCCAGCGCCTCCTACTTTGACGAAGGAACCCTCCAGTGGGAT
>CAYFUR010000145.1:0-6839 GCA_964346275.1 uncultured Candidatus Sumerlaeota bacterium
GGTACCCCCGGGATGTCCTCCCGCAGGCGTACTTCGGTGGCACCGACCTGTGAGGTGGATGGAATATCTTCCAGGTATTCCGGGCGGATGCGCCCGGTGCCGTACGTATTGCGGAACTGGGCGAAAGTGGATTCTTCGCAGAACTGGCGGATCAGTGCGTCGTGATTCGGATGGAGAAGGCGGAATTCCAGGTTCGCCGTCTTTAACAGGCTCTCGCGGATGCGGTCCGGATTCGTCTCGCCCGGCACCTGCACGCGGATGCGGTTCGGCGGCTGCTTCACGACGACGGGCTGCGTCAGGCCGTACTCGTCGATGCGCTTGCGGACGGTTTTCAGGGCCGCATCCACGGAATCGTCCTCGATGCGGTTGATCTCGGACTGGGGCTTGCTCAGGATAACCGCCCGGCCATCGTCGATGGCGTCCAGATTCCCCGTTTCGAGAGACCCCTCATCGATATAGATGTTCAGGATTTCCCGGGCGATCTTGTAATCTTCTTCGTTCCGGACGGTGACCTCAATCTCGCTGGCGTCCTCGCTCACGGTCACCGTCGCATCGACGGCATCGAGGCCGAACTCCTCGCGAATGCTGGCAGCCAGCTCGGTTATTTTCTGCTCGAGCAGCTTATCCGTATCCACGGTGATCAGAAAGTCCACGCCGCCCTGCAGGTCCAGGCCAAACTTGATCATGTTTGCGTTGTCCAGCATATCGCGCTGCTGCGATATCTGCTCGACCGTCGGCGGATCGCTCATCGTCCGCACGAAGTTGAAGTACCGGAAAGTGGGGAAGACGAAGAAGAGGCAGAGGATCGTCACAACAAGGACGAAAATCAGCCGTCCGTTCCAGACTTTGTTCATCTCGGGAATTCCTGTGGGAGTGTTTCAGTCCGGGCGCCGGTGAAATGCCGGAACGCCAAAATTATTTCTTCTCAGCAGAGGAATCCGGCTCGGATTCCTTTTTTGTTTCCTTGCGCGGGTTCACAACGGAGATGGAACCCCGGTTGAACGTCAGGCGGGTTTTGCGCTGGCTGTCCACCTCCACGATAACGACGTCCTGTTTGCCGGCATCCAGGACTTTGCCGTGAATTCCTCCGGCGGAGATGACCGTGTCTCCCTTCTTGAGCTGGCCGAGCAGCTCCTGCCGCTTCTGCTGTTCCTTCCTCTGCGGCCTGAGGATGATGAAGTAAAAGGCCGCAAAGATGATCAGCATCACGATGATGAATTCGCTCCCGCCCATGCCGGGGGACTGACCTCCGCCATTGGTCTGGGCCGTCATCGTGATCAGGGAATGAGGAAACAACCGATGCTCCGTTCGGGAAAAATCCCGGGGCGTGGCAATACGTACACCGAGAGCCACGCTCCGGGAGCGCGGGAGGCTATGGAGCCGGAAAGATGTCTGTCAAATGGAAAGCCCTGCGCGGATCAGACCGCCCGGCTCGTCAGCCGGAAAGCGCGGAATCAGCCTGAAATCAGGGAAAAGATGGTCGGGGTGGCGGGACTCGAACCCGCGACCTCACGCTCCCGAAGCGTGCGCGCTAGCCAACTGCGCCACACCCCGACAAGGGGATCTTTCCATCGCTGCACCGCCCCGTCGCTGTCAAGACCCAATGCCTCCGCCCGCGATTTTTCCAGGGAAAGCCCCCAAATCAGGGCAAGGGCCAGGGGCCCGGAATGCCCTTCGCACCTGATCTCTCTCGACAGATTTTAATTCTATGGAGGATACCCTCATGAGTAACCTGATCACTGCATCCTTTCCCGATGCAGAGAGCGCATCGCAAGCCGTCGAAGAATTAGTCGAGACGGGTGTTGATAAAGAGAGAATCAGTCTCCTGATGTCGGAGGAGACGCAGAAGCGCTATTTCGCCGCACCGGAAAAAGGGGAAGGCGTGCGCGCCGTGGATGTGGAGAAGAACGATCGCGCGGAAGAAGGAGTGGCCGGTGGCGCAGCGATCGGCGGAACTCTGGGCGCAATCGGCGCGGCGCTCGCCGTCACCGGCGTGGGCGTTGCGCCGGGTGTGGGCCTGGCCGCGGCAGGTCCGATTGTCGGGACGCTGGCGGGTGCCGGGGCTGGCGGAATGGCCGGCGGCGTGGTTGGCCTTCTCGTCGGCATGGGTGTAAAGGAACACATCGCCAAGCCTTTTGCCGAGGATATCAAGAAGGGCTCGATCCTGGTCGCCGCCGAGACGGACCGCGACCCGGACGAAGTGGAGAAGATTCTGAAAAACCACGGCGGCGACACGAAGAAGTAAACAAACAGCCTGATTCCAATCACTCACTGTGCCCTTGCGGGCGGCCTCGGCCGTCCGCTTTTCTTGTTTTTAACAAGCTGACTGGAAAGGACAGTGCCTGATGCGAGTTCAGATGTGGTGCGACATGGAGGGAATTGCGGGAATCACCAAGTGGGACCAGGTTTCCTGGGGAAAGCCGCAATACGAGGAAGGGCGGCGCCTCTATACGGAAGAGATCAACGCCGCCGTGCGGGGAGCGAAGCGCGCCTTTGCCACGGAGATCATTGTGGTGGATGGCCACGGGGCGGGGGGCGACTATACGTTCAACAGTTGGAACAAGGACAACCTGGAGCCCGGCGCGGAATACGTGACCGGGTATCGCTGGGGCTGTTACGTGGACGCGCTGAAGGAAGGGTGCGATGCGATGCTGCTGCCCGGTGCCCATGCCATGGCGGGAACGCCGGACGGCGTGCTGTGCCACACGATGTCCAGCGAGCAATGGGTCAACGCGTATTTCAACGATGTGAAGGTGGGCGAATCAGGGATCATCGCCGCCATCGCGGGCACCTTTGATGTGCCGGTGGTTTTTGTGTCCGGCGACACGTCGACCTGCCGCGAGGTGGCTGGCCTCGTGGGCGAGGAAGTGTACCAGGCGGAAGTGAAGAAGGGCCTGGGCCGCTTCAGCGCGCGCAACCTGGCGCCGCGGGATGCCTGCGAATTGATCGAGCGCAAGGTGTACGAGGCGCTGTCGAATCCCGACACGTGGCCGAAACCCTACAAGACGCCCAACCCCGCGGAATTCAAAGTGGAGATGCTGGGTCCGGAGGAATCCGTGCCGTTCGAAAATCGCCCGGGCATCGAGATCGTCGATCCGCGCACGGTGGTTTCCCGGGCGGAGAACGCATGGCTGGCCTGGGATCAGTTCTGGAAACGCCACTAAGCGTTTTTCCAGGAGATCAGCTTTTCCAGAACCGCCGGGTCCGGCTCCGGCTCCGCGCCGTAGAGACCGCCGAAGCCAAAAGCCTCGAGAATTTCCAGCGCCCGGTCGATCTGGCCGGGCGTGACTTTTTTCCGCCAGGAGGAGATGATGCTGCCGCCGGTTTTGACCGCGCTTTCCTGGTGGGAAAGCCGCGAGGGCCGGTTGAGATATTCCGCGGCCATGTCCGCGCCGGACTGGCCGGAAAAACGGAAAAGCCGCTCCAGTTCTTCCTCTCCCCTGGTGGCGAGCGTTTCGTAATAACAGATGCACGTCTTGTCGAGCTGTCCGTGGCGCAGGGCGGCGAACAACTCGACGCACCAAAGAGCGATGCCGCGTTCGAAATCGTCCCGCGCCGATTCGAGAACGTCGCGGTAAGGTTCGAGCAGGTCTGCCATCACGTCCTCGTTTTCCAGGAATTGCTGGACGCTTGATCCCCAGCCGCACTTTTCCCGGGACAGGGAGACGGCGCAGGGATGTCGGAGCAGGAAGAAAATCTTGAGCCCGGGGAAACGGCGCTGGGTCCAACCGAGAAAGAGGTTGAGCCGCACGAATTTGATCAGCCGCCGCCGCGCAATGAGCCGCGTGTTGAACTGGTTGATCCAGCGATTGTGGATCCGGCCGCCAAAGACCTCGCGCAGGGTTTTCTCGAGATGAGCATCGTCACGGCGGGGATGGCGATAGATGCGCATTGTATAGCTGGAAAATTCGGGGACGTGCTGGACGTGGAGGGGCTCGAAAAGGACGCGATACTCGTTTCGCCAGTTGAGAAGTTCCTGGAGCCAGGTGGAGCCGCCGCGGGCCATGCTGGAGATGACCACGGTGTTGTCCGGTCCTCCGGCGAGGTCGATGGGGCGGCGGCGGGCCAAGCCATCGCGGATGCGTTTGGGAGTATAAACCATGGCAATCGTGAGAACGGAATCTTGCTGCTGGACCAGCGAAATCGACGTTGGAAAGACTGCTGACTCGTGCGCAAGGGGGAAAAGCGCCTGGCGGGCCGCTCACGGGGCTGAAACGGCCCACTCCGGCCTTGCATCTCCTCCCCCGCCCGGAGACACTCTTCCGATGATATGGGAAGGCTTGTGACCAGACCCGTTCCCGCTGACACCCCGCTCCGGAGCGACATGACGCCAAATGGACGAATTACGCGAAAATATCAGCCCCATCGCCATTGAAGAGGAGATGAGGAATTCCTTCCTCGACTACTCGATGTCGGTGATTGTGAGCCGCGCGCTGCCCGATGTGCGCGACGGCCTCAAGCCGGTTCACCGGCGCATCCTCTACGCCAGCTACGACCGTGGATTCCGCTCGACTCGCGCACCGTCCAAGTGCGCCCGCATCGTGGGCGAGGTGATGGGTAACTTCCACCCCCACGGCGACGCCGCGATTTACGACACCCTCGTTCGACTGGCCCAGCCCTGGGCCATGCGTGTCAAGCTGATCGACGGCCAGGGGAACTTTGGTTCCATGGACAATGATCCCGCCGCGGCGATGCGTTACACGGAAGCACGCATGACCGCCGCGGGCGAGGCCCTGCTGACCGATATCGAAAAAGAAACCGTCGACTTCGCGCCAACCTATGACGGCCGCGAGATGGAGCCGACGGTTCTTCCCTCCTCGTTCCCGAATCTGCTGGTCAATGGCTCGGAAGGCATCGCCGTCGGCATGGCGACAAAGGTGCCGCCCCACAACCTCGAAGAGTGCATCGACGCGCTGGTCAAGCTGATCGACGAGCCGAAGACCCCCCTCGACGAGATCATGAAGATCATGCCGGGGCCGGACTTTCCCACGGGCGGGTATATCCTCGGGCGCGACGGCATCAAGTCCGCCTATTCCACGGGCCGCGGCCGCGTGATCATGCGCGCGCGGTGCAAAACCGAGGCGCTGAAAAATGGCAAGGAAGCGGTCATCGTGACCGAGCTTCCCTATCAGACGAACAAGGCGAACCTGATCGCGGACATCGCGGGCCAGGTGCGCGACAAGAAGCTGCAGGGCATTACCGACGTGCGCGACGAGTCGGACCGCGACGGCATGCGCATCGTCATCGAGCTGCGCCGCGGCGAGGAAGCGCAGGTTGTCATCAACAACCTGTATAAGAAAACCGCGATGCAGTCGAACTTTGGCGTGATCCTCCTCGCCATCGTCAAGAACCAGCCGCGCTATCTCTCGCTCATGCGCATCCTGCACCTTTACCTGGAACACCGGCGCGAGGTGCTGCTGCGCGCGACGCGCCACGACCTGGCGAAGGCGCTGGACCGGCTGCATATCGTCGAGGGCCTGCTCATCGCCCTCGCCAATATCGACGAGGTGATCCGCGTCATCCGCGAGAGCGCCGACACCGAGGCCGCGCGAACGGCGCTGATGGAGAAGTTCGAGCTGTCGAAGCGCCAGACCGATGCGATTCTGGAAATGCGCCTGCGCACGCTGACCGCGCTCGAAGTGCACAAGCTGGAAGAGGAAGCGGACGGGCTGAAGAAGCTCATTTCCGAGCTGGAAGCGATTCTCGCCTCGGAAGCCAAGCAGTTCGAGGTGATCCGCAACGATCTGCTCGCCACCAAGAAACGCTTTGGCGACCCGCGCCGCACGGAAATCATCGACGATCCGGGTGACATGAGCGTGGAAGACCTGATCGCCGACGAACGCATGGTCGTCACGATTTCCCACCAGGGATATATCAAGCGCACGGACACGAACCTCTACCGCAAGCAAAAGCGCGGCGGGAAAGGCCTGATCGGCGCGGAAATGAAGGACGAAGACTGGGCGGAACACCTGTTTGTCTGTACGACCCACGAGTATATCATGTTCTTCACGAACAAGGGGAAAGCGTACTGGAAAAAGGTGTGGGAGCTGCCCCAGGCGGGCCGCGCCAGCAAGGGCCGCCCGATCGTCAATCTCCTGGAAGCGCTGGAGAAAGGCGAGAAGGTCGAGGCGGTGATGCCCGTGTCGGAATTCAAGGACGACATGTTCCTCGTCTTCTGCACGCAAAAGGGCCAGGTGCAGAAAAACGCGCTCTCGCTGTATAGCAACCCGCGCAAGGGCGGCATCAAGGCCGTCAATATCGCCGACGATGACGAGCTGGTGACCGTGAAGCTGACCAATGCGACGCAGGACCTGCTCATCGGCACGCGCAAGGGCATGGCCATCCGATTCCGCGTGGACGATATCCGCGCGGCGGGCCGCTTTACCCAGGGCGTGCGCGGCATCAAGCTCTCCAAGGGCGACTACGTCATCGGCATGGAAACGCTCAGGCCGGAGAGCACCATCCTCACCACGTCGGAAAAGGGCATGGGCAAGCGGTCGCACATCGACGACTATCGCGTGATCAGCCGCGGCGGCAAAGGCGTGATCAACATGCGCATCACCGACAAGACCGGCGAGATCGTGGGCATCAACGAGGTGCTGGACACGGACGAGCTGATGATGATGACGGCCAAGGGCCAGATGATCCGCTTTACCGTGAGCGACCTTCGCGTGATCGGACGCAATACGCAGGGTGTGCGGCTATTAAACCTTGCCAACCGCGACCGCATCGTGGCGGTTTCCCGCGTGGCCGAGGAAAAAACAGACGAGGAAAACGGTACGGAAATCGAAGAATAACCGTCGACCCGGCCAATCGAAACCAACAAAAGCAGAGGCCGC
>CAYFUR010000146.1:0-6696 GCA_964346275.1 uncultured Candidatus Sumerlaeota bacterium
GCCCGGGTGAAAGTTGCTGCTCATTCGGTTGCGTTCCCGATGCCTGTTGGCCTGCTGCCCTGTTGGCACAGGAAACCAGCCAGGTCATGGAAACCAGCAGGAGCGCGAGAGCGGGCAGCCTGGCCCAGCGGCGCATCGGACGATTAACGTTTTCCAGTGTCATTGCATCCTCCATGTCTCGAACACGACTTCACGCGAGAAGCGGGCAAATGACCAGCGGAATTCCCTTGCCCCGAAGATAATCATTTGTTTACTTTTTGGCCATGAAGCTTTGCTCGCGAAAAACCATCGTTCCGCTGGCCGGCCTGCTCCTTCTCGCTGCGATGGCGCTGGGGCTTTATGCCTGCACGGCGCCGCACTTGGTCGAGCGGGCCGACGAACGCCCCGCCCGTAATTCCGAGGGGATTCTGGCCGGTGCGGAGGAGCGCGACCTGGGACCGGAGGATTCCCGCCGGGCTGTGCTGCTCGTCCATGGCCACATGGGCGGCGGAAGCATCTTTGGCGCGTTGCCGGAGCGCCTCGCCGAGGCGGGCTGGCGCGTCCGCGTCATGAGGCTGCCGGGCCATGGGACGTCGCCGCTGGACTACGCGGAAACGACCGCCGGGGAAATGCGCCGGGCCGTTGAAGAAGAATTGGATGCCCTTTCCGCAGAACACCAGCACGTCGCCGTGGTCGGCCATTCCATGGGCGGGGCGCTTTCCGCCCTGGCGGCTGCGGAGGACAAGGCGGACGCGCTGGTCCTGGCCGCGCCCTATTTCCGCGTCACGTATCACTGGTATTACGGCCTGCGGCCGGAAACGTGGTCGCGCATTCTGGCGCCGGTGGTGCCGTGGCTTTACAAGGGGGACCGCTTTGTTCAAGTGAACCGGCCCGAAGCGAAAAACGACATCCTGTCCTACCGCTGGGTGGCGACGGATTCGGTGATCGAGGCGTCGAAACTGGCGAAAGCCGCCCGCCAGCCGGAAACGCTGGAGCGTATAGACGCCCCGGTGCTTTGGATTCATGGAATGGATGACGAAGCGGCGTCCTTTTCCGCCGCGGAAAAAGCCTTCGAGAAGATGCCCGCCGAGGAGAAAGAACGCCTCGTTCTGGAAAAATCAAATCACCACATTTTCCACGATTACGAACGCGAGGAAGCCATCGGCCGGATTGTGGAGTTTCTGGGCAGGACAGCTCCGGAGGCGGAATAAGGTTGGCGGATCTCCCCGCAAAGAGCTACGATCTCTTGGAAAGAATCTCTCCTAATCCGAGGAGCGGCCGATGACGCGCCTGGCAATTGCCCTTCTTTCCATCCTGTTTCTTGCGGGCGTCCTGCCCGCGGCGGAGCTGGCAGGTTTTTCCGCCGTCGGTCCCTACGATGAACAGGAGCGCGAAGGGACGTTCACGCCCAATGTCCGCTACCTGGTGAATGCTCCGCCGGCGGACGATTTCCGGGAAAGGGAACCCCTCGATTTGATTCTGTATGCGCTGCCCAACGGCAATACGATCGAGCAAACGGCGGGAAAGCGCCGCGGGCCGGGCGTTCACTGGCGCTATGATATCCAGCACATCGCCGCCCAGACGCGGTGGCTGCGCCGCGCCATGCCGGAAAAGAACATCGCCGTGGCTTACCTGGAGGCGGAGCAGAAGAGCTGGCCCGCGTGGCGGCGGGAAACGCCCCGCGCCGACGAGCGCATCGCCGAACTCACCCGGTTTCTCGGCACGCTCTTCCCCAATCCCGAGGTGAGCTGCCACCTCGCCAGCCACAGCGGCGGGGGCAGCCTCATGTGGGGCTATCTGAACGCCCATGAAACCCTGCCGTCCGAACTGGAGCGGATGGCGTTTCTCGACAGCAACTACAGCTTCAGCGTGGAGCAGGAGCACGGCGACAAGCTCGTGAAATGGCTCAAGGCCAGTCCCGAGCACACCCTTGTCGTGCTGGCCTACGACGACCGGGAGGTTATGCTGGACGGAAAGAAAGTCGTCTCGGACACGGGCGGCACCTGGCGCGCCACCGAGCGCATGATCGGACGCCTGGAGCAGGATTTCCCCCTCGAAGAATCAGAGGACGGCCCGTTTCTCGTCTATACCCACCCCCGGATCGACATCCGTCTCCACCGCAACCCGGACAACAAAATCCTCCACACGGCGCTGGTGGGCGACATGAACGGATATATACACGCCATGACCGTGAACACCGGGGCGGCGCCAAAAGCCGATGCGCCGGGATCCCCCCGCATCTATACACAATTGATCGACGGCGGGCCGTTTACCACCCCCACGCGGACCGTGGAGATTCCGCCCCGGCCAGCGGACGCGCCCACGGGCACGGAATTCATCGAACAGGTGAAGGATTTGCCCACCGCCCAGCGGGAAGCCGCCATCCGCGAGCAATTGCTGTCGGGCAACGTGCCGGGCTTTCTGCGGGAACTCCGCACCATCGAAGTGGAAGCGGCTGGGATCGAGGGAACGACGCATCACGCGGCCTACCAGGCCATGCCGGATTACCTCGCCATCGGGTCCGACGAGGATTACGTCCGCATGCCGATGGGTCCGTATTCGGCGCAGGCTTTCTGCGACGCGTTTGATTTCGTTCTGCCGACGCGGAAAATGGCCGATGACATCTGGGAAGCCTCCGAGGCCAAGCTGGCCCCGCGGCCGCTCACCGAGGAACGCGAGGCGCCGGAAACCTTTCTCCAGCATCACGAGATCATCGAGGACCAGCTTGCGGGCGAAGCCCTTGGTGTCTTTGTCGCCGGGATTAAGAAGGACGTGGTGGTTTCCGACCGCCTTCAGGAACGGGACAACCGCGTGGCGATCTATGGCTGGCACTATCAAAACGGCCAGGCGATTCAGCCGCTGAGCATCGTCCACGTGGACTGGTACGTGGATTATAGTCATGGCATCCGGCCCGTTCGGCGGATGATGGAAGTGGACGGAAATCAATTGCCTTACGACGAGATCCTCCGGGATCCGCACTTGCATCCTTTGCTCAGTGACGAAGGGACGATCGATTCATGGCGCTATGATGACGATTGAACGAAAGGGGGGAGGGACCGGTCAAAATGGATCATTTTCCCCAGCTTTTATTGGTTTTCACCCCATGGCCTGAATTTTTCACTGGACACAAAACGGAATTCAGGCACATTGCTCGGTCAACTTTCCCAGGTTTTTGGAGAATAAAAAACCCGGGTGGCCGAAAGAGAGGAAACCGCGTGATGCTTTCGCAGGGTGTTCTGGTTCTTAATCGCAACTGGGTGGCGGTTCACGTCTGCAGCGTGCGAAGGGCCCTGACCCTGCTCTGCCAGGATTGTGCGCGGGTCATTGGGGACGACTATCAGATTCACGATTTCGATTCCTGGCGCGACGTGTCCGAAGCGGTGGCGGAAAACGGGAATGATTTCGTCTACACGCCGACGTTTCGCCTCCTCGTTCCCGAGGTCATTCTTCTGACAACATTCAACCGGATGCCGCCCCGCACGGTGAAGTTCAACCGGCGGAACATCTATATGCGCGATCACTATACTTGCCAGTATTGCGGCAAGCGCCCGCCCAAGGAAGAGCTGACCATCGATCATATCGTGCCGCGCAGCAAGGGCGGCAAGTCCACTTGGGAAAATGTGGTGCTCGCCTGCCAGCGCTGTAACACGCGCAAGGGCAGCAAGACCCCGCAGGCCGTGGACATGGAATTGCTGAAGACGCCGAAGCGGCCCCACTGGCTATCGACCATGAAGGCAACGCTGCGCGGGCCCGATCGCCCGATCTGGCAGCGTTTTGTCGATGCCGCTTACTGGAACGTGTCTCTGGACGAAGAATAACCGCTCAAAAAAACGCGAGAAATCCCGGGGAGGCCCGAACGCCTCCCCGGTTTTTCGTTCGCTAACCGCCCTCGATGGCGCGGCCCACCGTGGAAATAACGAAAAGCGACAGCGGCGTGCCCATGGTGCTCCCAAGGATGGCCATGAGGAGGCCAACGGGCGCCATGGACTGGTTATAGGCCGCGGCCACGACGGGCGCCGAAGCCGTGCCGCCGATGTTGGCCATGGAACTGGTGGCGCCCAGAAAAATCGGCGCCTTCGTCACCCGCACGCCGACATAGAGGAAGGCGATGTGGATGAGCAGCCACACGAAACCGAGGGCGAAAAACTGGGGCACCTCGAAAACGGCGCGCAGATTCGCCCGCGCCCCGTATGTCGTCAGCAGAAGATAAAGGCCGATATAGCCAAGGCTCGAAGCGCCGCAGAAATCCAGGTGGCGGACCCTGGTGGTGCTCATGGCGAGACCGGCGGCGGTGATCAGCAGAATCGCCCATCCGTAGGAGTTCACCACTTCCGAGAACGCCGTCCAATTCATCACGTCGTTAAAGAAATAGTAAAGGGGCTCGCCCAGGAACAGGCAGGCCTGGCTGACGACAAAAGCGATGGCCAGCATGAACGCGACATCGGCTTTTCCCGGCGCGCGCGAGTGGGCTTCCTGCTCCGCCTCGAGGCGATTGCTGATGTCTTCGATGATGCGGTCATCGGCGCCGTGGTGGTGGTCGATGCGCTTTTGATAGGCGCTCAGGGCGATCAGCAGCCCCAGCCACGAATAGGCGAGCACGGTGTCCACGACGATCAGCGGCCCGATCATGCTGGGCGGCGTGCCCACCGATTCAATCACCGCCGTCATGTTGGGCGAACCGCCGATCCACGATCCGGAGAGCGCCGCCACCCCCTTCCAGGATTCTTCGGGCAACATGCCCGGCGTCAGCTTGGTAAAGATCGTCAGGCTCACCAGGGCGCCCGTCACAATGCCCGCCGTCGCAAAGAGCATCACGGCGATGGCCTTGGGACCGAGCTGGATAATCGACCGGATATCGGAAGGAATCAGCAGCAGAACGAGAATGGCCGGCAGGATCACCCGCGACATGAACGGGGAATAGAGCGGCGACGCATCGGGCGTGATGCCAAACGTCGTCATCACCATGGGAACGAAATACATCCAGATCAGCGGGGGAAGGTATCGAAAGAACGTCTCGAACCGCTTGAGGGTCGAAAGCCAGAAGATCAGCGCCACGATTCCCGTGAGAAACGCAAAGAGCGTCGCCGGATCGGAAATCACGGAGACCGCAATGGTACCCAGTTCCTTTTCCATGGGTTGAGTCGACCCATCAGCCAGGGTCACCCGGGGATTCTCGACGGCAAGGGTCCGGCGTTGCACGATGCGGTTGGGAACCTGGATGATAATCGAGGCGATCTCGCCGCCGCCCTCGAGAGTGCCCCCCCGCGGCGCTTCCACGCGGCCGCGGAACGCCGGGCCGTCCCCTTCGACTTTTTCCAGGCTCAGCCGCGAATTGAGAGGCAAATCCCCGCCCGGAGCGATCCGGGCCTCGTCGATCTCCTCCAGGCGCAGGTCCAGAGTCCATTCGATCGCCGTGGCGCCCGAGGGCACATTGGCGGCCTCCACGGGAACGCTGACCCGGTCACCCCGGCCGCCACGGATATCGGAAATCGCCAGCACCGGTTGCTTTTCCGGCTGTTCATCGGCGGGGGCCTCCCCCTGCTGCGCGTGGCCAGAGGAAATGGCCACCAGACAAAAGAGCGCAAAAAAGCTGAGAGAGCGGAAGGGGAAGACAACGAATCGACGCATCGTGACACTCAACTCCAAAAGAAGGTTCGTTGAAAAATCGGGGGCACGGGCCGTTCAGCGCACCGTGGAGGGCGCGGGGGATCAATCCTTTTCCGGCCCGAGAGCATGACGGAGAGTTTCCCGATAGACGGTGCGGCCAGCCCGGCAGCACACTCATGGAAGATCTTGAATGAGAAAGGGACGCTCGAATTGAACAGCCACGCACCCATCCGTGTTTCCAAGGAAATCCGCCAGGCTCTGGAGGCGGGACAGCCCGCCGTGGCGCTGGAATCCACGGTGATCACCCATGGCCTGCCCCAGCCGGAAAACCTGGAAGTGGCGCGCAGGCTGGAAAAATCCGTCCGCGAGGAAGGGGCGCTGCCCGCGACCATTGCAATCCTTGATGGAGAAGTGGTGGTTGGCGCCTCGGATCAAGAACTGGAGCGGCTGGCAGCGGCCAGCGACACGGAGAAACTGAACCCGGGCAACCTGGCCGCTGGCGTGGCGTCCGGCCGTCCCGGCAGCACCACCGTGGCCGCGACGATGTGTCTCGCCCACCTGGCCGGCATTCGCGTCTTTGCAACGGGAGGAATCGGCGGAGTCCATCGCGGAGCGGGCGAAACGTTCGATATTTCCGCGGACCTGGATGCCCTCGGGCGGTTTCCCGTCGCCGTCGTTTCCGCGGGAGCCAAGGCCATCCTCGACCTGCCCAAAACGGTGGAAGCCCTCGAAACGCGGGGGGTCCCCGTTTTCGGCTGGCGGACGAATGAATTCCCCGCCTTCTATCGGCGGACAAGCGGCCTGCGGGTGGACTGGCGGTTCGACGATCTGCGGAAACTGGCCGCCGCCGTGTCAACGCACTGGCGGCTTGGCCTGGAAAGCGGCGTCCTTGTGGCGAATCCGGTTCCCGAAGCCAGCGAACTGGACCTGAAAGTCTACGAAAGAGCGTTGGACCACGCCCTGGCACAAGCAAAAGAGAAAGGTGTTTCCGGACGCGACGTCACCCCATTCCTTCTGGACAGCCTGCTCGAAGCGACGGAAGGGCAGAGTGTCTTTACGAATACGGCGCTGCTGGAAAACAACGTGCGCCTGGCGGCGCGCCTGGCGCGT
>CAYFUR010000147.1:0-6588 GCA_964346275.1 uncultured Candidatus Sumerlaeota bacterium
CCCTTTGCGACGCCACCATTCCCGATTTCGAGCAGGTCTGGGAAATCCTGAATTAGCAAGTTGACAAACTTATCGATGGCTTTCACGAGAACTTATAAGCAAAGAGTGGTTTCCCGTGCACCTCATTAAGTAATTACTTCGAAAGATTTAATGGAAAGCACCACCCTTTGCACTTCCGGACAAACACAGGAAAAACCGAATTTCTATTACCTTTGGACTTGACGCCAAGGTTCTTTCCCGTTTTCCTTCTACCAACGTCTCCATATCTATAGAAAAGCAGCTAAGGACATGGCTTACTCGCGCAAGCCCCTCTTGTTCCTGTTGTGTGGACTGCTATTCTTCGGAACGGCGGTGCGCGCTTCGGAACAGGTCTATAAGTTCGACGAGCTAGACACCTTGGATACGTGGCAAGCTTGGACGAATGATGGGAATCTTCAGAATGGATGGCAGATCGAAAACGGGGTTCTTAGGCAAACTGCTGTTAATGACGACTCCTCGCAGTTCGGTGACCGTCTTTTGATACGTCAGACCGATGGGCCTCTCATCTCCCCTGAAAATGAATTGCATATTTCTTTAGATATTTTGCTATGCGATTATGAAGGGGGGGAACTCAGGCAAGGGATCGTTCTTTTTCCGGACATAGAGACTCCCGAGAATCGGGGAGCGATCTACATCATTCAGGAATACCATGAGAAGGAGAACTACGCTGGTATCCGAGTCGTGTGCGATGATTGGATGAGTCCACTTCATCCATATGAGCCAGAAATCGGCAAGTGGCACCGTCTCATCATCCATCTTTCTGAAGTTGATGAAAACAGCGTTGAAATATCAGCAGGGTTTGTTCAAGTCTCCACTCAAACCACAGACTGGATAGCAAATGTTGTTGTTGATAAGCCAATCGCCCGCCAACGCAACACCTTTGGTTTACTGAAAGGAAGAAACCCATGAAATTGTGTTGCAAAAACAGGCTGTTAATAGCCTCGCTCTTCATCTGCCTGCTACTAATCCAAACCCCCAGAATCTGTGCAAAGAAGCCTGCATATTCAGGAGAATCAATTCCATTCAATACAGTCAAATCTCAGGTAGACCGGCTTATTTCGATCCAGCCAGACAAAGCGGAGGATGAGGAGTTTCTGATTGCAAGCCATGTCGCCGATAGGGCCATGGAAAAGGCGACCGAGAAGGCGCGGGATCAATACCCCGGCATCGTTGCAAGCACCCGAGACCCCGAGGTCTATCAAAAGGCCCTCGATGAGCGCATCATTCATCAGATAACGGAAGAGAACCTGGAATGGATGCGCGCCCAGAACAAAGCCGCTCGGATCCTGCATCAATACGACAATTACGAAGAAGCGAAAAAGGCTGCGGACCAGCAAATGAATTCCGAGATGCATCCGGCCCTGGTGGGAAAGGACGGAACACTCAGAGAAACGTTTGCAAGAAAACTCTGGATCGATCGAGGCTCTCCGGAGATGCCGGAAACCCGCGAGGAAGCAAAAAAGCACGAGGAAAACCGTCTCGCTGATATACTCGTGCGCTATAAGGCGGCAATGGAACGGATCGAAAAGAAGAATCTCATGGAAGATGCGGAACTGAAAGCCGAGGCCCGGGGACTCCTGTCCGACGTGGAGGGTAGCGACCCAACAGAACAGGAAGTCGAAGAAGCCTTAAAGAAACTTCTCCTCGAGCGTGAAATGAACGCCTGGGGCCTGGAGCAGTTGGAGAAAGTCGAGAACATTCCGGAAGAAATCCAGGACGGCTGGAATCGGGTATTGGAACACCGGCGGAAGTACAATGATCTGGAGCAACACAAAAGTATTCTGAGCCGCAATGCCTTCAACTTCGCGGACGTCCTCGAACTGGCGGAAAATCCATCGCCGCAATCCGAGTAACCTTCGCCAAGACACGGAATGAAAAGCGGGGCGTCCATCCGGGCGCCCTCTTTTCTCCATTCATGATGAGGAGGAGGATGATGACGATGATTCTTTCCTGACGCCTTTGAACCTATTCCCCTTCTCGATCAAACACCCCGATGGATTGCAGCCGCCCGGTTTCCCTTTTGTGGGCGACCCGGCGGCGGTCGTCGTAGAATGACAGCGCATAAAGCCGCAGATGCAAATCGTAAGTCACCGTGATGTCGCGGGGATCGCCGAGCATCACGCTCCCCAGATAACGCCCCGGCGCCAGGTGGTGGTCCTCGATGAGCGCTTCCACCGTATAGACGCCGGGCTCGACGTCTTCCAGCAGCCCACCGCTCCCCGACCACGCCGCGCGCAGCGCGTCCATGGTGCCCAGGGCGAAGCTCACCTCCAGCTTCTCCACTTCCTCGCGCACCTCGATTTCCGTGCGCAGCAGCACCTTCTCGCGCATGTGAAAGGTTCTCCGCTCCCCGCCCTTTTCGTCGAGAAACTGCACGCGCCGCAGCCGCGCCTTCTTCGCCGCAAAGCGCCCCACGGGCAGCGCCGCCGCGCTCCGCGCGTTCATGTCCACCTCCTGGGAATCCGTCGTGTCGTCGCCGCCGTGGAGGCTTTCATAGAATTTCGGCAGGATATCGTCCGCCTCGCCGAAGGCCACCACCTTCCCCTTGTCGAGCCAGAGCACCTTGTCGGCGATGGTTTCGATATGCTCGAGCATGTGCGAGACGAAGAGGATCGTTTTGCCGCGCTGGCGCAGTTCCTCGATCTTGCGCACGCATTTCATCTGGAACGCCGTGTCGCCGACCGCCAGGATTTCGTCGAGCAGCAGAATGTCCGCGTCCACGTGGGCCGCGATGGCAAAGCCCAGGCGCACGCGCATGCCCGAGGAGTAACGCTTCACCGGCGTGTGGATAAACTGGTCGAGCTGGCAGAAGTCGAGAATCGGCTGGAGCCGTTCGAGGATTTCATCGCGGGAGAACCCCAGGATCGAGCATTGGAGGAAGATGTTTTCCATGCCGGTGAATTCCAGCTCGAACCCGGCGCCCAGTTCGAGCAGCGCGGCGATGCGCCCGCTGGCCGTGAGCGATCCGCTGCTGGGCTCGGTGATGCCGGAAATCAGCTTGAGCAGCGTGCTTTTCCCCGACCCGTTGGACCCCACAATGGCCAGGCTGCGCCCCGGTTCCAGCTCGAAGGACACATCGTCCAGCGCCACCAGCGGCACGCGCTCGCCCGGCACGAAGAGGTTCTTCACCACCATTTCCTTCAGCGACGTGGACTGGTGCTTGTGGATGACGTATTCCTTGCGCAGTCCCTGGGCGCTGATGATCGGTGCGCCGGTCATAGCCCGTCCTCCCCCGCCAGGACGCGGGCAATCGCCAGCGCTTCGTCTATCTCCAGCGTTTCCGGCCGCCGCCGCGCCTCCACGCCCGCCCGGCGCAGCACGCGCTCGGCCTCTTCCCGGTCAGGCGCCAGCCCGCCCATGCGCAGCGCATTCCCCAGCGTTTTCCGCCGGTACTGGAAGATGCGGTCCACCAGCGTATAGACGCGCCCGCGTTCCTCCTCCGTGCGATAGAGCGGCCCGTCCAGCGGCTCCAGCACCAGCACGGCGCTTTTCACCTTGGGCGGCGGCAGGAACGCGCCGGGCTCCAGCGTCATCGCCGTTCGCGCGCGATAGCGCAGGGCGATCTTATAGGTCAGCGCCCCGGCGGAGCGATTGGCCGGGCCGGCGGCGACGCGATCCGCGACTTCCCTCTGCACCATGAAGACCAGCCGCTGAAACGTGAGCGGCGAATCCACAAAGCGAAAAAGGACTTCGCTCGTAATCTGGTAAGGCAGATTCCCCACGCCGCAGACGGGGCCGTCGTGGCTTTCGACGATCTTTTCGAGCGAGACTTTCAGAAAATCCTCGTAAACAAAACGAATCGAGCCATAGGAGCTGGCCAGGTATTCGTGCCATTCCTCGAAGGTGCGGTCCATCTCCACGGCGCACACCTGCCCGGCCCGCGCGCTCAGCTCCACCGTCAAATTGCCCAGCCCCGCGCCGACCTCGATGGCCAGGTGGCGATTCGTCAGCCCGGCCAGCTCGGCAATCTGGGCGCACGCCTCCTGGCTGCGGAGGAAATGCTGGCTCTTCTTTTTGCTGAGCCAGATGCCCTGGCGTTTGAGCAGTTCGGAGATCGGGGGAAAGGTTTGCGGCTCGGGATTCATGCGGCGGATGTGGCCTTCGCTTGTTGGAATTGCCTGGGGCGGATTCCATTATCGGCCCACCGGCCTGCACCGCAAGCTCAAGACTCGCCGACTCTACAGATCGCCGTCCCGCGCCCTGCCGAGAAAGAACGCCGCCGTCACGCCGAAGAGCAGAAAGATGCAATCCATCACGCCGATACTCGCGAGGAAGTAATCCGGCACGGTAATCATGTCTTCCGAGTAGCCGACTTCCTCCAGCGTCATCTCCACCCATTCTTCGTAATCGGGCTGTTCGCGATAGACGCGCTCGAGATAGGGCTCCTGGATTTCCCGGAATTCCTCAAGCTCCGAACTGGGGATTTCCCATTCATTTTCCGCCCAGGAATAGCCTCGTTCCCACATGAACAGGCGGAGGTCGCCGTTGCTTTCCACTTCGACAAAGGCGTTCGCGTCATCCATGACATCGTGGTAAACTTCCGGCGGCATAAAGGCCTGGGTGAGAGTCTCGCCGATTGCAGCCTCTTCCAGCCAGTCGTCCAGGCAAACGTAGATTCCAAGATAGCGCCCGCCCGCCATCCCGGTCACGGCCAGAAGGGCGCAAATCACTCCCATGAGGAATCCCCGCCCCCGCAGGGAATTCGCCGTATAGCCGACGCCCGCGCCGAGCGCGGCCGCCACGAGACCAAATTCCCAGCCCGTGACGATCATCAGAAGGGCCCAGACGAGCGCCCCGGCCAGTGCCACGCCCGCGGACGCCAGAATCGCCAGCGGCGGCAGATTCTCCGCCGGCGGAGGCAGATCGCTGGGATCGAAGTCGAAATGCGATATTTCCCGGGTGGAGGCTTCCGGGAGCTCGGAGAAGGCGCGGGGCGGTCCGGTGTGATAGCCGGGCGTATCCACCTGGGCGGGCGGCGTTGTCTGCGATGGGCGCGAAGGCCGCTCCGCTCCCGGAGGCAAAAGATCTGAAACCGACATCTGGCGGTAATTCGGGCTGCCCGGCGGAGGAGGTGGAGGCGGATCATGGGGAAGCTCCGGCGCGCCATCCGGCGCCGCGGGCGTCTCCGGCGCGGAGCTTTGTCGAGGAGAAAACATAAATCCGCCGGAAGTACGCTCCGGACTGGGCGGCTCTCCATCCTGTTCCTGCGAAGGCTCGTCTTCGTGGCTGCGATTCGGATCCATCTCCGGCGCGGCTCCGTGGAGGATCGGTTGTCTGGAAAGCTTGGGCTTTCATTTGAAATGAACCTCGGCAAGCGCAACCTGTTTTTATCGTGAAACCCCGGGAACGATTCTGCAAACAACTCCTCGACTCCACTCACTGTAGTATTCCATGATGTGCATGAGATTAATGACTGGAGGCCATCTTCATGCAATATACACAACTTGGCGAGCGGGGACCAAAGGTTTCCACCATGGGCTTTGGCGCGTGGGCCATTGGCGGCAAAAACTGGGGCCCGACCGATGACGACGTCTCCCGCAATGCGTTGCGCGCGGCGCTCGACGAAGGCGTGACCCTGATCGACACCGCCGACGTCTATGGATTCGGCCATTCGGAGGATCTGGTCGCCGAGGTCATGGCCGAGCGTGGAGGCAAGGGCGATGTCGTCATCGCCACCAAGGCGGGCAACGATTTCTATAATGTTTCCGAGGACGATGACAAAGGCTATGGCCCGATCAAATCCAACTCGGATAAGGATTATATTATCTATGCGGCCGAGCAGAGCCTGAAACGCCTGAAGGTCGATTGCCTGGACATCCTCCAGCTTCACAGCCAGCCCACGGAACTTCTCGACCGCGACGATCCGTGGGAGGCGCTGGAAACGCTGAAAAAGCAGGGAAAGATCAAATACGCCGGCTGGAGCATTCAATCCTTCCAGGAAACGAATCAGTCTTTCCTGCTCGACCGGCACAAGGACCTGATCGACGTGATCCAGGTGCGCTATAACCTGCTGGAGCGCGAAGCGGAGAAAGAGCTGTTTCCCAAGGCCCAGAAATACGGCACCGGCGTGATTGTGCGCATTCCGATTCTTTTCGGCCTCCTGTCCGGCAAATTCAACCGCGACTCGCGCTTTACCGGGGATGACCACCGCAAAATGAATCTTTCGCCGGAAAAGCTGGACAACTATCTGAAGCAGCTCGAAAAAATGCAGCCGCTCTTTGATCGCTATCCCGACCAGTCCATGGTCCAGGTCGCTCTGCGCTTTTGTATATCGCACCCGGCCTGCCACACGGCAATTCCCGGCGCGAAGACCAAGGAACAGGTCCAGCAGAACTGTGCCGCGAGCGATTTCGGCCCGATCCCGAAAGAGGAAATCCCCGGCCTGGATTGATCATGGATCCCATTCCGCTTTCGGAAACCACGCTTGGTGAAGAAGAAGTCGAGGCCGCCGTGCGCGTGTTGCGCTCGAAGTGGCTGACCATGGGCGAGGAAGTAGCCGTCTTCGAGCGCGAATTCGCCCAGGCCGTGGGAGCGCGCCACGCCATCGCC
>CAYFUR010000148.1:0-6406 GCA_964346275.1 uncultured Candidatus Sumerlaeota bacterium
TCCGCCAGAACGAACGGGACCGCGTGCCCGAGGTCATGGCGTCGCTCTTTACGGGGTGGCTGGCGGCCAGCCTGGACTGGACGCCCGAAAAGCCATTCTCCGGCGGCATGCGCTATGAATCCGAGGCGGGTGATGTTGACGTTTGCGTTCACGAGGCGTGCCGCCTGGGCGCCCCCGTACCGAATCATCTCAATCGCATCGAGATGGTTGATGGCGATGGCAGGCGGTTTAACATGCTGCTCCAGCAGGAAGGGCATTCGATGGACCTGTGGTGCGGCCCGAGCGAGGACGTCCCGAGGGGCCGGCACTTGGTGCTTGCGGAACTGGAGGATGCCGAGGCGCTCGGTTTTGCCCTGAATACGCCGATCAGTTGGCGGCGTTTCCGAACCTCGGCGGAAAAGGCCGCGCCGCTTCTCGAATCTTTGGAAAAGGAACCCCTCTCCTCTTGAGTGAAACACCGAAACACACCGTGAAAGTTTTTGATTCCGCCGGCGATGTGGCGGCGGCCGCCTCGGATGCCTTGCTCGAACTGGGCGAAGCCCGGCGCCTGCGCGGTGAAAATGGCTACGTCGCGCTGAGTGGAGGCTCCACGCCCAGGGCGATGTACGATCTGCTGCGCGAGCGGGGAAGCGCCGTGGCGGCGGCACTGCGCTGTGTCCATTTCTTCTTTGGAGACGAGCGCCGCGTGCCCAACGATCACGAGGATTCCAACGTGCGCCTCGCCATGGAGGGCTTTCTTGCCCCGCTGGGCCTGCCCGTTTCCCACATCCATGCGCCGGACGGCGGGGCGGCCTGCCTGGACCGCGAAGCGGCGCGGTTGACCCGCGTTCTCGACGCGACCCTTCCCCGCGAGGGTGGGATGCCGCGCTTTGACCTGGTTTTCCTGGGCATGGGGGGCGACGGCCACACGGCCTCGCTTTTTCCCGGCACCGGGGCGGTCCACGCCCGCCTGCCCGGATACGCGGCCAACGAGATTCCCCAGCTCGAGACGTGGCGCCTGACGCTGACCTATCCGATTCTCAATGCCGCGCGGCGGGTGATGATTCTCTGCACGGGGGCCGGAAAGGCCGAAAAACTGGAAGAAATCCTGGAAAATCGCGGGGATGGGGCGGCCTATCCGATTCAGAGGATCAACGCCGGAGAGGTCGTCTGGATGCTGGACCGGGACGCCGCCGCGCGGCTGCCATCCGGAACCGTGGAAAGCGGTGCATGATGGCGGGAAGGGGCAACCTCCCGCTCGGTTCTTGATTTCAGCGAAGAATTTTCTCAGACAGAGTATCAGGGTTTACCCGGAAATCTTCCCCCTCTTGGCTTCTGACTCTCTTTCATCTTGTGACGCCGGACGTCATCGAATACATCATTTATTCTGTAAGATTCAAACACGACACTGCAAGGAGTCCGAGAATGAAGAAAAGCTTCATCTTGAAGAATCTGTTCGTAGGCTTGGGGGCCGCCACGCTGATTGCGTTTGTGTCCCTCCATACCACGGCGAGCGCCGCGGATTGGCCCAGCGGCCGGAAAACCAGCATCATGCTGGACCATCGCGTTGAGGTGAAAAAAGAGGCGGGAAAACTCGCCAAGAGCGCCCAGGGCGCCTATCTCGACAAGCGCGGCATCTATACGGAGTCGCTCACATCGGAAAAAGTGGCGCTTTACGTTGAAGACGAGCTGACCCCGGCGGAAATCAAGGACATCGAATCCACGGGAATCGACATCAACGAATCCGTCTATATCCCCTCATTGCCAGGCAAGCACCCCTTCGGGTTTTATCTCGCCGTTGTGCCGCATTCGGCTCTGGCCACGGCGAAATCCGACAGCCGGATCGTCTATCTGGACACGACCGAGGAGCAGCACGAGCCGCAGAACAACCTGGCTCGCGAGATGATCCTCACGGACCATGTCCAGGATGGCGATGCGCCGGGCACGGTGGCAGACCGGCCGGATTACGGCAGTGCGCTCTCCCAGGCCTACGACGGCACGGGCGTCAAGATTGCCGTCGCCGACAGCGGCATCGACCTGACTCACCCCGATTTTCCCACTCCGGTGGAAACCTACGACATGACCGACGGGACAGGCGTCGGCACGTGGGATACAAACGTGGCCAATACCGTTGATGACCATGGCACCCACGTGTCCGGCTCTGCTGTTGGCGACGGCGGCCTTTCCGGCGGCACCTACGCCGGCGGCGCGCCCGGCGCCGACTTTTATTTCTACAAGATCGGCAACGATACGACTTCGAGCGCCTCGACCGATGACGAGATCGAGGCGATCAATCGCGCCGTGACCGTGGGCGCGGATATCTTCTCCATGAGCTATGGCGGCGTGAGCGTGGAGATGGACGGAACAGGACCAGTAAGTCAGACCATCACTGCCGCAAAGGACGCGGGAACGCTCTGCTTTATCTCCGCCGGCAATGAAGCGCAAGCCGCCCAGCATTATTCCGAGAGCGTTGCTCCCAGCACTTCGGGCAGCACATTCGGCCTGACCGTCGACAACACCGGCGGTACATCGCCTTTCACCTCCTCGATCATTATCGTCGTCAACTGGATCGATGATAGCTTTGGCGATGAAAATATCTCGTTTTCCGCGAGCGGCCTCGGCGCCGGAGAGAGCTTCACCAACCTCGGGTATCAGAGCACGACCCGCAGTGAACAAACGGCCTACGAGCTGATTCCAAATGTTCCTTCTGGCGGATCCGAAACTTACAACCTCCAAATCACGAACGGCGCGGCCAGCGGCGATACCCCGCTGGTTCATGCCTGGCTGAGCGCGTCCTCCATCGCGACCTTCGATTCGCCGGATCCCAGCTATACGGTGTCCAGCCCGGCGATTGCCGACGACGCGATCGCCGTGGGCGCCTGGGTCCAGCGGAAGATCTGGACCGATTGGAAAGGCGACAGCTGGCAGATTAGCGCTTTCAACGTGGGCGACCGCGCGCCGTTCAGCAGCATCGGCCCCCGCATCGACGGCGTGACCAAGCCGGATATCGCGGCTCCGGGCGCCGTCATGATCTCCACGCGTGATTCCACGTTCTCGCTCGGCGACCAGCGCCGGATCGATAACGATGACAACAATGATGGCACGGGCCCAGCCGATTACTACGTGCTCCAGGGTACGTCCATGGCTTGCCCCATGGCCGCTGGCTCCGCGGCGCTGCTGTTCCAGGTGAACGAAGGCCCCGCCGGCCCGCCTGTCCCGCTAACCGCCGAACAGATTCGCGATGATGCGATCTTTGGCCAGGCGTATAACATCGATACCATCGGCAAGCAGGTCGATAATGAAATCGGCTATGGCATGATGGATACGTTCGGTGGAGGCCAGTACATCGAGAGTCTTTCAGCCGTAGAAAACTGGCTGCTCTATTAAGAGGGTCAGCCCAGATTGGCTCAAGAGCCGGTCGGGGATTTTCCCCGTCCGGCTCTTTTCATGTCGAGACCCACATTCGCCCAATGGCTTCGTCGCGGCAGGCACCGCCTTCGGGTGAAAGCCTCCGGTTCGGCAGGTGAGGTCGATGACGAGGAAGATGAAGAGGATGAGGGGGCTTGTGGGGCACAAGGCGGTTGCAATTGGGGGAGGGCTTTCCCATGATCCGCGCTCAAATTTCTCCGCCCGGGAGCCAACATGAGCCCGACCAAGACACGTAACCAAATTGAAACTCAATATCAGTGGGACACTGAGTCGCTTTACGCCTCTTCCGATCAGTGGGAAGAGGATTTCAATAAGCTGGATAGCCTGCTTGAACCCATTGCCGAAATGCGCGGCCAGCTGGACTCCGCAACCCGCGTCGCCCAGGTCTTCGAACTGGAAGACAAGCTGGGCCGTCTGTTGGAAAAAGTCTTTCTCTATGCCCACATGAAAGAAGACGAGGATACGTCGAAGGGCGAGAGCCAGGCGATGATGAGCCGGGTGCGCTCAAAGCTGGCGCGGGTCCGGGGGGAGCTGGCCTGGATTCAGCCGGAGATTCTCAAGCAGCCGGAGAAGACGCTGCGCGAGTGGATGGAGGATCCGGCGCTGGCGGACTATCGCCGGTCCATGGAGCTTTTGATCCGCGAGAAGCCGCACACGCTGAGCACGGAAGAGGAAACCTTGCTGGGGCTGGCGAGCGAGATCTTCGGTACGCCCTACGACGCATTCAGCAAGCTGACCAATGCGGACATGGATTTCCCGCCGGCGGAGGATTCCAAGGGCGGCGCTCACGAAGTCACCAATGGCACATTCTATACGCTTCTGCTCAAGGGCGACCGCCAGCTTCGGGAAAACGCCTTCGGGTCGATCTATGAAACCTATGGCGGCCACCGGAATTCCATCGCTTCGCTTCTTGCGGGCTCCACGAAGACCCACGTTTTCAAGGCCAACGTGCGCCATTTCGATAGCTCGCTGGAGGCCTCCCTCTTTGACGACAATATTCCCGCCAGCGTCTATACAACCCTGATCGATGCGGTGCATGAGGCGCTTCCCCTTTTCTACGAATACGTCGATCTGCGGGCAAAAAGGCTCGAGCTGGGCGAGAAGTTCAATATGTGGGACTTCTATGTTCCCATCGTTCCGGACTTCGAAATGGAGGTGAGCTGGGACGAGTGCCAGCAATGGATCCGCGAATCGCTGCGCCCCCTCGGCCAAGAATACATGGAAGGCGTGGAGAAGAGCTTTTCGGAGCGCTGGTATGATGTCTTCGAAAACAAAGGGAAACGAAGCGGCGCCTACTCCACCGGCGCTTACGACGCAAAACCGTTCATGCTGCTCAATTACCACGGCACCCTGAATGACGTGTTCACGGTGGCACACGAGCTTGGCCACTCCATGCATTCCTATCTCAGCAACCGCAGCCAGCCCTATCGCTATGCGGATTACCCCATCTTCCTCGCGGAGATTGCGAGTACGACCAACGAGCAGCTGCTGCATCACTACCTGTCGGAAACGCAGGAGGATCCGCGGCTGCGGGCGTATCTGCTGAACCACCTTTGCGATTCGTTTAAGGGAACCATGTTCCGCCAGACGATGTTTGCGGAGTTTGAATTGGAAATCCATCGGCGCCTGGAGAATGGACAGGCGCTGACCGCGGAATCCCTGGAGGAATACTATTACGACCTGAACGCGAAATACTATGGCCCGGGTTTCAAGGCGGACCCGAGGATCGCCCGCGAGTGGCTCCGCATTCCACACTTCTACTACAACTTCTACGTTTACAAGTATGCCACGGGATTCGCCGCGGCGCAGGTGTTCGCGCGCCAGGTGCTGAAGGGCGAGGAGGGGCGCGACAAGTATCTCGGCTTTCTCAAGTCCGGCGGCAGCCGCGACCCGCTTGATATCGTCCGCGATGCCGGGGTCGATCTCACGGACCGGCGGGTGCTTCAGCAGGCTTTCGAAACCTTCGGCGGGGCGGTGAAGGAACTGGGGGGATTGCTCGAGAAGCTTCCCGCCAAAAGCGAGTGAATTTCCGGCGCCCCCTTCCCCATTGACACCCCGGCGGGCGTGAACAAGGTGATGAAAGACGAGATAGAGCGGGCCTCGCCATGCCTCGGGGCGCCGCTTGTAATAGATCCTTCGCGGAGGCCGTTTCCATGGGTCGCGCCCGGCAGAAATTCCTGATATCCCTTGCTGCCTTTCTTCTCCTGGCAGCCTCGTTCACCTTGGTTCTTCCCCTTCTGTCCCAGAAGGCCGAGGCGCAAAATAATTCCGACGACGGCGATGACAGCGTCGAGATCGTTTACTCCTCTCGCTATATCAACAAGGTGATTCCCGGTAATCGGGGCAACGACAAGATCCGCCAGGTGTATGCCTTTCCCGATGGCGGCCCGGTGTTCATCACCCGGACGAACGATGCCCTGACGGTTTGGGCCCGGCGGGAGAACGGACTCAGCAGCCTGCGCCAGATTGATCTCGGCGATGAGGCGCTCGAAGAAATCGTTTTCCTGGATGACAACCGCACCTTCATCGTCCACACGCTTTCCCAGGCGCGGGTTTACAGCGTGGACCGCGAAGTGGTGCGCCAGCAGACCCGGACAGTGCGCCGCCGGTAAACGTCGAATTGCGGGGGAAATATCTCAGAAGTCTTGCCGCCCGATTGCCGGGCGGCTTTCTTATTGGTCGGCTTCTCGATAGGTGCAGACGCGGTTTTTCCCTTCCCGCTTGGCCTGAAGAAGAGCCTTGTCCGCGCATTCCAACAGCTTTTCCAGATCCATTTCCGAGGAGAGGTCCAGCTCGGCCACCCCGATGCTTATGGTCATTTGGATCGTGGCGCCATTGGTCCGGAATTCAAAGGAGTTGACCGAACGGCGGAGGCGCTCGGCGATGACATGGGCCCCCTGGAGGTTGGTTTCAGGCAACAGGACGGCGAATTCCTCTCCGCCATAGCGCGCGGCGGAATCATGGATACGTGTTTTCGACTCGATGAGCCGGGCGATCT
>CAYFUR010000149.1:0-6358 GCA_964346275.1 uncultured Candidatus Sumerlaeota bacterium
ATGCTGAACAAAAGCCGTCCGGCGAGAATCGAGTAACGCTCACACATCGGCGATCCGCTTTGCTGGAGGCACCCGCCCCCTCCTGGCCAGTGGATTGAACGGTGGAGAACTGATCCGTAACTGTAAAGTCAATGAACGAAAGCGATGTCAATAATATCAAACAAAGAGCAGGGTTTGCGCTCCGCCTTTTCCGGTGATTCCCCGAGAAAGAGGGCGGCGCCCAACAAAAAAAGCAGCGGCGGGGCCCTCAAGGAGCCGCGCCGCCGGGGATTGCGGGTGAGGTGTCCTGCGTCGGTTATTCGCTGCTCGAAGAGGAGGAGGAGGATGACGAGGAGGAAGATCCCTCGCTCTTCTTGGATTCGGACTTGCCGGATTCGGCCTTGGTTTCCTTGGAGGAGCTTTCGCTGGAAGAGCTCTCGCTGGAGGAGTTGCCGTTGGAGCCTCCACTCGAGCCGTTGCCGTTGCGGTAATCGGTGATGTAGAAGCCGCTGCCCTTGAAGATGAGGCCGGTGCCCGCTCCAACAAGGCGGCGGACCTGGCCTTCCTGGCCGCATTGAGTGCAGGTGGTCAGCGGGTCGTCGCTCATGCGCTGCTGGGCTTCGAAATCGGCGTTGCAGGCATCGCAGTGGTATTCATAGCGCGGCATTTTTGGCTCATCCTGTGTCAGATGGAAATAGGAGGCCCGCCATGGCAGAGGCGGCCTCCAAAAGAAAGGCAAACTTCAGGCCATTAAGCCCCCAAGATCAAGGCCCATTCCGTTGTCTAAATAATTTTGAAGCACATTCCAATTCCTCCTTGCCGCCAAGAGGAATCCGAGGCCTCAATTTCCCTCGATCAACTCAATCGCCCGGTTTCGACGAACCTCGCAAAGCCAGAGATTCCGAAGCCAGTGGAATAAGAGGCGGTATGCCTGACAGAAGCGAGGAGCGGACAGCGCGCATCCTGGTGGTCGACGACGAGGCGGCCAACCGGATGATGCTGGCCGACCTGATCTCGCATCTCGGTTATCATTACAAAACCGCTGAAAATGGCGAGGTTGCCCTCGGGTGTCTTCCAGACTTTCAGCCCGACTTGATCTGCCTCGATCTGCGCATGCCGGTCCTCGACGGGTTTGAAACACTCAAGCGGATCAAAGAGAACCCGGAAACCAGCCATATCCCGGTCATTATCGTTTCCGGCCTGAGCCAGCAGGAAAGCGTGGTTCGGTGCCTGGAACATGGTGCCGACGACTATCTCGCCAAGCCCTTTAACGTGCGGATTCTCCAGGCGCGGCTGGAGGCGAGCCTCCGAAAGAAGCACCTCTTCGATCTCGAGCGCCGCTATCACCGCCAGATGGAGGAGCATAACTCGACGCTGGAGCGGCGGGTGCGGGAACAGGTGGAACAAATCACCACGGCGCAGACGGCAACGATCTTTGCCCTGTCCAAACTGGCGGAATCGCGGGATTTCGAGACGGGCCAGCACCTGGAGCGCATTACGGCCTATTGCGAGATCATCGCACAGGCCCTGCGGGATCAGCCCGGAAGCAATGGGCATGTGACAGACGATTTTATCCGCACCTTGAAGCTGGCCAGCCCGCTCCATGACATCGGCAAAGTGGGAATCCCCGACAACATCCTGAAAAAGCCCGGCCCTTTGACTGCGGAAGAGTTCGAGGTGATGAAGACCCACGCGGAGATCGGAGCGCGGACCCTCGAGGCTGTTCACAAAAAGCACCCGAGAAACGCCCTGATCAATATGGGGATTGCCATTGCCGAGAGCCACCACGAACGGTGGGATGGAACGGGGTATCCGCGGGGCCTGGCGGAAGAGGAGATCCCGCTTTGCGGGCGGATTCTGGCCCTGGCGGATGTGTATGACGCGCTTTCCACCCGGCGTTGCTATAAGGAGGCCTTTTCCCACGAGGAGAGCCGGGCAATTCTCCTCGACAACCGGGGGAGCCAGTTTGATCCTGCGGTTGTCGACGCGTTCCTGGCCCGGGAGGAGCAATTCGTCGACGTGTTGCGCCACCTGGGGGACCACTAAGCCGGGAAAATATGCTGCGAAAAGGTAGCCTGAAAACCATCCATCGAGCTATATTGAGCAGGAATGCGGGCCGGGAAAAGAATGGGCCGGAGTTGATTTGCCAAAAGGCTTTTCCGGTTGCGGGAATCCGGACCCATCAGCGATATAAATCGAGCCGGATTGGACCCCGCCGGGGACAGAATTCTGAAAGGCGCGGCATTGCGGGCCCGAGGCCTTTGCACGGGGAGTTGCTCCCCGCCCATGACAAGCCCGCGGGATTCAAGAGGAGTAGGAAATGAGTTTCTTTAAAGGTTTCATCCGCAAGGACGATAAAGAAAAAGAAAAGGAAAAGGAAAAGGGGGGGCCTCTGGAGAAAGAGGCGGCCGCCAAGGCCGAGCAGAAACAAACTGCACAGCAGAAAAACCCCGCGCCGGTGCCGTCTCACGAAGCGGCCATGAAGGCGCGGCGCAAGCTGCCCACGGAGGACCAGAAGCGCTTCTTCGATGCCCAGCGCGCCACTCAATCGCAAGTGGGCCGCATTCTGGCCAACAGCGGCCTCGTCAGCGACGACATGGTGAAAGAAGCCATGAAGGGGCTGGAGAACGAGGCTGGCACCACCCTGCAGAAGAACCTCGTGAATCAGGGCCTCGTCCGGGAAGATGATATCCTGGAAGCGCTTGCCAGCGAACTCGACATGGAGCGCATCTCGCTCAAGGATGTCGAAGTCACCCCCGAACTCCTCGAACTCGTCCCGAAGAAAATTGCCCGCGATTACCGCGTCTTTCCCGTCTCCCAGACCGAAGACGAAGTCGCCATCGCCATTTCCGATCCTCTGAATATCCAGGTCATGGACGACCTGGAGAAGATCATCGGAAAGAAGGTGCGCACGATGATCGCCAGCGAAGACGACATCGATCGTTTCTACAAGCGATTCTACGAAGGGGACGAGATCAAGAATATTTACGAGAACATCACCGAGGACATGCACCAGGCGGAGATGGACTCGCAGGCGGATCAGGAAATCGAACTGGTGGAGGACGAAGAGGCCCCGCCAGTGGTGAAATTCGTGGATCTGATCTTCAAACAGGCAGTCCATGACCGCGCCTCGGATATCCATATCGAGCCGACCCGCCAAAACGTGGTGGTTCGCTTTCGCATCGATGGCGTGCTCCACGAGGTTCCCTCGCCGCCCAAGAAATGGCAGAACGCCATTCTCTCGCGCCTGAAGGTGCTCTCGGGGATGGACCTGGCCGAGAAGCGCATTCCCCAGGACGGCCGCATCAAACTGTCGCTGCCCGACCGCAAGCTCGACCTCCGTGTCTCCGCGCTCCCGGCGATCTATGGCGAGACCATCGTCATGCGTATTCTCGACCAGAGTTCGGTGCTCCTCGGCCTGGAAGACGTCGGCTTCCTTCCCGATAATATTACGCTTTTCAATGAGTTGATCCGCCGCCCGACCGGCGTGATCCTGATGACCGGGCCGACGGGTTCGGGCAAGACCACGACGCTTTACTCCGCGCTCTCGACCATCAACACCCCGGAAGTCAAAATCGTCACGATCGAGAACCCTGTGGAGTATATGCTCGATGGGATCAACCAGGTGCAGGTGAACGAGGAAATCGGGCTGGATTTCTCTCAGGGCCTGCGCTCACTGCTTCGCCAGTCGCCAGACGTGTTGCTGGTGGGCGAGATGCGTGACATGGAAACAGCGGAAATCGGTATCCGCGCCGCCCTGACCGGCCACCTGGTCTTCTCGACGCTGCACACCAACGATGCGCCCTCGGCTCCAAGCCGTTTGATCGACATGGGCGTGAAGCCCTTCCTGGTGGCTTCCTCCCTCCAGGCCGTCGTCGCCCAGCGCCTGGTGCGCCGGTTGTGCGCCTCTTGCAAGCAGCCCGGAAGACCGACCAACGAAGAGTTGTCGGAAATTGGGGCGACCGAGGCAGATATGGAGTCGTTGGATACCTTCGACATCCACAAGAACGTGGGATGCGACCGGTGCGTCGGGTCGGGCTATCGCGGCCGCACGGCGATCCACGAAATCATGGTCGTGGATTCACGCATTCGCCAGCTTATCATTAAGGGAGAATCTGGCTTCCGCCTGAAAAAAGTCGCCGCGCGCAACGGCATGCGGACGCTGCGCATGGATGGCTGGGAGAAGGTCAAGCTCGGCCAGACGACGATCTCCGAAGTGATGCGCATCACTCAGGGTGACTGACGGGATTCCTGAAACCAAAAGAGCCGAGGCCCGGAAGGAAGAATCTTCCGGGCCTACGTTTTTTTACGGATCAGTTCGCGGCGGAGCTGATGCCGCGTATTGAAAAGGCGTCTATACACCAGCCAGGCCAGCAGGATATTGCTGGCGGCGGTGGCGGCCGCGATCATGAACATCACAACAACCTGGTATTTCGTCGCCTCAAGCGGATCGGCGCCGGCAAGGATCTGGCCCGTCATCATCCCCGGCAGGGAAACGATCCCCACAACCATCATGGCATTGATAATGGGGATCATGCCGCGGCGAACAGCTTCGCGCACGGGCGTCCGGGCGGCTTCCCACGCGGTGGCGCCGAGGGCCAGTTCCATCTCCACCTGGTCGCCGCGCTGGGAAAGCGATTCCAGCAGGTGATCCAGGCAGAGCGAAATGCCCGTCAACCCGTTGCCCAGGATCATGCCCAGCAAGGGGATAAAGTATTGGGGCTGCCACCAGGGATCGGTTCCGATGACGACTCCGGTGACGAGGAACGTGGTGAGCAGGCCGGTGAGAATCAGGGTCAAGAAGGTTTGTCTATACGCGCCGGGAAACGTTCGCGCCGGGCGCCCGATGGCGGCGTGGCTTGCCGCTCCGATCATGATGAAAACGGCGGCAAGGACGAGATAAAACTGGTCGAGATCGAAGATCCACTTGAGCAGGTATCCGACGAGCAAGAGCTGGAGGACGGTCCGGACCGTTGCCAGGGCAAGCTGCTTTTCCAGCTTGAGCCGCAAGGCGATGCTGATCCCGCCAGCAGCCAATATCAAGACGGCGGAGATGGCCAGGTCCAGGTAGGTGAGTTCCAGGGCCCCGGGATTCATGATCCAACCCCCAATCCTTCCAGATCGAGGTAGGGCCGGAGATCGACGGCCTTGTCGGCCCATTGTTCGATCGCTTCCGCGTCATGGGAAACGACGAGCGCCGCGGCGTTTCGCTCGTCGAGGTCCTGGCGGAGAACCTCGAGGACGGAGCGGGCGGTCTTGCGGTCGAGGGCGGAGGTGGGCTCGTCGAGGAGATAGACGCGGGGACAGGTGAGCATGGAACGCAGGAGGCAAACACGCTGCCTCTCGCCGACGGAGAGGGACTCCGCGGGCTGCTTCAGGCGTTTTTCTTCGATTTTCAGCCTCTCGAGCGCGGCCACGACCGGGCCTCTGCGGGGGCGCGACCCGGAAATCGCATATTCAAAGGGGCGAAGAAGGTTTTCCCAGACGGTGCCCTCGAGCAGGACCGGCATCTGGGAGACGTAGTTCACGGCTCGCCGGTAGGCGGTCCAACCGGTTTCCATCGGGCTTCGCCCCTCAAAAAGGACATCGCCCCGCAGCGCGTCATCCAGCATGGCCACGCCGCGAAGGAACGTTGTTTTCCCGCAGCCCGAGGGGCCGCCCATGACGATGATCTGCCCTGGGTGAAGATCGAGATCGAGGCCGCGAATCAGCGTCTTGCCACCGGCCCGGACACCTTTCGCCCGAATGCTGAGAAGCACCTCCGCCATCGCAGCTACTCGCCGTGCTTTTCAATCTTGTATAGACGGCCTTCCTTCAGCACCGGGATCAGCGACTGCTCGACATCATAGTCATCAGGAATGTGAATCAAGTGCATTTTGCTCCGGATCGCCTCGGGAAGTGCCTCGAGTTTTTCGACGGAGGTATGGCCGCGCCCTTCGCTGGTTTCGTGAATAATGAAATCACATCGGGAAAGAAAATCGATGTGATCGGGATCATAGGCCGTGTCGCCGCTGTACCCGAGCTGAATGCCATTCCATTCCATGCGAAAACCCATACACGGGACGAAATGCTGGGTGCGGCGGACTTCCAGGCGGGCGCCGTCCGGTCCGAAGGAACAGGGCTGCCCGGGTTCCAGGCCTGTTACCCGAAAGTAATCTCCCAGGCTCGTTTCCGGGTCTTTGTCCTCGTGATAATCGGCTCCCATGGAAGCGGAAAGCCGGTTCTGCCAGAGCGGAAGGCGCAATTCCTCGAGGAGGTGGAGGTTTGGAACGCTGCGGCTTTCCGGCGCGCGATATCGCCTCCAAAAGCCAAGTTCCTCGACACCGTTGCAATGATCGCCATGGAGGTGGGTCAGGATGACGTGATCGATCTGTGAAAG
>CAYFUR010000150.1:0-4553 GCA_964346275.1 uncultured Candidatus Sumerlaeota bacterium
CTACACGAGTCTAAACTCGTCGAGTTTGAACTCGTGAAATACGCGCTCCGCGCTTCTCCTTTGACTTGGCACACCGCTTGATCCACATTCTCCGCGCTCTGAACACTCTACGCCGCGGAGATTGGCTCCCAACACTGATGACCGATCCGAAAATCCGAAACTTCTGTATCATCGCCCATATCGACCACGGCAAGTCCACCCTGGCCGACCGGCTCCTCGAGATGACCGGCACCCTCACTCAGAGGCAAATGTGCGAGCAGGTTCTCGACAGCATGGATCTGGAGCGCGAACGGGGCATCACGATCAAGGCCCAGGCCGTTCGCCTGTTCGCCCGCGACGGAGACGGGGAAGTCTATCAGCTCAACCTCATTGATACCCCCGGCCACGTGGACTTCAGCTACGAGGTTTCCCGCTCTCTGGCGGCGTGCGAGGGCGCTCTGCTGGTTGTCGATGCAACGCAGGGCGTGGAGGCGCAGACCATTGCCAATGTTTACCTCGCCCTCGAGCACGATCTGGAATTGGTGCCCGTGATCAACAAGATCGACCTCCCCGCTTCCAATATCGCGGAAGCCCGCCGGGAAATCACCGACGCCGTGGGTCTCGACGGCGACGAAGCGATCTGTGTCTCGGCCAAGAGTGGCGAGGGGTGCGACCACCTCCTGAAAGAGCTGATCAAAAGGATTCCGCCCCCCACGATCACGAAGGACGCCCGGCTGCGCGCGCTCATTTTCGATGCGGTGTACGACCAGTTTCGCGGCGTGATCTGCTACATCCGCATCTTTGACGGTGAAATGAAAAAGGGCGAGAAGATCCGGCTGATGCGCGGCGAGATGGACTTCGAGGTTCTGGAGGTGGGCGTTCTGGCTCCCCAGCGCCTCCCCGTGGAATCCTTAAGCTCGGGAGAGGTGGGCTATGTCATCGCCGGGATCCGTTCCCTCGACGATGTCAATGTCGGGGACACCGTCACCCATGCGCGTAAGCCGGCGGAGTCCCCCCTGCCCGGATACAAGGATGTCAAGCCGGTTGTCTTTGCAGGGCTCTATCCCATCGATGCGGATGACTATGATTCCCTGAAGGAATCGATTGAGAAGCTCCGCCTCAACGATTCCTCCTTCTTTGTAGAAGCGGAATCCTCCGATGCCCTTGGCTTCGGGTTCCGCTGCGGCTTTCTCGGCCTGCTGCACATGGAAATCATCAAGGAACGCCTGGAACGCGAATACAATCAGGACCTTCTCTTTACGGCCCCCTCGGTGATTTTCAAGGTCGTGCTGACCAACGGCGAGCATATCGACGTGGACAGCCCCTCGAAAATGCCCGACCCCCAAAAAATCGATTACATCGAGGAGCCCTATGTCTCGGCGCGCATTTTCTTCCCCAAAGACTACATTGGCAATGTGCTCCAGCTCTGCGAGGGGAAAAAGGGCATTCAGAAGGACATGGATTTCATCAGTCCCGAGCGCGTCATGGTGCATTACGAACTGCCCCTCTCGGAGATCGTGAGCGACTTCTACGACCGGCTGAAATCCGCGACACAGGGCTATGCCAGCCTTGATTATGAAATCATCGGTTATCGCCCGGGCAAGCTCGTCAAGATGGACATCCTGATCAATGATATGCGCGTGGACGCCCTCTCGATGATCATCCATCGCGAGGACGCCGAGCACAAAGGCCGGCTGATCTGTAAGAAACTGAGGGAGATCGTGCCGCGCCAGCTCTTCAAAGTGCCGATCCAGGCATCCCTCGGCGGAAAAATCGTCGCGCGCCAGACCGTTTCCGCCATGCGCAAGGATGTGACCTCCAAATGTTACGGGGGGGATATCTCGCGTAAGAGAAAATTGCTGGAGAAGCAGAAAGAAGGAAAGAAAAAGATGAAGAGCGTCGGCCGTGTCGAGATTCCCCAGGAAGCATTCATGGCCGTTTTGCGGCTCGATGAGGATTGAACCGGGCCCCGCGCCCTCCGCGTAAAGAACTCTCCGGCCCGGTCTTCTTTTTATCGGGCCGATTTTGTATTTTTTCCTTGCCCGCATCAGGCCGCTTTTTATTCTATAAACTACTCTAGGGTTCTTGGTTCCACCTAGGCTGAGCAGCAGATGGCCCGCACCCCCTTGGGCAGTGCGGGCCAGATGCTGTTTTATGGGCTGTTCTCGCGTCCTGGATCCCTGGCGATGGCGAACTGAGCATCGGGATCAAACCGCCCTGAAATGGAATGGACCCCGCGCTCGGCGGGGTCCATTCCATCGGGTTCCGGGTTCGGATTCGCTCCCCTGCCGAGGGAAACGAATGTTAGCCTTTCGAAGCTTCCACCGAGGCTTCGACAGGCAAAATGTGGATGTACTTGCGGCCATCGCCCTTGGTAATAAAGCGCACCCGGCCTTCTGTCTTGGCAAACAACGTGAAGTCCTTGCCCTGGCCGACGTTCTTGCCGGGCCAGAACCGATTGCCAAGCTGGCGCACGATAATCGAGCCGCCAGGCACCAGCTTGCCGTCGGGCTCTTTCACTCCGCGCCGTTGCGCGTTGGAGTCGCGCCCATTGCGAGTTGAACCAACACCTTTTTTATGAGCCATTGTTCGCTATCCTTTCCGGCCTCTGGGATCGCTTATGCGATCTCCTTGCCGTCCTTCATGATCGAGAGAATTCTGAGTTCCGTAAAGGGCTGACGGTGGCCGTAGCGCTTCTCGTAGCCCTTGCGCCGCTTGAACTTGTAAACGCGGATTTTCGGGCCTTTGCCCTGGCGAACGACCTTCGCCTTGATGGCCGCGCCCTGGACACGGGGATCGCCGATATCAAGCGATTCGCCGTCGCGCACGAGCAGCACATCTTCGAGGGTGATTTCCTCGCCCGGTTCGACTTCGAGCTTTTCCACCTGAACCACGTCGCCGGACGCGATCCGGTACTGGTGGCCACCTTGTTTCATCACTGCATAGGACGCCATGGCAACTTTTCCTTTTCTTTGCGATCTGAACGAGCCCTGTGACGGGCACACCGCGCACGGGCGGCCATGTAAAGGCCCGCGACGCAGGGACGCGCAATGTCCCCATTCACCCGGGTGCTGTCAAGGGCGAAAGGGAAGGCCGTTTTTGTCGGCTCGCAGGGCTTGCGTCAGGCCGTCGAAGGCGGCGCGATCCGCCGCTTGAGCTGCTCCATCAGGCGATTTTGCTCCTTTTCACGGTCAGCGGGCTCCACATCGCGGGGCATCAGCGGACGGTGGAACCGCACGGTGATCCGCCGCATGGGCCGAGGAAAGGCTTGCCACCGGGGCCAGGCCTTCTCGGCTCCGTCGATCCGCACGGGGACGAGGGGACATTGGCCCGCCATGGCGAGCCGCGCCACTCCGGGCCGCAACGGCGCCAGCTCTTTTCCGTCGCCCCGGATGCCTTCCGGGAAAATGCAAAGAAGATGGCCCTTCTGGAGGATGTGCAAAGCCTGCTTGTAGGCGCGGACATCGGCGCCAAGCCCTCCCTCCGCGTTCACCGGAATGGCCCTGAGTGAAGAGATATAGGCCGCGAAGAGACGGTTCTGGAAAAGCCCGTTGAAAGCGAGGTAGTAGGACGGGCGGCGAATGCCGAATCCGACAAGCGGCGGATCGAGATAACTGGTGTGATTCGGGGCGAGAATGGCCGGGCCCGATTGGGGAACGTGCTCAGTTCCCCGGGCGCGATAGCCAAAGGCGGCGGGGAAAAGAATCCATGCCGCGGCGCGCGTGACTTTGTAAACGGCGGGGCGGAAGGCGTTTTCCGGAGAAGGGAGAGGCATGGCCGCCGGTCCGGGGTTCAGCCCCGTTTGAGTTCCGCGGCGAGGGAGCGCACGAAATCGCTGACGCGGTTCTCCATTTCCCCGCTGCCAGAGCCCGATTCATCGATGCTTCGAATCAAGGCGCTTCCCACAACAACACCATCCGAGCCCGCATCCACGGCCGCGCGGACATGCTCCGGCCGCGAAATGCCGAATCCCAGTGCGAGGGGAAGCTTCGTTTTCCCGCGCAACCGCTCGAGGTATTTGCGGCTGGTTTTCTCGACTCCCGATTCCCGCCCTGTGGTGCCCATCATCGAGATACAATACACAAAGCCACTGGATTGGGGCAAGATCGTGTCGAGGCGCTTGTCGGGAGTTGACGGGGCGACCAAAGTAATCAGGTGCAGCTGAAGCGGATCCAGGTAGCCGCGCAGTTCCTCGGATTCGTCGAAGGGGAGATCCGCCGCGAGAAGGCCATCGGCTCCGGCCTCGGCCATCATCTGGGTGGATTTTTCGTACCCGCGCGCGAGAAAGGGATTCAAGGCGCCAAACATGACCACGGGCGTTTCATAGCTCTCGCGGAACTCCTTCAAAACGTCGAGAACCTTGGGAAAGGTCGCACCGGCCTGGAGAGCCATGGTCGAGGCGCGCTGGATTGTTGGCCCATCGGCGATGGGATCGCTGAACGGGACGCCCAGCTCGATCAGGTCGCACCCGGATTCAGCCAGCACCGGAAGGAGGCGCCGGGTCGTTTCCAGGTCGGGATAGCCGCCGGTCAAATAAAGAACCAGTGCCGCGCGGTTTTCGTCACGGCACCGGT
>CAYFUR010000150.1:4653-6267 GCA_964346275.1 uncultured Candidatus Sumerlaeota bacterium
GGCGGCAGGAAGGGTTTCATATATTCGCCCGGCAAGAGAGAAAAGGGATTCTTGGATTCCGGCGATTCGAAGTCTTCATCCTGGGCGATTTCTGCCACGTCCGGCTTCTTGGTGGCATTGCGAGGATCGAGAATATCCATCTCCTCGTCTTCTTTGTTCATCACCGCCTCGCGGTTGCGCCGAATTTTCAGAACGAGGGGGAGCGCCGTGCTCATACGGGCTTCATCGCGCTCGATCAGATTGGTTTTCACCTCTTCGAGGCGCTCTAACTCCGCCTCAAGGCGGTCGCGCTGTTCCGAGGAGAGGTCGGGATTCGTCACGAGGCGCTGAAGCGCCGAGTCGGCGATATCAATGTAGGGATCGGACGTGCGCCAATTCGGCGACGTGTATTCCATATTGTCCGGCGGCTGGGTATAGACAGAAGCGTTATAGTAAGCCTCTGCACGGTCGCGCGCCCGCACCGTTGTCAGGAACTGGAGCGGCGCGTGATCTGGGGCCATTTCCGCGGCCTCGTCGAGCAGCTTGGCCACTTCGTCGTAGTTGACGTAATCATTTTGCTCCTTGGCCTCCTGATAAACCGGCACAACCTCTTCCGGCAGGGCGGCCTCGGCCTCTTCGTCCAGCATGATGCGCCAGTCCTGGGCACCGACGCTGAAAGCGGCCAGGAGCAGGAAACTCGTTAAGACAGAGACGATGCGTGCATTCATCGCATTTACCTCCTAAGGGCCTCAAAATTGAGGCTATCTGTTGATCAACTCAAGCAAAAGATCATCCAAAAGAGGGCTTTTTGAGTGGAAAGGGTGCGATTCCTAAGAGGCTGCCGGGAAGCGGCTTCCCGGCTTTTCCACCGGCTTTCCTTTCCTGCAGAGAGGGCATTGCCCGGGCTCGAAAACTTCGAAGCAAAGTTCGGCAAGGGCGAAGAATGGAGCTCCCGGTTGAAACCGGCCGCCGCTTCGGTCCGCGATGGCGGCGAATCCGGCGATCTCGGCGCCCGCCTCTTCCACCAGGGGAACCAGCTCCAATACGGATTTTCCCGTGGTGACCACATCCTCGGCCAACAGAATCCGCTCGCCCCGGCGCAGCGAGAAGCCTCTCCGCAGCGAGAAAGCCTCGCCTGCTTTACGCTCGGCGAAGAGGGACCGGCAGCCCAGCCGCCGCGCAAGTTCATATCCCCAGAGAACGCCCCCCAGGGCTGGCGCCAGCACCGTTTCCGCCCGGAGATCATCGGGCAGAGTTTTCTCCATCAATTCAGCGGCTTCGCTGGCCAGTTGAGGCCGCTCGAAAAGCGCCGCGCACTGGCAGTAGTGGGCGCTGTGAAGGCCGGAGCTGAGTTCGAAATGCCCGCTCTGAAGAGCCCCGGCTCTCGCGAGCAACTTTTCGGTCTGCTCCTGCGTGGGGAGAGCCATCAGTGTTTCACTCCGAAGCGGCGCGGTTGACGATATCGCGCAGGACTTCGGTTTTCTGGCGGATGAGTTCGAGCGGGTCGCCTTTTTCCTGGCGCTCGGGAAGAATCCCGCGCGTTGTGTGAACGATCAGCCCCCCGGGACCCCTGGCGGCCAGGACAGCCTCGCGGGGATCGCCCCCCTGGGCTCCGGCGCCGGATGTCCCCTTCCT
>CAYFUR010000151.1:0-6260 GCA_964346275.1 uncultured Candidatus Sumerlaeota bacterium
TGATGAGAAATTTTCCCATCCACGGGGTGAATTGCGACAATTGGACACGGAGACAATTGAGCCTCCCGAACGAGGGCGTCCTTGGAAATTCGGATTGGTTCCGCCCCGATGATCCCGGAAAGATTGAGAAACCAGACAATGGCGAAACAAAGAACGCGCATGATGCGTCCCCCCTGATCTCGAAGAGGCACTTGCCAGAAACAGCAGCCTCATACCGATGATGCAACTCCCGCGCCGGAAAAGCCCCTTGACAACCAGGCAGACCAAAACAGGATTGTCCACACACGGATTTAGTCCCGCCGAGGCCTGATGTCCCTGCTTCAGAGGTTCATGTAGGAGCATCGGGGCATTGCCACAAATTGCCGAATGCGATCCACTCAAGGGAATATCTTTTGAAAATCATGCTTACTTCTCATACCAGAAGAGAGAAACCAGCCATTATGAAATACATGCATTGCGCTTATGTCCTGTTGGTCCTTGTCCTCTGTGGCCCCGCATACTCGGCAAACACTGCCTACGTGACGGGTTTCTTGAGCGATAATATTGTGAAGTTTGACCTCGGGAATGGAGACGACGAACAAGTTGTTGCGCTCGACTCCGAAGACAGGCCAAGAGGAATTGCAGTAGATGAAAACAATACACTCTTCATTGCACTTCGCGGAGGAACGCAAAACATCCTCTCATACAGCGAAGGCTCTGGCATCGCGAGCCTGACCCAGTCTGTCGGTGGAACGGGATTGGGGATGCTCGAGATTATCGATGGTGGAAGAATCGCCGTTGCGGGAGACACAGGAGAAAATATCATTATATATGATATTGATACGGGAGACGAAATCACCTCGATCAGCGTTACCAATCTTGGGTCAACGATTTCTCTCACTTCCACCGAATCATATCTGTTTACAGCAGACTACTTCGATGGCGAGGTGGCGAAGTATGATTACACGTCCGAAATCCCATCTGGTACAACCTTTATCAATACCAACCTTGATCAGCCAAGCGGAATGACTATAGGGCATGGTGGGCAACTGGTTATATCCGATTCAGGCAACGGCCTCGTCCAGACTTTTGATATCGAGTCGGGAGCATTCCTTGGGACACTCATAGATACGGACGTCCTGCCGGAAGGCATCCTGAGAGATGTCTTTTGGTCAGCAGAATTGGACTCCTATTTCCTTACAAAAGGCAACGCTCTCTACGAAATCTCGCCTAGCGGATCCCTGCTGAATGCATATACATCCACGTTGCTTTCACGCGCATATGGCATATCTATAGTTGCGAGCGGAGAGACTTCTCTTCCAAAAGACCTATGGAGAATTTATTAGGTTACGGCCGCTTCTTTGATGCCAAGTACTACCGCCTCAGCACGAGATTCAGCACAATTGTGAGAATAATGCTGAGGACGATGCAGGTGACGATGGGGAAGGAAAAGCTGAAGCCGTCCTTCTGCACGTGGATATCGCCGGGGAGGCCTTTGAAGCCCGCGCGGCCCAGGAGCCAGATCGCTCCGCCCACGGCCGCCAGGGCGAGGCCGCCGAGAACCATCAGCTTGCCGATCATCTGGCCGTCCATGGCGCGTTAAATCCGTCCTTTCAAAAAGAGCACCGCCAGAATCCCCGCGCCGACGCATATACACGAATCGGCAATGTTAAACGTCGGCCAGTGATACTGGCCCCAGTACGCATCGATAAAGTCCACCACATAGCCGCGGGCGAATCGGTCGATCATATTGCCAATGGCCCCCGAAACGATGAGAGCCACCGCCGCCCGGCCCCATTTTTCACCGGCGGGGAGCTGCCTCCAAAACCAAACGAGCCCCGCGATGGCCACGAGGCTGATAATCCCCAGCAGCGTCACGCGGCCATAGAGCATGGAAAAGGCCGCGCCGGTGTTCTCTGCATAGACAAAACGCAGCAGCCCGGGAATGATGGGAATATCCGGCCGGTTGGCCCACATCGCCGCCGTGGGCTCGGCGCGGCCCCACCACTCGGGCTTGAGCACCGCGATGGCCCAGAACTTTGTCGCGTGGTCGATGGCCAGCCAGCCCAGCACAATTGCGAGGCTCATTTTCCAATGAGCGATCCCGCCCGGCGGCGGCGCCTCGGGTTTTTCCTTTTTCTTTCGGTCGTTTTGCGTAGCCGCTTTCGGCTCCGGTTTTTCCGTCGTCTTCGGTGTCATATTTTCTCTTAGTCTTCTTCTTCCTCAGATGTCATGAAAAACTCGACTTTCGACCCTCGATCCTCGACCATCGTCCATCGACCATCGAACCTCCATCCTCGATTCACTCACTCCCACCTCTCCTTCACCGCTTCCCAGGCGCGGTTGATTCGCTGGGCCTTGGCTTCGGCCATCTGGCGGAATTCCTCGTCGTCGTGGAATTTGTCGGGGTGATAGCGTTTGAGCAGTGCGCGATATTTCTGGCGCGCGGCGTCCGAGGGCGTTTCGCGCGAGAGGCCCAGGATTTCCAGGGCCAGCGGCTCGGACATTTTTTCCTCATCCGCCTGGCGCTGCTTTTCCTGGCGCTGGCGGGCTTCCTCGGCGGCGCGGTGCTTGGCCTCCTGGCGGGCCTTTTCCTGGCGCCGCTGGGCCGCGCCGGGGATGACGTGCCAGACGCCTTCCTTGTCGAGGCGGACCGATCCGTGGAGGTCCTGGCGGAGGATTTCCTCAACCTCCAGCCGCGAGAGCTGGTGGCCGCGCTGCTCCAATGCCTCCTGGAGCGCCGTGGTCGTCGGGGGGTCGAAGGAAAACTCGATGAGGTGGAACACCAGGTTGGAGAGAAAAAGGCGCTTTTCCGGGTCGAGAGTCGCCGCCGAGGCGCGCGGGCCTTCCTGGCCGGGTTTCAGTTTTTTGGGAAGCGTCTTGGCACCGAAGTATTCGGGGCAGACGCTGGGCTCTTCCAGGGTCCGGACCAGCCGGCCCATGGACGCCAGCAGCGATGCATAGAGGCGGCGGAAGGACCCCTGGGTGTTCGAGGCGGGATGCTCGATATCCATGCGCGTCGTGGCGAGCATGACGCCTTCGTTGAGGAGGAGGACTTTTTCCTCGTAATCGGGCCCGACGGCCTCGCGCGTCCGCGCGGTCAGGTCCGCCGTCATGCAAAGGATCACATCCGCGCCGTCGGCGAGGGGCGGCGAGAGCGGTTTGCTGCGGTGGTTGCGCAGGGTGTATTTTTCCTGGCGCATGAAGGCGGAGGCTTCGGGGAGGGCCGGTTCCCCGCCCTGGGCCGCGAGCCCGGCGGAGTCGAAGGCGTTTTCAATATCCAGGTCCTCGCGGCGGGCCAGGCGCTCGGCAATGGCGCGGGCCATGGGGCCGCGGCACCGGTCGTCGTCGCTGATGAAAAGAAAACGCATGGGGCTCCAAAAGGATAAGGATTTCCCGGCTCGCCTTGCTCGCGGGCTTAAAGTGGCGGAAGCAAGAGCCAGGTGCAAGCGCTCGAATTAAAATCCACCTTGCGGAATAGGCCGTGGCGTCCATGCTAGTGGAGAAGACGCACCCGCTCGCCGCCGGCCGGCCTGAGAGCGGGGGCCATTCCCCCCAGTTTGGATGCAGGATCAATCGTGGCTTCCGAAGTGAAAATCGGCCCCATCGAAATCGAACGGGAAAATGGCGGGCTTCGCTTCTCCCGGACTGATCGTGGCGGGATGAACCTGGCCTCGCCGGTCCTCCATTTTTTTCTTCTCGAATCGCACGCCGCGCCGGTGCGCTTCGGCATCGAACGCCTTCTCCTCGCGCGGGACGGCCTCGGCGCCAGCTTTCATGGATACACCACGGAACGCGTCGCCCTCGACGGCCAGATGTCCTGGAATGAGAACACGGGCGGTTTTGATTTTCATGTCTGCCTGGAAAACGCCACCGAGGAGATGGAATTCCGCCTGGTGGCTCGTCTTGCCCTTCCCGGCGAGGGTGATCCCCGGTGGATGATCCCCGGTTTCCTCTACGGCAATAACCGCCCAAAAGGGAACACGCGCTTTTATCCCTCGTTTTCCGATATCGGGCGCGATCCGCGGCGCATGATGTATGATCGCTGGGCAATCCGCTCCGACCGCGCGGCGACCCCGATGGTCTGCGCGTGGACCTATCGCGCCTTTGCCTGGCTGTATTCCGAATCCCTTTTCGGCCGCACGGAAGACGCGCCGGAGGGTATCGGAATGACTGGCCTCTATTTCGGTTCGGAGAATGGCACACCGGAAATCGCCCTGGAGTATCCCTACCGCGAAGAACCGGTGAAATTCTCCTTCTGCCACGAAGACCGCACCGAGCCGGAAGAGACCTTTGTCTTCCTGCCGGAAAAGACCCCGCTGGAACTGGAATTCAAGCTCGGTTTCGACCTGCCGGATCTTTACGGCTTCGCGGCTCCCCAGCGCGCGATCTATCAATCGGCCCCTCCCTCCCAGAAGGCAAAAGGCACTCTCTCTTCCGATGTGGTCGAGCACTCGGCGCACATCGGGCTGCTGCGGTGGCATTTCGACACGCGCCAGCAGGCGATATTTGAAACCGCCACCTTCGACCGGCATTTTGGGCGGAAGGGCAATTACCTCGAGCGCTCCCACATGCATGCGGGCTGGCTCAGCGGCCTGCTCCCGGCGTATACGCTGCTCTGGGCCGGACGTGAAACATCGCACATGGATTCCGTCCTTGCGGGAACGACAATCCTCGACAAATTTGCCGGCCGTCTTGCTCCCTGCGGCACCCTGTTTCCCGTTTGGACCGAGGAGCACGGCTGGTCCTGCAGCTTTGGCCCCTACGACGGATCAGCGCATTCGCGCACCGTTGGCGAAGCCTGCGTCTTCCTGTTGCGGGCCCTGGCGCTGGAAATGCGCTACGGCGCGGACCACTCCCAGTGGGTCGAGGCGCTGCTCTCGTCGCTGAAGTATGCCATGGGGGCCCAGCGCGAGGACGGCGCCTTTCCGGCCTATTACGATCTGACAACCGGACGGCCGACGAGCTATGACGGTTGCGCGGGGCTGGCCTGGGTCGCCGCGCTCGCCATCGGCGGTGTGCTGCTCCAGCGCGGCCATTTCAAAGAAGTCGCCATCCGTGGCGGCGAGTATTACGAAAGCTATCTGCGCAACGCCTTCCTCTACGGATCAGTGGAAGACCAACCCATCACGCCCACCAGCGACGATTGCCAGTGGGCGCTGGTCGCCTACCTCACCCTCTACGAAATGAATCGCGATCCGCGCTGGCTCGCCATGGCACGCCGCGCGGCCGATCTCGCACTCACCTGGCGCTTCACTTACAATTCGGACTTCGAGCCCTCTTCCATGCTTGGCCGCTACGGATTCCGCACCTGCGGCGGTGATATCAGCTCGGTCGCGGCGCCCGTGCTCGGGTGCAACGGCCTGCTCATTTACCGGGAACTGGTCAAGCTCGCGGCCTACACCGGCGATCATTACTACCAGCAACGCGCCGAAGACTCGCGCCTGTTCGCCTCCCAGCTTCTTCTCACGGAAGATGGCCACTTTAATGGCCGCCAGGGCATGGCCATCGGCCAGGTGTTCCATACAGACTGGTGGCAGCCGAAGGGCATTGTCCTCTCGCTGAGCTACGCCATGTCCGCGGCTCTGCTCAAGCATTGCGAGCTGATCCGCCGCCACTTGGCCGTCAGCAGGCAAACCGCCGCCTTGGCCAAGGAAGGCCCCATCCCGCAGGGAGAGTTGGAGCCAATCCTCTACACGCCGGACGTTGGCGAGACACCGCCTCCGCTGCGCGCTGCGGCCACCGTCGCCTCGGATTCCATGGGCGATGAATCGCACGGCGCCTCCGCCTCCCCCTCTCAGGTGGAAATGGGGGCCGATTCCATCGTGGGCAGCATCTCGCGGATTCTGAACATGAGAGAAAGCCAGGCGGGAGAAGAAGGCGAGGGAGAAGCGCAAAAACAATTTCCGCAGCTCCCGCCTCGGAGCCGGGACATGCGCGGGCTCAGCAGCGAAAATGTGCCGATTCCCGGAGAGGCCCCGGGGGAACCCGTTCCCTTTCCCTCCTTCGAGAACGAGCAGCCGGACCAGCCACCCTCTGGCAATCAGGAGGAGGAAAATCATGGGCGTTCCTCCTCCGGCGAGATCGAAATCAAGTACAAGATTTTCTGACGGGCCATTCCCGGCCCGCACTCCGCCAATCTGGCGCAGTGTTTCACCGCGTCTGCCAGGGCAAACCGCTGGCATGGGCTCCCGGTCTGCTGGGGCAGCTTGATCCGCTGCCTCCGCGCTGCCGGAGAGCCCGCCCAAAGCGGGTGAAAGCGCCCCGAGACGGGCCTGCCG
>CAYFUR010000152.1:0-2839 GCA_964346275.1 uncultured Candidatus Sumerlaeota bacterium
CACCTTGTATTCCGCGCTGTTGACGCGGAATCCGAGATAGGCGGTCATGGTGCTATACAAAAGCCCGAGGGAATGGGGAAAACGAATCTCGTGGGTGAGGACGAAATCCTTTCCCTTCCCGTGTCCCGCCGTGGTGGTGGACCATTCGCCGACGCCATCAGCGGTCACGATGGCGGCGTCCTGGAATCCGGAGGGCAGAAAAGCCGATGCAGCGTGGGATTCGTGATGGGTGACATAGCGCACCGGCACCTGGAACCCGCCGATTTTCTTCAAATCATAGGGCAGCCAGAATTTCATTCCCATCCATTGCGGGATCGCCTGGAGAAAAACCGGGAGCGACCGCGGCCAGGTGGCGAGGCTGGTGGTCAGGATACGGTCGAGAAATTTCGTGTGGGGCTTTTCGTAGAAGACAATGGCAGCAAGTTCCTCCGGGGAAACCCCGCCTTCCTCCAGGCAATACTCGACGGCATTCAGCGGCAGGGACGAATCGTGGCGCAGGCGGGAAAAGCGCTCTTCCTGCGCCGCCGCGATGATTCGCCCGCCCTTCACAAGGGCGGCCGCCGAATCATGATAGAGTGCTGAAATGCCGAGTATATACATCGCCGCTTAAACCACCAGTCTTCCTTTTGTGTCCCTGTTTTTCCTCGTTCTCATTCCGGCCGGGACTCCTCCCGTCAGAACGGCTTGTCCGGCCGGGGGCGCTCCGGGTCCAGCTTGTGCCAGTAAGACTTTTGGCGCGGATCGGGCTTTTTCTCGAGCAAATCTCCGAAGGCAACCCTCATAACAATCGCATAGGGCCCGATCACCAGAAAGTAGAAGAGAAAGCTGAGCACCCAGGCAAGGAGCAGGGCGATACCCGCCAGCCCCTTCGCTGCGATTTCCTTGACCACGCGGAGCCGTATCATGGCTGGGCGTCCTCCTCCCAGGGCAGCTCCAGATGGGCCTGCAACTCATCCGCGACCAACTCGGCCACGTAACGGTTCCCCACCCGGTTGAGGTGGACGTAGTCCAGCCAGATTTCCTTTGGATTCACATCGTATTCCGCGGCGAGGTCGAGCAGCAATTGACGCGAGGGAATCAGGGTGGCGCCGCATTCCTCGCCGACCTCTTCCACGGCATCGGCATAGCGCCTGACGATGGGATAAGTCTCTTCGTCCGTTGGATTCAAAGCAGGGGTCATGAAAAAGACGGGCAGATCACGCTTCTTCGCCCAGGCGCACATCGCGCGCAGGTTTTCTTCAAACTGATCGATCGGGACGCGGCGGGTTTCTTCGGCGGCCTCCGGCTCGTAACGGCCGCCCTCGATCCATTCGCGGGTCAACTGCTGGTTCCGGCGATTGTATTCCTTCCACCACCAGCTTCGCCAAATGCGATAGACCCGGCTCATCTGCAGCGGAGAATGGGCAGCGTCCCATTCTTCGCGAAACATTTCCTCGTCCACGGCGCGGCGCTCGTCCCAGTCTGGATGCTCGTGGATGATCTGGTAATCATTGAACCATCCAACGCTGATCACCAGGGCGTCGGGGTCGAGATCGGCGGCATGGTTTTCCAGGTCGAAGCGCGTTCCGAAGCTCGACGTAGCGACGCGGCCCATGTTCACGAAATCAACGGCGTAGCCCGCGTCGCGCAGCTCGCGCTCGGCCACACTGGGCCAGGCGTATTGCTCTTCCACATAGAGCCCGAAGATCGTTGAATCACCGAGGGCCAGGACACGGTATTCGCCGGGCGCTTTGTCGCCAATGTCCGGACCACGAAACCCCAGAGTGTTGATGCGGAAGCCAGCAAGATAATCCGGATAGTTCCCCGGCTTGGGACGATAGAGTTCCCCTTCGGACATTTCCAGCGTGCGCAGGTTTTCGTCCAGCGGAGCGAGGAAATCGCTCTCGGTGAAAAGGGCCCCAACGACAAGGAGCAGGATTTCCAGTGGAAGCCAGAAAACAACCGGCGTAAGGAGAAATGCCAGCACCACGCGCCACGGCCGGGTGCGGCGCGGCGCGGTGAATTCCAGGGCGCGCTCCTCCTCCGCGAGTTTTCTTAAATCGGCGTTTGCCGGTCCGGTGGCTTGAAGGCTCATAGTCTCTCGATCGCCCGGCGAGGGGCTCCGGGGGCGTGCCGCGAAGATTCGGAGGGGTTCTGGGCAAACGTCAAGCCGGAAGGGCTTCGTTCGTGCTGCCGTATCGGCACTTGCGTTTGTTGGCTATGGAAAATATCCTCCGGCTGGAGTCTCATTTGGCGGAGGAATACATGAATCGCGGGTTCACTTTGATCGAACTGCTCATCGTGGTGGCCATCATCGCCATTGTCGCGGCGATTGCCGTCCCGAACTTTCTGGAAGCCCAAACCCGCTCGAAAGTCAGCCGCGTCAAAGCGGAACTCGCCACGCTGGCGACGGCGCTGGAGACTTATACCGTGGATACGAATCGCTGGCCTTTCGATGGGCATCCGGCTGAGCCTCACTATGGCTGGGTCAACGCCTGGAGCCAGGCGACGACACCCATCCCCTACATCACACAAATCCAGGAGGATCCCTTTCAGGATCCCACCTTCCCCGATACCAACCGGCCGGACCATACCCATTATACCAACAAGGAAAAGGGCCATCACGCCTATGATTACGGAACGGCCTATTGGCACGACGCGAAGTCGCTGCCGCCCAATCCCGCCCGAGGCTACACAAAGCACTTCGGCATGAGTCCGTGGAAGATCGGCAGTGCCGGCCCGGACTTGCGCTTTGAAAACGACGGAAGTTTCTATGGCATGAATGAGCTGTATGACCCGACCAATGGCACGGTCTCGGAGGGCGACATCTATCGCTCGCGGAAAGGCCAGCACTGATTTC
>CAYFUR010000152.1:2939-6239 GCA_964346275.1 uncultured Candidatus Sumerlaeota bacterium
AAGGATTGTTTTCCTATGAAATATCGTGTTTGGAATACTGTGGGAGCTTTGATTTTCCTGGGTTTCGGGCTGGCCATCGGCCTGGCCGTGGAGCATCTGTGGCTCAATGTCGGGGAGGGTGTTTCCACGCCGGCACGGGCCGCGGTTCGCGAAAACACGGCAGCCGCAGCGCGAATTGCTCCCCGACCGTCGAAACAGAACGCCGTCACGGACGTTGTCGAGCGGGTCAGCCCCTCGGTCGTCACCGTCGGGGCCTTCAAGAGCGCAATCGTCGCCCAACCCTGGTTTGATGACTTCTTCCTGGGCCCTCACTATCGTTTGAGCGAAAAGCGCCAGCGCGTCCCCTACATGGGAAGCGGATTTGTCATCGATGAAGAAGGACACGTCGTGACAAATTATCACGTCATCGAAGATTCGGAAAGTTTCTTTGTGACGCTGCCGGATGGGCGAGAAGTCGACGCCAGGCTCGTCGATGCGGACCGATACATCGATGTGGCCCTCCTGAAAGTCGACACCTCCGCCCTGGAAAAGCCGCTGCCGCCACCGCTTGAGTTTGCCGACTCCAGCGGTTTGAGGATCGGCGAACAGGTGATGGCGCTGGGCAATCCCTTCGGGAACTTCATCGACGATTCCCAGCCCACCCTCACCGTTGGTTATATCAGCGCCCTCAACCGCACGTTCCGCCCCGACCGGGAGAACCTCCGCGTCTACCAGGACATGATCCAAACCGACGCGGCGATCAATCCCGGCAACAGCGGCGGCCCCCTGGTGGACATCAATGGCGATGTGGTGGGGATGAACACCTTTATTTACTCACCGTCGGGTGCCAGCGCGGGAATCGGCTTTGCCATCCCCGCCAAACGGATCGAGGCGTTCCTGCAAGAAGTCCGCAAATACGGCCGCCAGCGCCCCCTGCTCCTCGATTTCGCTTTTCGCACGGTGCGGACAGGGCGAAACGAAACCGCCGTGCAGGTGCTGGGAATGGATTCCTCCGGCCCGGCGGCGAAAGCCGGCCTGGAGCCGCGCGATCTGATCCTCGCCATCGACGGCCGCGAGGTGGCCAACCGGGAGGAAGTTTACCTTCTCCTTGCCAGCAAACAGGTCGGCGACGAGGTCGAGCTGGAAGTCCTGCGGCGGGGCGAGGAGCCCTTCACAATCGCCTATACGTTGCAGGAAGCGCCGAAGGAATAGGGAGGTCCGACAGAAATCAAGAATCAGCGCGGCTGGGCCTCGGCCTATCCGCGCGTTTCTATTGGGTAAAAGATGGAAAGTCAGCCATACCAGTCGATGAAGCTCTTGAGGCGCTTGACGATTTTGCTGAAGGCGTTGCTGTCGAGGAAGGATTGCTCGCGTTCGTGCTCCAGGCCATAGAGCACGAGACCGACGCCGGTGGAATAGATTGGACTGCAGACCACGCTGGAGAGGCCCGACAGGCCGGCCGGGGCGCCGACCTTGCACGGCTTGTCGAAAATCTTCTCCCCCACTTCCGTGACGCCTTGCTGGAGCGCCACGCCGCCGGTGAGAACGATGCCGCCATAGACTTCCTCGTAGGCGGGAACCTTCTGCAGTTTCTGATGGGCGAGTTCGAGGATTTCCGCGACGCGGGCCTGGATAATTTCGGCGAGGAACTGGCGCCGGTGGTCCAGCGTCCGGTCGCCCAGCGCCGAGGGAGCCTGAATCGTCTCGCCCGGATCGACGGCGTTGGGCAGGCAGTGGCCAAACCGCTTTTTCAGGTTTTCGGCGTCATAGCGATTGATCGAAAGGCCCTTGGAGATGTCCTCGGTGACCGAGTCGCCGCCGAGAGGAACGACGCCGGTATAGCGCACGGCTCCATCGGCCCACACGGCAATGTCGCAGGTGCCTCCGCCGATATCGATCAGGACCACTCCCAGTTCCTTTTCCTCTTCCGTAAGCACGGCGAGGGAACTGGCAAGGGGCTCGAGATAAATTCCCGACACACGAAAACCCGCCTGGCTGACAGCGCGGATGATGTTCTGGGCGGAAGTAACCGCGGCGGTGACCAACAGCACTTCGGCGCGGAGCTTTCGAGAGGAAAAGCCAACGGGATCGAGGATCGGGCCGTCGTCGATATGAAAGCGCTGGGGGATCATGTGGAGCACTTCGCGCTCCACCGGTGCCTGGTTTTCCGTGGCGCGCTCGACGGCGCGGCGCACGTCGGCCCGCGTGATGCCCCGCTCGGGGTTTGACACGTCCACCGTTGCTTCGCACTGGTGGCACTGAATATGGCCGCCGGCGATTCCCACAAAGACATCGCGCACGGACACCTGGGCGATGTCCTCCGCCTTGCGGATGGCAATGCGGATCGAATCGACAGTCTCGTCCAGGTTGATCACCACGCCGCGGCGCAGGCCCTGGCTGGGGCGCGAGGCGACGCCGAGAATCGTGATCTTGCCATTGGGCTCGATTTCGCCGATGATCGCGCAAATCTTCGTCGTGCCGATGTCGACGCCGGTGAACATGACTTTTTTCGAGGGAAGGCGCAGATTCACCCGCGACCCGCTGCCGGCGATCTTCTTTTCTCCTTCCGGGCTGGCGCTTTCGCCGGTCTGCTTGAGCCGTTCCATCAATTCGGGGATCGACATCGATACTCGCTTTCTTTCAGGGAAGCTCGGCGGATAGCATCGCCGTGTTCTCTCCCTCCTCGGGGATCAGGGAGATATAGAGATCAGAAAAAAGATTGGCGGCTTCGATGCGGCCACCAAGTTTGCCTTCGTCCAAGAGGGTTTCGATCACCGGCCCGGTTTTCTCCGGCGGGCGGTCGCCGCAGGCCAGTCGCACTCCATCGTTCAAAACGATGGTCAGGTTTTCTTTGTCCTGGAGATGCCACTCGCTCACGCGCTCGTGAAGAGCGGGAGCCGCCTTTCGAAACGTCTGGGTATACTGCTCGATCAAAGAAAGGGATCGCGCCGGAATCTGGCTGCCACGCGCCATGCGCACACTTTCCAGCCCGGTCACGAGGGGCAATTCTTCGCTGAGAAAATCGCCCGCCGCTGCTGGGGCGAACAGCTCGCCCTCCGTATTATAGACAAAGCTGCCCGTATCGGAAACATAGATTCCCGCCGCTTCTTCTTCTTCGAGAGAAATGCGCAGGGTGCTGGGCCACTCGGTCCTGGCCTGAGCGCGCGTGACTTCCGGCAGGGCCTCTATCACCTCGCGCACCCGGCGCTCTTTCAACGCCAGGAGGCTGGAGCCCGCTCCGATGCCCGCCTCCTTTTCCAAGACGTTGAGCAGCGCCGCATCGCTCAGGCGCTCGTTTCCATCAAGGTGGATTTCTTCCAG
>CAYFUR010000153.1:0-6159 GCA_964346275.1 uncultured Candidatus Sumerlaeota bacterium
GTCTGTTCAGCAGGCGGCAAAATATCTCGAACGGCCCAGCGGCGGCCGCGGAACGCTCATGGGAGGCGTTCCCGGCGTCAAGGCCGCCCGCGTCATGGTCATCGGCGGGGGAGTGGTGGGGACCAACGCTGCCAAAATCGCCGCCGGCATGGGGGCCCGGGTCACTATCATGGATATCAACCTCGAGCGCCTTCGCTACCTCGACGACGTCATGCCCAAGAATATCTCCACCCTCTATAACAGCGAATTGAATCTGCTGGATCAGCTCAAAAGCGCCGACGTCGTCATCGGCGGCGTCTATATCGGAGGCGCCCGCGCTCCGCGCATTATCCGCCGCGAGCACCTCAAAACCATGCATCGCGGCGCCGTGCTGGTGGACGTCGCGATCGACCAGGGCGGCTGCTTTGAAACGTCCAAGCCCACAACCCACAGCGATCCGATCTACGAAATCGATGGGATCATTCATTACTGTGTCAGCAACATGCCAGGCGCCGTGGCCCGCACCTCCACCTTTGCCCTGACCAATGCCACGCTGCCTCGCGTGATTCATATCGCCAACGAAGGCTGGCCCCAGTGCATCAAAAACGACGAGCACCTGCGCAACGGCCTTAATATCGTCGACGGCAAGGTCACTTGCCCCGGTGTCGCGGAGGCTTTCGACCTGGAACTCCATCCCTACGAAATTGCCACGTAAGCCAGAGTTTTCGATCTGGGAATTGCCGGAAAGCGCTCCTCACAGCGAGGGGCGCTTTCTCACGTGCGCCGTTCGAGCCGGGCGATGAAGAAGCCGTCTGTCCCATGGTGGTGAGGAAGAAGCATGGTTGTCGATTTGTCCGCGCTCAGCGAATCTGCCAGCCGGGTGTCCGCGAAGAGCGGGGGGAGAGCGGCGCGGCGGAATTCCGGGAAATCGGTAAGAAAGGCCTCGATTTGCCTCTCTGTTTCCTCTGGCTCGAAACTGCACACAGCATAGACCAGGATTCCACCCGGCCGCAGCAGCAGCGCGTAGTGCTCCAGGCATTCCCTCTGCAGCCGCGTGACTTCTTCCAGGCGTTCCTCCAGCCCTCCATGCCAGAGGATTGTCGGATCCCGCCGCAGGCGGCCCAGGCCAAGGCAGGGCGCATCGATGAGCACCGCGTCATAGGACTCCTGGTTTTCCGCCTCTTCCGGCGTCATGGCTTGAATGTTGGCCGCGCGAGCCCGGCGCTGGCGCTTGCCCAGGCGGTCAAGGCGGCGGGAATCCACATCGCAGGCAACGACCTCACACTCTTCACCAAAGCGCGCCGACAAGTTGAGCGACTTGCCACCGGCCCCCGCGCAAGCATCCAGTATCCGGCCCTGGAAGCCCTCGCCAACTGCCTCGCAGACGAGCTGGCTCCCTTCGTCCTGAACCTCAAAGGAGCCTTCCGCCAGGAGATCGCCGCGCCGCAGATTGATCTTGCGCCCCAACCGAATCCCGAGGGGGGCGAAGGGGGTGGCGTCCGCCTCGATTCTTTCCCGGTGAAGACGCTCCAGCGCTTCATTTCGGCCGGAAAAACGTGGATTGACCCGGATATCCAGCGGAGCCGGCTGTCCGACAGCCCGCGCCAGCGCCATCGCTTCCGGCTCGCCAAACCGCGCCACCCAACGCGTGAGCAATTCCGGCGAAAGAGAACATTCCGCGACTTGCGAAAGAAGCGGTCCGCATTCCTTCAAATGCGGATCGGCGGTTTTCCGACTGGCGAAATCATCCACCAGGCGCTTCGCCGCCTCTAACCCAGGCAAAGCCTTCTCTGCTTCCAAGGCAGAGTCGAGAGCCTTGCAGGCCAGATCTTTGGCCTGGTCCGGCGAGGCCCCGAGATCAAGCCAGAGCCAGCGAAAAACGGCCAGCACCGCCTCGTGGCCGGGAGGCAAAAGCGCCAGCAACTCGCCGCCGTCCTGATCGCCGGTGCCCTGGTCGGCTCCCGCATATTCGGCGAGCAGCGCGTAGCGGTTTCTCAGGAGGCTGAAGAGAACGGACGCCAGAAATCCCCGCGCGGACCCCATGACCTGGCGTTCGCGGCGCAAATACCCCCCGACAAACTGATCGGGGGGGACAGAGGCCCTTATGACCCCAAAATAGAGCCGAAGAAGATGGCCACGTAGAGCGTCGTGCTCGGGCGCGGACGGAATGTTTAATGCTTTTCTTGCTGGAAACATATTGAATAGGCCGTTTTGAAGCACACAATCCAGCTTTTTATCTCACAAGTGAGGAAGCTGGAACCCACCATGCTTTAGGTGGCAACAAGGGTTTTTTTTGTGCCCCGAATCTGAGTTTTTTGTGCCGAATTAGGGACGGAGTTTCCAAGTGCCGGACGTCTTACAGCTTAACGAACCAGCCCCGGATTTCACCCTGCCTGCCGATAACGGAGAACCTGTTACCCTCAGTCAGTTTCGCGATCGCTCCAATGTTCTGGTTTTCTTCTACCCGGCAGACTTTACGCCCGTTTGCACGGCAGAAGTCACAGCCTTTCGCGATGATTTCCACCTTTTTCGGGCCCGCAATATCACCTTGCTCGGTATCAGCGCCGATGCCGTCAGCAGGCATCAAAAGTTCGCAGCCGACTGCCACGCCCCGTTCCGCCTGCTGAGTGATGAAAACCTCGAGGTCGCCAAAAAATATGGCGCAAAAGGCCTTCTCGGCATCCGCCGCGCCTATTTTTTCGTGGACACCAGCGGGATCCTCCTGTGGCAGCACGCCGAGGTGCTCCCCATCTTCAAACTGAGCAATACGCGGCTGCTGGAGACGCTGGACTCTTTTTTAGCCCAACCGAGTCGGACGGCCACTAGGCCGGATGCTGCCCAGGCAAGCCTCTCTTCCGGATCCCGGCCCCGGCTCTGAGCGTCCCGCTATTTCCCTTGCCCACCCTTCTCAAGCCGTCTTTTTTCCCTCTCCAGCCGTTTGGCCCGCGGCGCCGCATATTGCACGTAAATCCAGAACCCCGCCCCCAGCAACGGCAAGCAAATCACGCAAACAACCCAGAGAAAGCGCTCCACGTTGCCGCGTAATTTGCCCATGATATCGCTGATCGCCAGGATATCCGCGGCCAGGATGAGCACATAAAGCAGGTCGGTCACTGGCGGTTATTCCACATTGGCGATTTGCTCTTTCAGGCTTTCCACGAGCCCCTTCAACTCGAGAACCTGGCGCGTGATGTCAAGGTCCCGGGCTTTGCTTCCAATCGTGTTGATCTCGCGCAGAATTTCCTGGGCCAGAAAATCGAGGGCGCGCCCCTTCACTTCGGGATTCTCCGGGTTGAGGATCTCCTTGAGGCGATCGAGGTGCGCGCCCAGGCGCATGATTTCTTCCGAGATATCCGCCTTATCGGCAAAAATGGCGACTTCCTGCTCCAACCGTCCCGGGTCGAGGGAGGCGCTCTTCGGCCCCAGCAATTCGTCCAACCGCTCGTGCAGCCGCTCGCGGAATTTGTCCACGACCTGGCCACGCGACTCTTCCACCGCATCGAGTCTTTCCCGCATCTGCTCGTGAATCTCCAGCAGCGCCTGGCGCAGAGCAGCGCCTTCCCGCCCACGCTCGGCGTCCAGGCCCTCCGCCGCTTGTTCCAGGGCGTCGATGAAGAGCTTTTTCAGTTCGTCCTGGCGGGATTCGTCGGGCTGGATCTGGATGACGCCCTCGATGCCCAGCAGCGATTCCGCCGAGGGCGTGGCGCCTCGCTCCTCGCAGAATTCCTCCAGCTTCTTGAGCAGCGGCTCGTTGAGCAGATAGCGCTCCGCCGCTCCCGGGATCGGATCGAAACGCGTGCTGAGATAGATCTTTCCCCGGGCAAAGCGCTTTTGCAGTTCCGAGCGCGCCAGCGGCTCGAAAGTCGTCAGTTCCTGGGGCAGCCGGATCGCCAGATCGAGAAAGCGGCTGTTGACGCTGCGCAACTCGATCGCCAGCGACCCCAGGCTCTCGTGCTCCGCCTGGCCGTTTCCAAAGCCCGTCATGCTGTTCATTGGCGCGCCCTTTCCGTCATCGCATTAAAGCCCATAGATTTCTCCATACTTGCTTTCCAGGTATCGCACCAGCGCCTCGCAGGAGAGCGGCTTGCCGGAAACCTGCTCCACCAGGTCCGGGGCGTGATAGACGCTGCCGTGGCGGTGGATCTTTTCGCGCAGCCAGGTCAGGATCGCCTCGAAGCGCCCCCGGCTCACGTCCTCCCACATTTCCGGCAGATCCTGCTCCATCTTCTCGACGAACATGGCGTTGTAGATATTCCCGAGGGAATACGTCGGGAAGTAGCCGAAGGAGGCATCGGACCAGTGGATGTCCTGGAGGCAGCCCTTCGCGTCGTCGGGCACGTCGAGGCCGAAGTAGCTTTTGACCTTCTCGTTCCACGCCTCGGGCAGGTCGTCCACCGCCAGATTCCCCGCGAAAATCATCTGCTCGATTTCAAAGCGCAGAATCACGTGGAGATTGTAGCACACCTCGTCCGATTCCACGCGCAGGAAATCGGGCTGGACGCGATTGAGCGCGCGATAGAACTTCCACGTATCAACGCCTTCGAGCTGGCCGGGAAAGTACTGCTTCATGACCGGCAGGTAATGGCGCCAGAACGCCTGGGTGCAGCCGATGCGCACCTCCCAGAAGCGCGACTGGGATTCATGGAGGCCGAGGCTCGGCGCATCGAAAAGCGGCGTGCGCGCCAGCTCCTGCGGAAAGCCTTGCTCGTACATGGAATGGCCCGCCTCGTGGATAATCGCGGTCAGCGAATCCAGGGCGCTTTCCTCACTGTAGCGCGTCGTGATGCGCGAATCCCCGTAACCAAGCGTCGTCGAAAACGGATGGGGCGCGATATCCAGCCGCCCGGCGGAAAAATCATAGCCCAGGTCCGCGGCCACCCGAGCGCCGAATTCCCGCTGGCGGGGGATGTCCCATTTCTGATCAAGGAAGGACGTGTCCACCCGCGGCGCGGCGAGAATTTTCTCCAACAGGCGCACCGTCGCGTCGCGCAGCGGCGAGAGAATCTCCTCCAGCCGCTCCGCCGTCATCCCGCGCTCGTAATCCGGCACCAGCGCGTTCCACGGCGTGCCCTCGTATCCCCAGCATTCCGCCGCCTGAAACGTCAGGTCCACCAGGCGGCGCAGCGCCGGGGCAAACGTGGCGAATTTCTTTTCCTGCCTGGCGCGCCGCCACACATCGAAGCCCTCGGCCCGCGCCTGGGCAAACTCGTGGACCAGCGGCGCGGGCAGCTTCAACTGGCGTTCGCGCTGATAGGCCAGCTCGCGCAGGAACGCGCGATCGATTTCCGAGTGCTTTTCGCCCCCGGCTTGCAGCTCGCCCACCAGATCGCCCAATTCCGGGGCCACCATTTTCTCGTGGATCAGGCTGCTGAGCGTGGCCATCTGGCTGGCGCGGGCCGCCGAGGCGCGCGGGGGCATCTGGGTTTGCTGGTCCCAGTGCATCAGAGCCATGGTGAACGACAGGTCGGCCACTTCTCCGTACAGCTCGCGCAGGCGCTGGAATTTCTGGTCGGACATGAAGACCTCGCGGGTTCGAGTCGTATAAGGTGGGAGGAATGCAAGCCGCCGGCGGCGCTCAGGTCAAGCGGTGAGGTGGATGCCCCGCCCTGAAGTTGATTGACAGATCCCGGCAGCCCTTTTTCCATTGATCCATCCTCTTCTGGACATTGGAAAATTGTCCGTCGGCACGCCCAGCGATACCGCCTTCGAGCTGTCCTCCTACGAGGACGGCGAGAGCGGCAGCGAGTGGTCGCTCACGAGCGGCACGGGAACGGTCACGTCCCAGTATGATGCCGGCCGCGCGTCCGACGTGCTCGTGTTCAGCAAGAGCTGCGGCCCGCCCTATTTCTGGACCGGGTCGAATCTCAACGAATCAAAGCGCGTGGTGTCCTATTGGATGAAGCGCGACACGGCGGGCTGCACGCCGTTTATGGATTTCATCTGCCAAACCTCCGCGGGCACGCGGACGATTCGGATCTCCTACCTCTGGTATCAGACAGATACCTACGACTCGGGAACGGGAACTTATAAGGTGTTTCTGCCCTTTGATGATGAAGAATGGTATCGCGTCGAGATCGATCTGCAGGCCGTGATTGATCAGTTTACCCCGGGCGTTGACCTTCAGGCGGTGGACCAGATCCGCACCAACGGCGGAACGTGGCGGCTCGACGATCTGCGCTT
>CAYFUR010000154.1:0-5990 GCA_964346275.1 uncultured Candidatus Sumerlaeota bacterium
CATCGTGGCCATCACCGGCACCAATGGCAAAACCACCTCGACGACCCTTGCCGGCCAGATGGTCACCGACGCCAACATCAACGCCGTCGTGGCGGGAAACATCGGCCGGGCCTTTTCGGACGCGGTTTTGTCCTCGGAAGATGAATCGCGCGACACCGTCCTGGTGACAGAAGTTTCCAGCTTCCAGCTCGAATCCATCGAGGACTTCCATCCCCATGTCGCCGCGATCCTCAACATCAGCCGCGATCACATGGACCGCTATGCGTCCATGCGGGATTATATCGATGCCAAGTTCCGCATCACCCAGAACCAGGAAGAAGACGATTATCTGATCCTGAACGCCGACGACCCGATTTGCATGAAGGCGGCGGAAGACACCCTCGCCCAGGTCTATACGTTCTCCACGGAGAAGGAAGTGGAACAGGGCGCGTTTGTGTCCGAGGGGCGGATCTACCTGAAGGAAAACGGCGAGGTCATTCCCTTCTGCAACGTGGAAGACGTGCCCATCCCCGGCGCGCACAATGTTCAGAATACGCTCGCCAGCCTGGTGATTTCGCGGACGCTGGGGATCTCCCAGGATTCGCTGCGCAAAACGCTCGAGAAGTTCAAGGGCGTGGAGCACCGCATCGAATTCGTCGCCCAGAGCCACGAGGGCATCCTCTATTACAACGACTCCAAAGCCACCAACGTTGACTCGCTGGAGAAGGCGCTCCTGAGCTTTGAAAAGCCCGTCATCCTGGTCGCCGGAGGCAAGGATAAGAAAGCCGCTTACGAACGCCTGAACTCGCTCGTCAAGGAGCGCGTGAAGGGCCTTGTTCTCATCGGCGAAGCGACGCCGCTCATGCGCAAAGCCTGGGGCGAACTCGTCACCACGCGCGACGCCAAGACCATGGAAGACGCCGTCAAAGTCGCCGCGGGCATGGCGGGCGCCGGAGACATTGTGCTGCTTTCCCCGGCCTGCGCGAGCTTCGACATGTTCAAGGACTACGAAGATCGCGGCCGCATCTTCAAGCGCTGTGTGCGCCAGCATCTCGGCCTGTGAGGTAACCGACGCGTGATTCGCCGCTTTTTCCAATGCTTCGAGAACCCCGCCGCGCTGTTGATCGTGGTGGCCGCGGTCCTGATGTCCCTCGGCCTGGTCATGATCTACAGCGCGAGCGGTGCTCGGGCGGGACTGGAAGACCTCCGGTCGCGGGAAAGCGCGGAATCGCGCATGGTGGAAGATTTCCGTTTCCATCATGGCCAGAGCTACCTGCTGCGCCAGGGCATGTGGGCCGTGCTGGGCCTGGTTGCCGCGGCGATGGTTGTGTTCCTTTCCGTCGAAAACCTCGAGAAATACTCGATCTTCATCCTGGGCGGCAGCCTTATTCTGCTGCTGCTGGTGCTGACGCCCCTCGGCGTCGAGGCAAAGGGCGCCCGGCGCTGGCTCGGTGTGGGGCCGCTGACGATCCAGCCCTCGGAATTTGCCAAGATCGGGTTTGTTGTCTATATGGCGAAATTTCTCGCTGACCGGCGCGAGAAGATGGGAAGCCTTCTTCGGGGGTTTCTTCCCGCGGCTGGAATCATGGCGGTTTTCTGCGTGCTGGTGGTGCTCGAGCGCGATCTCGGCACAACGGTTCTCCTGGGCGCAGTGGCTGGCGGCATGTGGCTTCTCGCGCGGGTGAAGATCCGCCACCTGGCGAGTCTTGGCCTCGCGTCTCTCCCGGCCCTCGTCTTTCTGATCCTTCAACACAGCTATCGCCAGGCCCGCATCCTCGCCTTCCTGAATCCCGACAAATACGCGCTGACCCACGCGTATCAGCTCAATCAATCGCTCATCGCCGTGGGGTCCGGCGGCATTTTTGGTTCCGGCCTCGGATTCGGCCTCCAGAAATATCACTTCCTCAGCGAGGCGCACACCGACTTTATTTTCGCCATTCTGGCGGAGGAGCTGGGCCTCGTGGGGGCGCTGGCCGTGGCGCTTCTGTTCTGCGCCTATGTGATCCTCGGATTTCGGATTTCCTATCTGGCGCCGGATTACTTTTCTGGTCTTCTCGCGGGGGGGCTGACGCTTATTGTCGGCTGCGCGGCGTTTATGAACTTTTTCGTCGTTCTCGGCATGGCCCCGACCAAGGGGCTGGCCCTGCCGTTTTTCTCCTATGGGGGCTCCTCGCTGATCGCGACGCTGCTCTGCACCGCTTTGCTGGTCAAGATTGCGAATTACTCGCTGCGCGCTCGCGGCTGCCGGGAGGCCTTCTGATGAAGCGGCGCTTTATCATCGCGGCCGGCGGCACGGGCGGCCACATCATCCCTGGTATTCAGATTGGCCGGGAGCTGGCCAATCAATTCGGCGGCGCCGTGGAGGTGGAATACATCTGCGGATCCCGGGCGATTGAAAAGCGTATATACGAAGAGGAGGGCGTTCTTCCGGCGCGGCTTTCCACCGGCGCTTCGCGGCTCCAGCGCTGGAAGCCCATCCGCGATGCGGCGCTTTGCCTTGATGCCATGCGCACCACGCTTCGTTTTCTGGTGCGGCGCCCCGCCGGAGTGCTCGCCATGGGCGGCGCGGCCTGCTTTCCCGTTCTTGCGGCAGCCGTCGTTCTCCGTATTCCGATTTTCCTCCACGAATCCAATCGTATTCCCGGCCGCGTGGTGCGCTTGTTCCGGCGCTTTGCGCGCAAAACATTCCTCGGCATGCCCTGTCTCGCGGGGAAAGACATCCTGGTGACGGGCACCCCGGCAAAAGGTTCGCCGCCGGCGAGCGCCGATGCGGTGGAAAAAGACACCGTGCTTTGCCTCGGCGGCAGCCAGGGGGCCTCGCGGCTCAACGAAGTCTTCATCCAGGCGGTCAAGGACGGTTGGCTCGCGGAATCGGGCATGCGCTTTGTCCTGATCGCCGGGCCCGGCAAGCAGACCATCGAGCCCGGCCCCGTGGAAATCCGCGAATACGAGCCGGACCTGCCATCGCTGCTCCGCCGGGCGCGTGTGCTTGTCTCACGCGCGGGAGCCGGGACGCTCGCTGATATTGCCAACTACCAGATTCCCTCGATCCTCGTTCCTTATCCCCACGCCAAGGACAACCACCAGGAGGCAAACGCCCGCTACTTTACGGAGCGCGGGGCGGCGTACAGCGCGGGTGAAGAGATGCTCTCGCCGGAGATCCTCGCGGGCGCCCTGGAGGATCTGATCGATTCCCCGGAGCAGCGCGAGGACATGTGCTTTGCCCTGGCCAGGCTGGCCACACCGGACGCAGCGCAACGCATTGCCGAAGAGATTTGCCACGCGATCAAGTTTGCCCCGCCGGCCGCGTCACCCTCTGCGCAGGAGGCACGCCAGCCATGAGTGTTCCCGAAATCCTTCCCCGCCAGGCCATGCTCCCCGATTTCGACTATACGCCGCGGCGCGCCCATTTGCTCGGAATTTGCGGTTCGGGAATGAAGCCGCTCGCCTACGCTCTTCTTTCCATGGGGGTCGAGGTCTCCGGCACGGACCCCGCCTCGGGAAAGGAAAAAGGCCTGGCGGAAAAGGGCGTGCGCCTCTTCGACAGCCACGCCGCGGCGAACCTGGGAAATCCCGATTTGCTCGTCTATTCATCGGCAATTTCCCCGGACAACCCCGAAATGGAAGAAGCCCGGAGGCGCGGCCTGCGCATCGTCCATCGCAGCGAAATGCTCGGATGGTTTCTGGCGCGCAAGGAATCCATGCTGATCGCGGGGACTCACGGCAAGACGACCACCACGGGAATGGCGGCGCTCCTTTTCGAGGCCGCAGGTTTTGACCCCTGGGCATTTATCGGCGGCTCGCTTCCCCAGTTCGGGGGCAATTTGCGCATCGGCGGCGACCGCTGGGCGGTCGCGGAGGCCGACGAAAGCGACGGCACGTTCCTCAATCTCCCGCGCGATCACGCGGTCATCACCAACATCGAAGCCGAGCACCTCAACTACTGGGGTTCGGAAGAACGGATTTTCCAGGGCTTCAAGGATTTCCTCGCTGGCATGCCTTCGGGCGGGCGCCTCGTGGTTTGTCTCGACGACCCCGGCGTGCGGCGCCTGCTGGGGGAGACCGGCGTTGAAGCGACCTGCTATTCCATCACCGGGATGGACGCTCCGGTTCAGGCGAAAAAGATCGAGCTGCGCGGCGCGTCGTCATCCTTTGACTGGTGGATTCATGGCGAGTGCGCGGGGCGCGTCGCTCTGGGCGTTCCCGGAAGTCAGAACGTGGCAAACGCCTTGGGCGCGCTGGCTCTCGCGGTCAAGCTGGGCGCCGATCCGCGTTTGTTGGTTTCCGCGCTCGAAGGCTTCCACGGCGTGAATCGCCGCTTCACCCGGCGCGAAAGCAAGCGCGGTTACCTGGTCATCGACGACTACGGCCACCACCCGACGGAGATCACGGCAACCATGGCGGCGGCCCGGCTGCTGGCGAACGAGCGCGGCGGGCGCCTCCACGTCGTTTTTCAGCCACACCGCTATACGCGGACACGAAATTTCCACGACCAGTTCGGCCCGGCGCTGAATGGCGCGGACACATTAATTCTGACCGATATATACGCTGCCGGCGAACCCCCGATCGAAGGAGTCACGGCATCGCGTTTGCGCGATTCCCTGGAAAAAACTCTGCCGATCAACCCCCGGCTGGTCGAAGACTTTGAAGAAATTCAAAAAAGTCTCCAACTGCGGATAAAAAATGATGACATTGTTCTGCTGCTTGGAGCAGGTTCCGTGACGACTCTGGCGGACCTCCTATGTTCCGGTTGATACTTGCTCTTGTTGACGGAGGTAGCACCCCATGACCCGGCTCAGTGAACTGGCCCCAATCCTGGAAATCAAAGATCCCGGCCTTCGGCTGGCCCAGGATTTCGATCTCACCGCGAAGACATCGATGCGCATGCATTCTTCCTCCGCTGTCTATGCAGAGGTGGAAAGCCCCCTGGCGCTCCAGAAGCTCCTCGATGTTGCCAACCAGATCCAATGCCCCACTTTCGTGCTCGGCGGCGGAAAGAACACTTTGTTTGCAACGAGCTATTTCGAAGGCCTTGTCATTTCCTTTGGACGGAATTTCAGTCAACTCTCCGACGACGGCGGCACCATTGTGCATGCCGGCGCATCGGCCCAGCTTCCCGCGTTGCTCAACTACGCGCGCAAGCGCGGCCTGATGGGCCTCGAATTCCTCACGATGGTTCCCGGCACCGTCGGCGGCGCTCTCGCCGGCAACGCAGGCGCTGGCAACTGGGGTATCTGCGATTTTGTCGAGCGCGTTTACCTGATGACTCGCGACGGCTTTGTTGCGTGTGTGGAACGCAACCAGTTCCGGTATTCCTATCGCCACTCCGAACTGCGCGAGGCGCTGGTGCTCGCGGCGGACCTGCGCCTGGAGCCGCTCGACAAACAAGAGGCGGCGCGACGCATCGAGGATTACAAATCGAAGAAGACCAGCCAGCCCTATAACATGCCGTCTTGCGGCTGCATTTTCAAGAACCCGAAAGACGGAAATGGCAAATCCATCAGCGCCGGCAAGCTGATCGATGAATGCGGCCTCAAGGGCTATGGGATTCAGACGGCGCAGGTATCCGAAGGCCATGCGAACTTTATTGTCAATCGCGGCGAAGCGCGCGGGGAGGACTTCCTCGCGCTGATCACGCTGGTGCGCGATATCGTGATGGCCAAAACGGGTATCGAACTCGACCTGGAGGTGCAGATCGTCGGAGGGCCGCTGGCCACCGCGATCCTCGCCTGAGTGAGCAGAGATGAGCAGGTTTCGCAAAAAGCAGCCCCGTAGCAGCAGCCGGAGCGTGCGCCGGACGAGCCATCGTCCGCCGCTTCCCCGCTCGCGCAGCGAACGGCTCATTCGATTTCTCCAGGGCCGCCGCTTTTCGCCGGTTCCCCTGATCGGACTCGTCCTGCTCGGCGGCATGGCCGCGGGGTTCTACCGATACGTCGCCCATTCGAGCTATTTCGGACTGGAAGAAATCCACCTTGATGGAAACGAGCGCCTGAGCGATGCGGCGCTGCTCA
>CAYFUR010000155.1:0-5825 GCA_964346275.1 uncultured Candidatus Sumerlaeota bacterium
CTGGCCGAGTTGTGCCACCTCTACAACGAGGTGAAGAATCCCGGCCCGGAAGAATTCCGCAAAATGAAGGGGGTCTCCTATCACGATCATGGCAAGGTCGCCCTGACGCCGAGCCAGGATCTGATCAAGGAGATGGATTCCCTCCCCTACCCCGATCGCGAGCTGATCGACCACGGCTGGAAGGTGCCCAATTGGGACACCGTGCATCTGGTCTCCAGCCGCGGCTGCCCCTACAAATGTTCCTTTTGTTCGAGCTCGCTCCATTGGAAACGTTTCCGCTTTTTCAGCCCGGAATACGTCGCGCAAGAAATCGAATACCTCCGCGAGCGCTATAACCCATCGATTCTCTATTTCTTCGACGATCTGTTCGTTGGCCACATCGGCCGCTGGCGCGAAGTGGTGAAGCTCTTCCGCGAGCGCAAAATCCACGAAGGCGTGCAGTTCCGCGCCTATGCCCGCGTCGATCTGATTACCGAACAGATGGCCGACGAATTCGCCGAGCTGAATTTCCAGTTCATCGATTTCGGCTTCGAGTCCAACTCCCAGGAAATCCTGAAGTTCCTCACCAAGACGCGCGTGACGCCGGAAATCAACCAGCGGGCCATCGACATGCTGGCGAAGAACAACCTCTCCATCGGCGCCAATTTCATCATCGGCTCGCCGCCGGAAACGCTCGACATGATGGAGGAGACCTATCAGTTCGCCGAGCGGAACAAGGACGTGATCGAGCGTTGCTCCGTCGGGCCGCTCCAGGCGCTGCCGGGCACCGGCGTGTGGAATTACGCCCTGATGAAGGGGAAGGTGAGCGACGACATGGAATGGTCGCGCCTGGGCACCAGCTACGAAACCCACGATTGGGATCGTTTTCCCTTCCTGGGCGAGCAGGTGACCCGCGAGGAATTCATGAACATGTGGACCAGGTTTCACAATCTGGCGAAGGAAATCAACTACGTCGGCCAGCTGCGCAGCATGGCCTTCCAGGAACACAAAAAGTGGCAGGAAATTCAAAGCCTCGAGCACGAGCTGGCGTCCCTCAAGGGCTCGCGGCTTGTGCGCTGGGCGAATCGCCTGCGGGGCCTGCGGCAAAGCTTGACCGGCGGCCAGAAGGAACTGGCCTCGAAGGCGGCGAGCTTCTAAGCCGTCTCGCCATCACGGAAAAAACGCGGCGGGCCCGATCCTCGGGTCCGCTTCTTTTTTTCCTGGCGCCTGCCATCCTCGCAGGCTATTCAGCAGTATCCCAAAATCGCGAAGCGCAAACCATGGAAAAGAAGACCCGGAATCTGCTCGGATGTCTGATTGGCGTGAGCATCATAACCCTCACGCCCATTGCCATCGTGGTGTTCATGATTTTCAAGGTCGCCGACACCGTGAAAGAGGGCATCGCCCAAATCGAAGAATCCGCCGAGTTTGACAGGCTGAACCAGGACTTTCCATTCCGTCCGCCAGCCCAGGCATCCGTGGATCCGGAACGCCTTGATGTCTATTTTGATACACGGGCCGAGATCGTGGCGCTGGTGGACGAATACCATCTTCCCCGGCGCTATCGCGAGATGATTGATTCGGAGAAAAGGGTGAACGAGGGAGATGCGGCGGGCCTCGGCCGGATGATGGACAGCACCATGGCCATGTTCGACATGATCCCGGAGGCAAAAGAGATCCTGAAGGCCCGGCAAATATCGCCGCGCGAGTATGGTTATCACCTCCAGCTCCAACTCGCCGCGCCGCGCCGGGGCCTTCAACAGGAAGACGCGGGCTACGGGCGTCTCTACACGGAAACAAAGGAGTCCATGACCAGCCTGGAGAAATGGATCGGCCTGCCGCAAAGCCATCAGGGCCAATCGGCGGCGTTCATGGATTCGGTGACGGATCCACTCTACCAGAAACTCCAGTCATCGGATTACCAGGCCATCCGCCAGAAAGCGGGAGAGAACAACATCACGGCAAAGAGCCTCGCCAAGGAATCGCTCCTCGTTTTCTCTGTGCGGACACCGACCTGGCTTGATGTGAGCCATACCGAAGTGCCCGACTATATTCCCGATGCCCAGTCATCTACCACGGCGACGCGGACACCTCCGGCGCGGCAGTCACCCTGACAATCCAAATTTCCTGGCCCGGACGGCTGGCTTCCAGAATCGCGGCGGCCAGGCGATCGTTGTCTAGGCCTTGCTCGCGAAGGCGCTGCCGGGGATCGTTGAGTGCAACGAGGACAAACGTGCCGTGTGGTTCTCCTGGCGGGCCGGAAGACACATCGAATTGGTCGCCCAGATAGTATTCCATCAAACCCGCCAGGCGGGCCGGCGCTACGTATATCGGTTCGCCGGACGCGGCGTTCCTCTCCACCACCTCCGCCGCCGTGTCCCAGGTGCGTTTCTGTCGCGCCGTGTAGTAATGGGCGAGATAGGCGATTTGGAACATGGCAAGCAACCCGATCAGCGCCCAGGCCACGAGCCGGGCTGGACGGGTGCGGCTCGCGAGTGCCCCCGCCGCGATGAGAAGAAAGAATGGCAGCGCGATGATGAGGTAACGCTGGCCCTGGTGGAGAACCGGCCGGAAGAGGGAAACCGCCGCCGGGATACAAATGAGCAGGATCAGCCCACCCGAAAGCGTATAGAACAACCGGCGATGATTCCGCCAGAGCGCGACGCCGCCATGACCTATCAGAATGGCGGCCAGCACGAGCCCGCAAAAAAAGAGCAGCCGTGGCAGCGGCGTATAGAACGGGCCGAGAAACTGTGCCTGGAGGATATCCAGCGGCAGCGTCTTCCAGGCGGTCTCGCCGATCCAGGAGATGCCCTCTGCCTGTGAGAGCTTTGCCCATGCCGACCACGCCAGCAAGGCTCCCAGAAGAAACGCCCCGGCAAGGGCGGCCGCCGCGGGCTTGAGGTCGAGGCGCTTCGTGGAGACACCCCAGACGAGAATTCCGGCGAAAAAGGGAAAGAGCAGAAGCGAAAAATAATGAACCGCCCCGGCCAGAAGAAACAACCCGGCCAGAGCCGCCCCTGCCTTTCTCTTCCATGCCGCTCGATCCGCCCCATCCATCCAGAGAGCCAGACCCAAAGCTCCGGCAACCAAAAGCAACACCTGCAGGGCGTAGGGGCGCGCCTCCTGGCTATACCAGATATGAAAGGGAGAAACAGCAAGCAGCCCGCCCGCCACCAGGGCCGCCATCCTTTTCGGGAAGAGCCGCCGGGCCAATATATAGAACAACGGCACGGTGGCGGCCCCGGCCAGCATTGAAGGAAGCCGAAGGACGGCCTCCCCTTCGCCGAAGACACCGCGAAAGAAAGAAACAACCAGAAAATAAAGCGGCGGATGCGGATTATCCTGGGAAATGCGCGAGAGAAGAGAACCCAGCCCATCGGCTCGGATCGTGTGCAGCGTATAGAACTCGTCCGCCCAGAGAGCTTCATCGCCGATTCCGTATAGACGAAGTAAAAGAGCCGCAAGAAAAAGCACCCCCACAGCCAGGCGGTCGTTTCCCATGAACTGGACTGCCATCTGGCGCCGCTCCCCTGGCGGATCGCCCGCCGCTAAATCCGGTCGAAGGACTCTGGATAACGACAGCGGCTGATCGCGTCGTCAAAGCTGATCAGGCCCTGCAGGTAGAGATTCTTCAACGATTTATCCATCGAGATCATGCCGACATCGTGGCCGGTCTGGATGATCGTCATCAGCTGTTCCGTCTTGCCGCCGCGAACTGTTTTCCGCACAGCGGCATTGGCCACCAGGATTTCGCATGCCACGACGCGCCCCTTGTTGCCCGGCACGGGCAGGAGCTGCTGCGCCACGACGGCCTGGAGCGTGTTGGCGAGCTGGATGCGCACCTGGTCCTGGTGATGAGGTGGAAACACGTCGATGATGCGATCGATCGTTTGCACTGCGTCCGGCGTATGCAGGGTGCTATACACCATGTGGCCCGTCTCCGCGGCAATCAGAGCCGTCTGGATCGTTTCCAGGTCGCGCATCTCGCCCACCACGATCACGTCTGGATCCTGGCGCAACACATGGCGCAGCGCATGAACGAAACTATGCGTATCGCTGGTCACTTCGCGCTGCTTGATCACGGCACGGCGGTTTCGGTGCACGTATTCGATGGGATCTTCGACGGTCACCACCATGCAATTCCGCTCGTGATTGATCTGATCGACGATGGCCGCCAGCGTCGTCGTCTTTCCGCTTCCCGTGGGGCCCGTCATGATCATCAGGCCGCTGTTCTTTCGGGCGAGTTCTTCCAGAATCGGCGGCAGGCCGAGCTGGCGGATGGGGATGATCGTTTCGCGCACCACGCGAAAAGCGGCCTCGATCGTTCCCGACTGGCGGTGGACGTTGACTCGAAAGCGCCCCGCATTGGGAAATTCCACGCTCAGATCCAGCTCCCACTCCTCTTTGAAACGCGCCTTTTGTTCCGGTGACAGCGCTTCCAGGACGAGTCGTTCCACCTCTTCCCGGGAAAGGGGTTGCTGCTCCATAGCGATCAACCGGCCGTCTATACGCAGGATCGGCGGCATGTTGCGCGTCAGGTGCAGATCGCTGGCGTCCTGCTTGACAGCATGCGCCAGGAGGACCTCCAGACTATCCCGCGCCCGCTCGACGCCGGGGACGGCCGGGCGCGGCGCCATCGTTGGCCGCTGTCCGCTCTGGGGCTTTGGCGGCGAGGGAGGCTGCGGGGTCTGGTCCGCGGGGCGCGGCCCGGCGGGGGGAGTTGTCGGACTCAGCGGGGGGCGGCCGCCTGGCGGCAAAGAACGCTGCTTTGGACTGTCTTCGGGGCGATCGGATGAACTCATGGCTTCTCCAGCGGCAGGGAAAGTTCACAAAGCGTGCGGCGCGGTTACCCTTTCGTCAATGCCAGGGAAAGCACAGGGAGATAAAGCACAGGGCGGGTTTCCCCCCAGATGAGCGGCGGGAAAGGAACCCGACATCCATAGCCCTTGCTTTTTCCGGCCCGGATGAGCCAGGATTTATCCACCGGAGGGAACCTTTTCGAGGACATTCATGAGCGAACACGGCAAAAAGGAAAACGGAGAGGATCCCAAGGAAAAAGAGCATCCCACCTGGGAGGCGCTTGCCGATAAGATCGCTGTTCAGTTCGATCTGTGGCTGGAGGAACTTCAATCCTACCGTCGGCGTTCGCCTGGAATGGGCCAGCAGGCCCTCGACAAAATCGAAAGTCTGGAAAAGCACCTGAAAGAAGAGCGGCGCCGAGCGCTGGGAGAACAGCGTGCCCGGAATGAAGATCCGGGATTCTGGGCGGAAATGGAAAGCCGCCTGGGAAAAGCCGTGGGAGATTTGCGCGAGGGACTTTCGAAAATCCTGGATTCTTCCGAAGAGGAGAACAAGCCTGACAAAAGAAAGGATGATTGAGATGACGCAGTGCACAAAGTGGCTGGGGGTTTTCGTCGCAGCGGGATTGTTGGCCGCTTGCGGCCAGGACCAGGAAGAACAGGCTCCCCAGCAACCATCGATGCCCCAGGAGCAGCAGGAGGCCGCACAGCAAGAGGAGCAACAGCCACAGGGCGACCAGATGGCCCAGCAGATGGCCGAAACGGGCGAGGATGTCGAGGAAGCGGCAGAGAAAGCCGGGGAAGCAGCCCAGGAAGCGGGGGAAACGGTGGAAGCCGCGGCGGAAACCTCGAAGGCCCGAATCCAGGAGGCCCTGGAGCGCGCTCAGCGCCAGGCGAAGAGCAAGACCGAGCAGCTCTCAATATGGGCGGAATCCCAAATGGAATATATCGACGAAAATCTGGCCGGAGCGCAGGAGCGCCTCAATGAGCTCGAGGATGAGGCGACCGAAGAAACCCAGGAGGCGCTGGCGGAGCTTTCCTCGC
>CAYFUR010000156.1:0-5797 GCA_964346275.1 uncultured Candidatus Sumerlaeota bacterium
AGGATGATCCCTTCCTGGAGAAGCGGCGTCGCGCGAAAGGCGTTTTTTCCCTCGCTTGTATAGACGCGGGTCCTGGCGATCATTCCGGCTAGGGTCCGCAGAATGTCCTTGTCGCCCTTCATGATCCTGGCGTCGTGCTCCTTGGATACATGGCTAAGGTAAAGCAGAGCGACCCGCGCGCCAAGCCGATTCAAAAAAAAGCGGGCGGAGAATCGGATCCCCCGCCCGCAAGATACACGGCGCCGCTGTGCGCGCTGGTTACTTCATAATGCCGCCCTTGGTCATTTTGGCGGGATCGAGGAGTTTTTCCAGCTCCTCCGCCGAAAGATCCGTCTGTTCCTTCGCGACCTCTTTCAGGGCGCGGCCTTCCGCATAGGCCTGCTTGGCGATCTTGGCCGCCTTTTCATAGCCGATGACCGGGTTGAGCGTCGTGACGAGCACCGGGTTTTTGTCGATGAGCGAGGTGATTCGGTCCTGGTTGACCGTGAATCCGGAAATCGCCTTGTCGGCCAGCATGGTGCAGGCGTTGCCCAGGATCTTCACCGATTCCAGAAGGTTGCGCGCCATCATCGGCATCATCACGTTGAGCTGGAAATTCCCGCGTTCGTTGCCAATGGCCACGGCGACGTCGTTGCCCATGACCTGTGCGCAAACCATCATCATGGATTCACAGATCACCGGGTTCACCTTGCCCGGCATGATCGACGAGCCCGGCTGCAGCGCCGGCAGCGCGATTTCCCCCAGGCCCGCGATGGGCCCGCTGTTCATCCAGCGCAGATCGTTGGAGATCTTCATCAGCGCCGTCGCTGCCGTTTTCATCTGGCCGCTCAGCTCCACCGCGCTGTCCAGCGCCGATTGCGCGGCAAAGTGGTTGTCGCTTTCCACAAAGGGCAGGCCCGTTTGCTTTTTCAGCTCCGCCGCCACGCGGCGGCCGAATTCGGGATGAGCGTTGATGCCCGATCCCACCGCCGTGCCCCCCTGGGGCAGCTTGGCCAGCCGCGGCAGCGCGCCCTCGACGCGTTCGCTCGCCTGCGCCGCCTGGTAGGCCCATCCTCCCAGCTCCTGGCCCAGCGTCAGCGGCATCGCGTCCATCAGGTGGGTGCGTCCCGTCTTGGTCACGTGCTCGACCTCTTCAGCCTTTTTCTCGAGGGTTTGCTTGAGATGAAGCAGGCCGGGGAGCAGCACTTCCGCCGTCTGCAGGTAAGCCGCCACGTGAATCGCCGTGGGAAAAATATCGTTGGAGGACTGGCCCATGTTCACATGGTCGTTGGGATGGACGGATTTGCCCTCTCCCTCCACGCGTTTCGTGGCCAGGGTGGCGATGACCTCGTTGGTGTTCATGTTGGTCGAGGTGCCCGAGCCCGTCTGGTAAATATCCACGGGAAACTGGGCGTCGTGTTTCCCTTCGATGACTTCATCGGCGGCGGCGGTGATGGCGTCGGCCAGTGTCGAGTCCAGCATTCCGAGGTCTTTATTCACCACGGCGGCGGCGCGCTTGACCAGGCCAAGGGCGCGGATCATTTCCCGGGGCATCCCGATGCCCGAGATGGGAAAATTGTCGACCGCGCGCTGGGTCTGCGCCTTGTAAAGCGCGCCAGCGGGGACTTTGACTTCGCCGAGCGAGTCCTTCTCGATGCGATAATCAGCCATGAGCGATCACTTTCTTCTGAGAATTGGAGGAGTGGAAATCCGGCGGAGCGGATTGCGGACCTGCAGCGCCCGTGTTCTAGGGAGATGACGGCCCGGTGTGCAAGGGGAAGCGGGCTTTCCCGTTGAGCCCGGCATCCACCCCCCGTTTCATGGCCCCCGGAATCAAAGGAGCCTTCTCCCCATGCTTCGCTGGATCATCCTGGTGGTTTTAGTCCTGGTGGCGCTGCTCATGCTGGCGCGGGAAATCCTCATCGTGGGAGAAAGCCGCCGCGCGGGGCACGACGAAAGACGCCTCTACCGCCGTTTCCGCCGCCGGGCCAAGGGGCTCATTCTGCTCCTTCTCTTTTATTTGCTGGCGGCGTTCTTCGAGGACTTCGCCGCCTGGGGGCATTTCCGCCTGATCGAGGGAATTCTCTACACGGGTCTTTCCATCATCGTCCTGTTCTGGCTGCTGATTGTTGCCTCGCGGGATTTAAAGGAAACCGCCGCCACCGCCCTTTACGAAAACCAGCGCATCACCCTGGAATCCCTCGCCGAGCTGGAAAAGGAACTCCGCGCCAAAAAAGAAGCCGAAGCTCCCAATCCCCCCGCCGAACCGGATGAGGACAGGAAACCGGACGGACCCGAATAGAAAAACGCCCCGGCGGGAGGATGGTCCCGGCCAGGGCGTTTCGCACAGTGGCGGATTGGTGGCTACGGCCGGACGTCGTATTCCCAGACTTCCACCGATTTGAGAATCAAACCCGTCGAGGGATCATCACCGCTTGCATCCGGTATATACAGATAATCAAACGCCAGGGTGAAGTTTTCTTCCACCTCGGAGTCGCGGAAATACCACATATCGTAGGCCTGGTCCGCATCCTGGGCCGGAACGGAGGCCGTGTTGTTCACGCTCTCGATATGCGCCAGCGACGCAACGGCGTGGGTGGCTCCATTGAGGCGCAGGCGGAAACCGGGAACGCTGCTCGGCATGGCAGATGGCGCGTCGCCGGCCACCGTCCAGCGCACCTGGTAAACATGACCCGGCTGCACGGCAAAGCCCGGCGTGTGCTCCCAGTAGCCAAACCGCACCTGGTCTTCGGCGCCGCCGGTGGGAACGCCTTGTGTATAGAGGCCGGCGCTTGTGGCCGCCATGATCTCCGTGGGGGGAAGCGTCCCGGATTCGTCGGTGTGCGGAGTCCAGAGATTGCGCACGGAGGAATCCCCCAGGTCGTGGGAAAGAAGCGGGGTCCCGGCGGGAAGCTGTGTCACGTCGGTGGCCGACATATCGACTCGATCCAGCGCCACCATGGCGTCCGCCGCATCGTTGGAATTCACGTTCAGCAGATCAAAATCCAGCCGCGCGTTTTCCGGCGCGATGGGATCCGGGAAAAGCAGCCGCATGGGAATGAGTCCGTCAGGCGCGGGCGACTGGTAGGCTTCCCCTTCCGACGAGGCCACCAGGAGATCCGTGCGATGAAAGTCCTCCGATGAAGCGCGCACGCGGACGACCGGGGCCTGGGTGGAATCGACATTCGACGTCAGATTGAACGAGGCCAGATAGACGCGGTCCGCGGGGTCGCTCGAAAGCAACGGAGCCGTGATGTCCTCTCTTGGTGAAAACAGCGGCGATTCCCAGAAACCAAACGCGCCGAGGTTCGAGGTGGTGGATAGACGCAAGGCCTCGCTGTTCCATTCCCCGCTGACCGCATCGGGAACGAAAGAAGCCTCTCCGTTGAATGTCCATCCACCGGAACCGGCGGCGAAATCGTATCCGAAAGGCGGCTCTGGCGTGGGCGAGGGAGTCGGCGTGGGCGTGGGGGTTGGAGTTGGAGTAATAGAAACCAGCGTGCCATCGAAACTCGCAAAGAGGCTCATGCCCCCATTATCCTGGAGCTTGCGATAGACATGGAACAGGCCTCCAGGCGTCATGTCATAATCGCCGGGAGCGATGCCTCCCTGATCCTGAATCGATCCGCTGATCCGCAGGGGAGGCATGTTCGGCTCAGGCACGACGGTATAGAGTTCTCGTGGACCATTGGCTCCTACGGTCTGAAGAAAATCCATCACCATGCCATCCGCTGACAGTTTGAACTCAAGCACCGAGCCACCATCCTGCGGCAGGCTCTGAATCGCATAGAACTCACCGCCATCAGCGGCATTTCCGAAAAGGGCATAGGCCTCCGACGACGCGGACTTCTGGCGGAAATAGACGCGTTCACCGTTGAGGCTGATGCGGTAATCAGCGGCGACATCAGCCAGTGCTGGGTCATTCGAGGAAAGCTGGGTAATCGTTCCCCCATCAATCGGCGTGGTGTAGAGTTCGTTGCGGTCCTCTTCATCCAGGTCGCCACGAAAGACGATCACGGATCCGTCCGGCGACAGCTCGAAGTCGTGAACGGCGCCGTTGGGGTTCGACCGCGCCGGAACAATCGTCGGATCACTCCCGTCCGGGAGGATCGACCGAAGCCGGTGCGGGATATTCTCTTCCTCTCTGCCTGAAAGATAGACGACGCGATCGCCAGTGGACGCTATTTCAAAATCTCTGACCTCGCCTTCCAGCGCGGGATCGCCGCTGAGCTGCACCGGATTCCCTCCCCCGAACGGCAACCGATACAGTCGTTTTCCGGGGGTGGAAGCCGTCTCAGAGATATAGGACACGAAATCCGCGTCCGGCGAAAGCTGGAAGCCGGAGACCGTTCCGCCATTTTCCGTGAGCAAAGTGGGAGCTTCGCTTCCGCTCAGATCGATGCCAAAGAGCCGCAGGCCCTGTTCACCCTCTGTCAGGGCCAAGCCCTTCCCCTGCCCGGCATTGAGTTCGAAATCCGCAATCCGTCCGTATCCGACAAGCAAAACATCCAGAGTTTGCTGGGGATTCTCCGGTCGAAAACGAATCAACTCGTCTTGCACCATGTAATACGCGAAGGGATCCTCGGTTGGAAAAACCGGTGGAAGGTAAGCCGGGGAGGCTGAGGAGGGATAGGACGCCTCATGCACAAGGGCTGCTGCAGGGATTGTTCCCGCGATAGCATAGGCGCGGCGGTAAACCGTCGGCTCATCATAGGGCCCGGCCTGTGCCACTTCCTCCTGGATGACAATGGTCTGATCGTCGTCGTTCGTATAGACGCGGGGGATCGAATATTCCGCGTCGGGCCCCGTTGATGTGATGAGATCGAGGGGCAAAGGCTCGCCAACCCCGATTTGGTAGGCGAACAGGTTCGGGTTTGCGCTCAAACTCGAGGATTCCGTATAGATGATTTCCTCTTCACCCAGATCGAAGGCTCCCACGCGATAACAAGACTCTGCACTGGCGTTCAGCTGAACCACGTCCCCGGAAAGAATTTCGAGGCTGTAAAGATTTCTTTCCGTCAGGAAGGATTCGATAAAGATCACCCGGCTGCCGTCCGCCGCGACGTGGAACTCCTCGATATCCCGCCCATTCGTCAGGCGTCCCTCCGCTTGCGAATCTCCCTCCAGGTAAAGATCTCGATCCATCTGAAAGACGATGGGCGATCCTTCCGCCGTGGTATCAAAGGCCTGAATCTCCCTGTCGGCTGGAAAAGAGGTCAGCGGAGTGCGATCTTCTCCGCGAATGGTCACTCGGTGCAGATCGGAATCCAGATAGATAATCGTCTCATCGTTCAGGAGGGTGAAGTCCCGGACAGCTCCCGATTCGTCAAGCCGGTCCGAATCCATTCCCTCGATCTGCGAGGCGACCAGTTGTCCTGCATCAAAGGGAGGATAGAGGTCCGTATCGGTCAGATAGACGAGCTTTTCATTTGTTGCGTCTGCCGGGCGGCGATGGGGTAGCGAAGTGGATGTCCAAAGCTCGCCAAAACGGAAAACCTCTCCCGTGGCAATTCGTTGCGCTTCCCACTGATTTTCATAGAAGCAGTTGTCATAAAAGGGCGGAAGGCAATGGCGGCGGTGGGGGAGGGCGAGGCGAAATCGTCCATCGGAGGTGAAGATATCATCCTGGTGGAAAGGATCGGCCGGTTGAGGCGAGCCCCAAGGCAGGTCGATCTTGAAGAAATCCCGGCTGCCGTCTCCTCTCCTCACCTCATAGTAGAGAGTCGTTTGCGCCTTGTTAATTTTAAAATCAATGATTTCATCATCCTGTTCCAGGCTTCCATCCAAGAGGCTTGCGCCGCTCTGTCCGAGCGTTGCC
>CAYFUR010000157.1:0-5795 GCA_964346275.1 uncultured Candidatus Sumerlaeota bacterium
CTAGTCGAACTCACCAGATTGAACTTTGAAGAAAAGAAAAGAAAAGGGGGACGGCAAAGAACCGCCCCCTCAGAAGCCTTCATCCACGTGCCGGCATGGTTATTCGGCGTTCGAGGTCCAATCCGGCCTGGTCGGTTGCTTCCATGGCCCCCGGCCCAGATCCGCTTTCATGGCCGGGGTCATGGCATCCCAAGCAAAAAGGCTCTGGCCCGTGGCCCCCACGCGGCGGGTGGCCTCGACCTGCCGGATCAGTTGCCGCGGAGAAAATCCCAGGTACGGCCCCAGGCCGATCACCAGCGGGGCGTCCTCCGGCAACAGGTCGTCCATCTCGCGAACAGACGCCGCCACTTCCCCGGCGCTGGTGGTATAAGCCATGGGAATAATAGAATCGACATATCCCTCGCGCCCCCATTCCGCCCAGTTCTGCCCCTTATTGCGGATGGCGCTCTCCAAATCGGGAAAAACATCGGCTGTGAGGATCAACTCCGAATCCACGGCGCGCACCGTCTTTGCCGTTTCCCGGACAAAAGAAGTGATCGTCTCCTCGCGCCAACTCATCCACTGCTTCCATTTTCCTTGATCATCGTCCGGGTTGATCTCCATCGGGTCAAATCCCAGCTCCTCCTCCACCGTCTTCCGTGTATAGTCGCTGTAGTCCCACTGGTCCTCCCAGGAGTCCGACCCGCAATAGCGTATATAATCAAACTGGAAGCCATCGATTTCGTAATTCTCCGCAAGGGCCTTGTAGGCATCCATGAGAGCCGACCGGACTTCCGGCATCGCCGGACTAAAATACATGTACCCCGGCTCGTCATCGGAGACATGGCGCCCCTGGCGATCCTCCGCCAGCCACTCGGGACGCCGGGCGGCGAGCAGAGCGGGCTCCTTTTCGTTCCCCTCGATCCCGATAAAGAAACAATGGACCCAGGCGTGGACTTCGATTCCCCGCGCATGGCATTCCTCGATCAAAACTTCCAGGGCATCCATGTCACCCAGTTGGGGGAACTTTGTATAGAGCCCCGTTGGATCCGTATAGATCGCCTGGGAAGCATAGATCGTTTCGGGAAAAGCGACATTCACACCGGCATCGGCCCATGCTTGCGCGAGAGAAGCGATTTCCTCGCGCGAAGTGGCGGCAAGACGGTGCCAGACCGCCCGAATTTCCCCTTCGGGCGAAGGCATGTTTTCCAGCGTCAGGGACCAAAGATCGCGTTCGATCTCGTCCAGCAAATCGGCAGCCTGAGAGACGGCGTCCTGCGACGCGCTTTCCATCGCCTCGTCAATCAAACCGGAGGCCTTGCCCGCTTTCGTGCTCAACGACTTCGCTTCCTCACCTTTCTTTTTGGCGAGTTCTTCCTCAATCTCAGACAGGCGATGCCTCAGAGAGATCAACCGCCCCCGAGGCGAATCGTCTATCCTGACTGACGACTTGGTGAAGTACACGGCTGCCCCTGGCGCCAGGCTGCTGTTGATCCAGCGCGCCGCCGTCCCGTGGCCGGAAATCACAAACCCATTGGCGGGGATTGTGTTGTCGTTCTCCCCCACGGACTCCACGATGCCGTCGACAACCACCGCTTCCGAGCCATAGCGATTCGTTCCGGTGCTTTCGCGGAGGCCGGAAAACGTATAGACGTTCAGCTCGTTGGTGCCGCGATTGCCGGGAAATTCTCCGCCGAGAGGCGGATTGATCGCATCGATGGGATGCGAGGAATGGGACTGGCCCAGAAGAATGCCAGGCAGGTAAAGCAGTATCAAAAGGGAAAGAACGCTGCGTATCATGTATGGATGCGGCTCCTAGAGTTGATGATGGGCTTTGATCGTAAAGTCTTCGCGCAGGCCAGCAAAGCTTTCGGGCACGGAATGTCCTCCGATGGCGTAGCGCCCTTCCTCCGGCTGAAAATTTCCGTAAACCTGTTCATAGATGTCCCGGAAAATCTGCTGTTCCGCCTCGTCCCGCACACGGTTCTCGGACACGGCGTCATCTTCTCCGATCCGGCTCCACATGGAACGCTTGATATACCAGGTGGGGAACGGGATCACGCACTCGCTCCAGAGGCCATGGAGCGCCTTTCCCGCCGCGAGGTGGTCGGGATGGTTATCGAACTGATAGGTCATCGTGTGATGAGAGCGCGGCCCGGGCAATGACGGGTCGCCATCGAATTCCTGAACGATGCGGCGCACCTCTTCCATGGGAAGCCCGCCGTCGGGAAAATCATGGAAAAACACCTGGTCGCGCGGAACGCCCAGGAGCGCCGCCGCCCGGAGAAACTCCTCCCGGCGGGCGCGGATGAACGCCGCCTTGTCGAACGGCTGGTCTCGATAGTTCTCCCCCGCCGGATCGTGGGTGGTTCCGTGGACGCGGCAGGGCATCTCGCCGCGCAGGCATTGAAAGGTCTCATCGGCCGCCCCGTCCGTCAACAGCACGAGAATCACCCGGTGGCCCGCGCGCACACGATTGCGGATCGCGGGCCCCATGGACAACGTCTCGTCATCTGCATGCGGCGCATAGAAAATATGTGTTTCGCGGCGGCCCATCGGAATCTCCAGGGAGGCATGTAAAGAAACTGGCACCGGAATGCAACCCGGAGCCAGCGGATTCTCGCGATTCCGGCTTACTCGACGCCGGTAATCGCCATGATGATTGGCGCCGCTTCGCTGTTTGCGGAGTGCAATTCGATCGCCGCGATTTTCTTTTTCGGGCGCGGATTCCTCCACGAGAGATCCCACATCTTCACCGCCTTGCCGCTTTCCGTGGTTCCTTCCCAGGCGATGCGCGCATCCGGCCCCACGCGATTATCCGTATAGGCGAAAAGGTTCTCGCCATGGATCAGCGGCTCTTCCTCGCTCTTGCCGTCTGTATAGACGATCTTGATCGTTCCCGCGCGTGTTTTCTCCCCCGCGCGGAACGCCGCGGCGGAGAGGAAATGCAGTTCGCTGGCGCGGCGCGGCTGCTCGAGGTCAACGCGAACGGACTCGGGGAAGCGCCCCTCGGGGTTGAACTTGCCCGCAAGGAGAAGCGCCGCTTCCCCTTCGCCGTTCTCCCGCACCTGGAAGCGCGTTTCGCCGAACACCTCCTGATCCATGGGGAAGGACGACATGTCGAGCCCGGGGCCATAACCGAGCCAGCCGTCGTGGCCTTTCGTGTCCGCCAGCTTGCGATTCATGAAAGGCGTCATATCGACCAGGAACCCTTTCTTTTCCTCCAGGATCGGTTTGCGGCCGGTCCACACGTCGAGGAACACGTCGCGGGCGGTGAAGGGCAGGTCGTGGTGCGGTGTTGTGTCGCCGCTCCAGGCATAGTAAGCGGCGTATATATACGCCCAGTACTGGTGCCAGGCCTGCTGGTTGCCGTCGATCCGGAAGTTGAACCCGGCCCAGGTCGTCTGGAGAAGGCCCTCCGCGTCCGCGTTGATACAGGCGAGCGCGAGGTTTTGGATGTTCCCCGGGCGATCCCACGAGGCGCCCGCCGTCTCGAACCCGGCGTCTTTCCAGATTTCGATGGATGTATATTCCTCGGGTTCCACCACGTCGTAATGCCAGTCGGTAATGAAGATGTCCTTGGGCAGCATGTCGCGGCGCGTCTTCGCCTCTTCCTTGCTCGGGGCAAACGTTGCGTCGGTCGCTTCGCCCTCGGCGAGGAACATGTCGCCCCACATCATCACCTGGATATCGCGCTCGCTGAACCAGTCGTGGAGCTTGTGGATATCGCCCAGGATCAGTTCCGTCGCGGACAAGCCGCTCTCCTTACTGCGATAGGGGAAACGGCCCCGCATGGCGACCTCGTCGTGGCCGATGTGAAAGCGCTCGGGCTGGAAGAAATCCACCGCTTCCTGATAGACGGAAAAGATGAATTCATAGGTCCGCGGATTCGTCGGGTTATAGGCGTACGGCGTGTCCGGGTCTTCCGCGATGTCCAGGTTCTGGTCGTTCACGAAAATCCATTCGCTGTGGCCGAGCGACTGAACCAGCGGAATGATTTCGATCATATTCTCATCGGCGGCATCGACGACCTTGCGCGCCTCGGATTTCTTCATGCCGTATTGGGGATGCGCGATTTCCGGCGCGCTGTCCCAGATCAGATACTCCGTCTCCCAGACGAAGCTGTTGATCTTAAACCGCGCCATGAGCGTGCGCACGGCCTTCGAAATTTCGTCCCCGGCGCCCTTGCCCGAAAGGGCGTGGATACCGCGAAAATCGAGGGAAGGATAATCGGAAATCTCGGCTCCGCGCAGATAGACACCCTCGCCATCGACGCCAATGAGCTGCGCCAGCGTCGTCGCGCCGTAGAAAACCCCCTCCGGCGAATTGCCCGCCACCGCCGCCCCATCGGCGCCGACGCGCAGGACATAGCCCTGCTCGTGTTCCGGCAGCTCCAGGCCCGCCTCCGCGCAGAATTCCGCCGCGCGGGATTCCGGTCCCCCCAACACAATCGCCGGACGGCTCGCCTCGGCCGGGGCGTCCTTTTCGCGCAGGGAAGCCTTCGTCCCGTAAAGGTCTTCCAGGTCCTTCAGGAAAAACCGGCCCGCCTTTGCATAGCCCTCCGGCACGTTCTTTCCTGTATAGACGCGCGTTTTCCCGGAAAGCGGAAAGCGCTCGCCCGTGAAGGCGGCGTCCTTGGGCTTGGGGATCAGGGGACGCTCGCCGGTGTTGGGCAGGCGGGCGGCGTCCGTTTCCTCCGCGCCAGCGGCGGCTTCCACGGGAGCGGCAGCCGTGGCGACGGTTTTCATCTCCTCGGGAAAGGAGAGCTTCACGGAATAGTGATACTCCTTGCCGGATTCGATCTCCCGGCCGAGCTGGCCAAACCAGAAGAGCGGCTTGTCGGCCCGCGCCCAGCGATTCTTGCGGTAATCGAACAGGATCATATCCGGCTCGTCGTTCACCTCGATCTCCATCGGGCCGATGCGCGAATCGATCCGGAGCGTGCGGATATCATTCGCGACCGTCGACACATCGACGGCGGCGCCCGGCGATTCGGCGGGAATCACGCCCTCCACCTCGCCGTCCTCCACCGTGCCCTCGTATGGCGCGGAAAGGAGCGGCGTCGGGTTCAGGCTGGCCACGTTCCATTCGATAATCGCCGGAATGTCCTCCAGCAGGCGGAACTTCAAATCCCATTCGATCGTGTTGTCGGGATGGAGCGTATAGACTTCGGTCCCGGCAAAGGCGGGCGTTTCATCGTGGGATTCCGGCGGGCGGCGCTCGAGCATCACGCGAAGGCCGCCGTCCTCCGTCGCCTCGATTTCCGCGCCGGAAAGGAGGTCGGGGTTCTCTTCCATTCCAAAAATGCGCTCGGTCCAGCCCGGCGTCATCACCCAGAGCGACGATCCCCGGATCATCTCGATATCATGAACGCGGAGAGTCATGCCGTTGTGAAAGTCGTAGGACATTTCCATGTCGCCGACTTCCAGGGCGAGGGTGTCTTCGGTCTGGAGGGTCACCTCGACGCGCGCCGCCGCGGGCGCGGCCATCAACCCGGCGACGAGCGCCAGCAGGAGAAGCAGAGCGGGGAGAGTGGTGTGTTTTTTCACGGTGTTGTCCTTTTCCGCGGGAGTGCCACTGCAAATTATACTGTTACATTAAATGGCGTTTGGAACGTCGGCACAAGCCCAATCCGCACGCTCCAAACGCCGGCAAATTTGTTTCACGCGTTTCAACATGAACCACGCGATGGCCAGGCGCATTTTTTTACTTTTTTCGTCCGGGAAAGTTGCCGCCCGCCGTAAAGTGCCCCACGCTCTAACTGCCCCCCAGCAAAAACGCGCTCCTCCCCGCTTTCGGGATGAGTGCCATGGCTT
>CAYFUR010000158.1:0-5727 GCA_964346275.1 uncultured Candidatus Sumerlaeota bacterium
GGTTGCCCCGGAGATTTGGCCGGGAGAACCCTGACCGCAATATATCCTGGTATAACAACCTGCTAAGCGAGGGAAAGGGAAGGGGTCGAGCGATGAGTCTCTCTTTGGGAAGTGGCGCAAGGCATGGATACTCGTTCGGGGCGTCGGAACTGACGATGGATCGGGCGCGGGCGACGCGATGCCTGGCGGGCCGCACGGCGACATATCTGGGAGCCACGATCTTTGTGATCAGCCTGATCTATTTCTTCAGTGGCATTCTATGGATGGTGGCCCAGTATTCCAAGGTGCCGCTGGACACATGGACGCCCGAGCCGATGATCTCCATGGTGGCAAGCCGGTTCTCGGCGATCACGGGCTTTGTGGCCGGGGCGATGTTAATAGCGATTGGCCAGATTGCGACGTATCTGAGGAAGATCCTGTTCGCAATGGGATACTGAGAGGATAAAGCAGAGAAGCGGGAGCAGGATAAAGATTCCTCTTCTCTAACGCGACTCTCCGAATATCTGATTCAGAATACCCTTAATCTGCTCCAGGGCCCGCGCGCGGTGGCTGATGCCGTTTTTGGTTTTTGCGTTCAGTTCCGCCAGGTGCTGGCCGTGGAAGCCCTCGGGCACAAACACCGGATCGTAGCCGAATCCGCCCTCGCCGCGCGGCTCTTTCCCGATGTGGCCCGGGCAAATCCCCGTTTCGACATACTCCTCGCCGTTGGGGCCGAGCAGGACCATCGTGCAGACAAAGCGCGCGGAGCGCTTTTCCTCGGGCACGCCTTCCAATTCTTTCAGCAGGCGCTTGATGCGCTCCTTGGAGGTGGGAGCATAGCGGCTGCTGTGGATGCCAGGGCGGCCGTCCAGGGCATCCACTTCGAGGCCGCTGTCGTCGGCGAGGGTCCAGAGGCCCGTGCGCTGCTGCCATTCCGTCGCTTTGATTCGCGCATTTTCTTCATAGGTCGTGCCGTTTTCCTCGGGCTCCTCGCCCTCTGGGAATGACCGCGTTCCGATCAGCCGGACGGGCACATCGTGGATAATCGCGGCGATCTCGCCGAGCTTGTGATCGTTTCCCGTGGCGATCAGCAGCGGATCGACGGCGTGGAGGCTTTCCTCCAGCTCGGGGAAGCTGGTTTCTCCTTTCAGGATCACGACCTTGCGTCCATCGATCAGAAGCCTGCCGCGTGAGAAAAGATCCAGCGCGAGGGGCAGCGCGCGGTGTTCTTCTTCGAGGATGCGGGCGGAGAGCCGCGCGTCGTTGTCTGTTTGAAGAACCGGGACCGAGCGCTGGAGAATGATCGGCCCGTGGTCGGTATGCTCATCGACAAAATGCACCGTGAGCCCGGCGATGCGAACGCCGTATTCCACCGCTTGGCCCTGGCCATTGACGCCCGGAAACGCAGGCAACAGCGAGGGATGAATGTTGATCACGCGATTGGGAAACGCATGGAGGAATTCCGGCGTCAGCACGCGCATATACCCGGCGAGAACGACAAACTCGGCGCCGCGTTCTTTCAGCTTTTCCACCACGGCGCGTTCGTGCGCCGCGCGGTCGTCGAATTGGCGATGGCTGATGCCAATGGCTTCGATGCCGTGCTCCCGCGCGATATCCAGCGCCGGGGCCTTGGGATTGTTCGAAACGACGGCGACAAAATCGACCTCGGGCAGGCGACCGGCCGCCCGCGCGTCGAGCAACGCACGCAGGTTGCTCCCCCGCCCGCTGACGAGGACCGCTGTTTTCAGTTCGCTCCGACCACTGGAATCCTTCTCACCGGGATGGGGCTCGCGAGCGGGCTTCGGCGAAAGACGAATCACCCCACAGACGAGGCGCCCATCGCGCACCACCGCACTGGCCTCGCAAAAGTGCCAGCGAGCCGACCCCATTTCGCCGAGATCGACAACGCCGCGCCAGGACGGACCTTCGCCTTCGAGGGCTTTCACCAGCGCCGTCGGCACTTTCTGGTGCTTGCCAAACCCGAGCAGGGAAAAGGAGAGGCGATTGACGAGTGCCTCTTCGGAATCGCCAAGGAGATGAGCCGCCTGCGGTGTGAGGTAGATGGAGTTCGCCAGTCGATCGGTGAGGATCAGCGGCGAGCCTTCGAAGGCGCGAACGAGGTCTTCGGCATATTGGCGATCCTGCTCATCGGTCCAAAGTTCGGCGGGGAATTCCACGAATCGCACTCCTGCGGCGGGCTGTGGTCTTGCCCTTGGGGATAGAGGGCGAGCCGTGAGGTGGCAAGCCTTCATCTGGCCGGGAAGGTAAAAAGCTCTTTGCACCGCGGGAGGAGTTTGATCATCTTCGGGTCTCGCAGATTTCCAGCGCAAGGGAACGGAGAAGCGATCATGGCGAAGAGGACCGCGTCGAAGAAGCCAGCGAACAAGAGTTCGAAGCCTGCCAGGAAGACGACTCGCCGAAAGAGCACGAGCCCGAAAAGCACCCCGGCGAAGACCACCCGGCGTTCCAAATCGACACCCGCCAGGGCTTTGTCGGAAGCCCCGCTGATCGTCTCGATTTCGGGAATTCGCGGGATTGCGGGAGACAGCCTCACACCGGAAACGATGCTTCCCTATCTTGAAGCGTATATCAGCACGCTCAAGGGGAACCGGATTATTCTGGGCCACGACGCCCGGCCGTCTTCGCGATGGATCATCCCCTTCATCGAGTCGGTGCTGACCTGCCGTGGTTTCGATATCATCTTTGTCGGCCTGGCGCCCACTCCCTCCGTGGGGCTGCTGACCCGAAAGCTCAAGGCGGCCGGCGGTATCTGTATCACCGCCAGCCACAACCCGATCGAATACAATGGGCTCAAATTCTTTACGCCCACCGGCGAGTTTATCACCCAGGATATTCTGAACGAGATCCTGAAGTTCGTGGATAAAAAGCCAAGGATCGAGAAGTCATCCCGGATAGGCCGGCTGGAATCGCTCCCCGATGCCGTGGAACTGCACCTGAATGCGCTTCTCCAGGTGTTCGAACCGCCCAGCCGCCAGCGCGCCTCGAAAGCGCCAAAAGTCATCATCGATGCATGCAACAGCGCGGGCGCCGTTCTCGCCCCGGACGTCGCCGATGCCTATGGCGCCGTGTTTCAACTGATATACGCTGACACGCGAAAACTGGATTTCCCCCGCGAGGCGGAGCCGCTGCCAAGCAACATCACCGCGCTGAGGCGCTCGGTGGTCAAGGAAGGCGCGGATCTCGGCTTTGCCATCGATCCCGACGCCGACCGGCTCGCCATTGTGGACGAGCGGGGCGACGCCATCGGCGAGGAACGCACGCTGATCCTGGCGGCGGATTCCTACCTCAGCATGGCGAAACGTAAATCGCCGCTGGTTTGCAATCTCTCCACCACGATGGCCATTGAAGATCTTGCGAAAAAGCACAAGGTGAGCGTCTATCGCTCGGCCATCGGCGAAGCCAATGTTCTCGCGGAGATGCGCCGCCGAAAGGCCCGCATCGGCGGCGAAGGAAACGGCGGGGTGATCGTGCCCCAGGTGCAGCCCGGCCGCGATGCCGCGACGGCGATTGCACTGATCCTGATCGGGCTCCAATCACGCGGCGGCACGCTCGCGGAATGGAACGAGACGATCCCCGACTATACAATGATCAAGGACAAAATCCATCTCGGCCGGATGACCACCGCAAAAGCGATGAGCAAGGTGAAGCAATCCTTCCGCCGCGAGAAAACCGACACCACCGATGGCGTGAAGGCGATCATGGGTAATCGCTGGGTCCACGTGCGGCCCAGCAACACAGAGCCGATTGTTCGTGTCTATGCGGAAGCGCCAACCGACAGTGCTGCTCGTGAACTGGTAGACCGCGTGTCCAGCCTCTTCGAATGAGCCGGATCCTGCTGATAGGCGTCGGCCCCCTGCCGGCGCCGGGCAAGCGGCGACTCTACGCGCCCGGCCTTCGCCTCGAAGCCTTTCTGGGGGCTCTCGAACGGGCCGGGTGCGACGTTTTTCTCGGCGAGATTTTCTTTTCCGGAATCCACGACCGCTTTGAGCCGCGCGAGGAAGGAGCAGTGATCGAGCACCGCCAGCTCTCGTCCGATCGCTGGGAACTCCCGGAGCAAATCGCAGCCTGGACCGAAGCGGCCAGGCCCGATGCCCTGGTCGCGCTCACCGATGTGGGTGCGCTCGGTGCCGTGCTGTCTGGATATACGGGGCCCATGCATGCCGATTACTTCGGCCACCCCATGGCCGAACGCCAGCAACTTGCCGCCGTCCACGAAAGCAACGCCGCCCTGCACCAGCAGTGGCTCGATGTGTTGCCCGTGCTTCTCCGCGCGGATCGTTTTTCCGCGAATTCCCCTTCCCAGCGCCTTGCCCTCCTCGGCGAACTGGGCGCGGCGGGACGCATCAACGCGGAAACCTGCGGGCGGGAACTTGTCGAAATCATACCGCCAACGCTTCCTTTTGACCAACCCCTGGCGGCGCACAATCCCAAATACCTCGAAGAAAAGGGCGTTCCGCCCGGCGCGCGGGTTGTTCTTTCCACCGGTGGCTATAATACATGGGTGGACGAAGAGACCCTCTTTCTCGGCGTGGAGGAAGCCATGCGCCGCGACAACCGGATTCACTTCGTCTCGACCGGCGGCGCCATCGAAGGCCACGTGGAAGTCGTCTATACGAATTTCTGCAAGCGCATCGAGCAGTCCGAGTTCCGCGACCGCTTTCACCTTCTCGGATGGGTGCCTCAAGAGGAGCTGTTCGATGTGATGCACGGCGCCGACGCGGCCGTAAACTCCGACCGCTGGTCCCTCGAAGGGGAACTGGGCTGCCGCAACCGGCTGTTTGGGTGGCTTTGGGCGGGGCTCCGCGTGGTGACCACCGTCACCAGTGACCCGACGAAAGAACTCGCTGAGGAAAGGATCGTCCACGCCATTTCTCAAAATGATCCACAGGCCCTCGCGCGGGGACTCGTCGAGGAGTCCGGCAGAGGGCGGCTGGATGAACAAGACCTCGAGGAGCGCCAGGCCCTTCTGCGCCGGAAATGGGGGGCGGAGAATCACTTTACCGCGTTCACCGATTGGGCGCGGGACCCGAAGGCCGCGCCCGACCGCCAGGCCGGCCGGGTGGAAAATCCGCTCGCCGCAATCCAACGCGCATTCCTGGATCAGGCCGCGTCTGCGGAACAAGCGGCGAAGCTCCGGCAAGACGCCCTGGAAACGGCGGAGCGGCTCCTCGGCAGCCGGGCGGTGCGGATGGCTGGACGACTGAATCCAGAGATCTTAAGCCATCTGCGCGACCTGCGCGACCGCTCCTCCTGAACTGCCCCGGTTTTTGCTCCGGGTGTGCATTTTTTCGTTGCGCGAGGGCCGGGCTCTCCCGTTTATTGGCGTCCGCTTCGGAGAGTCCCCCGAAGCCTCACTTCGGTGCCCAGGTGGCGGAACTGGCAGACGCGCAAGACTAAGGATCTTGTGGGCATTAGCCCGTGGAGGTTCAAGTCCTCTCCTGGGCACCACTTACAACTTAGCTAACAGCACTCAAATCAATGATTTGAGCCCCGAAACCCGGAGATTGCCCCTCCGGGTTTCTGCCATTTTGCTGCCATTTTGTTCCTTCGAGGGCCTTTTCAATCTCCGAATTCAGGAGAGGGATAATGCCATTTTGGAACAGGTCGAACAGTTCGATGGGATCGGTGCTCTGGTAGTGCTTGCCCGTCACGCTGGAGTCCACATGGCCGAAGTACTGCTCGATGAGGCGTTCCGGCATACCTTGGTCCTCTTCATCGCAGTACTGC
>CAYFUR010000159.1:0-5725 GCA_964346275.1 uncultured Candidatus Sumerlaeota bacterium
AGGCGCATCGGGCTCTCCGCAACGAGGCGGGAAACCTGTCTCTCGCCTGTATAGATCTGATGGTTGGTATACCAGGCCCCGGCCCCGGCAACGAGCAGCGGCTCTCCCGCGGATGGAGAAATCCTGGCCGCCGCGTATGGATAGACAACATTCGATCCATAGTCCCAGTGATGGAGCCGGAAGTCCTGCTGGGAGTTCCATTTCGAGTTCCCATCATATTCCAGCGGCAATCCCTGCTCGTAGAGACCGTAGAGGCGTTTCGCTCGGACATGGCGCCAGGCGCTGATGATCCAGGCGCTCTGTTCGCCATTCATCAGGTAAGGAAAGACGGCGCCATAGGCGTCTTCATAGCCCGGCTGGCTGAGAAAAGTAAAATCGGGAGATGTGGCTGGAAGCCCGGCCTTGTCGAGATAGTAATAGGCTTGAATGCGGTCGTTGCGCGTCGAGGCAATGATTGGTTCGCCGGCCTTGCGCTCTTGGTTGAGGGCTTCCGTTCCGGACCGGTAATTGGATTTGTCCGCCGCGAGATAGACAAGGGAGAAGGCCAGCGCAACGGCTCCGTAAGGGGCCAGGGTGCTCCAGAAAGAGGCGCCCAGTGTGTTTTCCGGTTTCTTTCCCAGCCAGTCCGCCAGAACGGCCGCCGGCAGCGCCGCCACACCCAGGAAGACCGGGGCCAGATAGATGAAATAGCGCAGGTTGAAATTGCGGTCCATCTGAAGGCTGAAAAGAAAGATATACGACACGATGGGGAGAACAAGCGCGAGACCGAGAAAAGCGAGTTGGGCGGGAGATTTCCGCCCCCCGGCATCGCGAATCCCGGCGAGAAAACCGGCCAGAAGGTAGGCCAGGGGGACGATTGCAAGAAGCCGGCTCGTTTCGCCCATGCGATGAAAATTCACCCCAAGCGCCGTTAAGTGATCCCAGAAAAAGGGGAGCTTGAATGCCACGTTCGTCAGCGTGGTTTCTCCCGGTGTGATGAGGCCCGATGTTGTGGTGAGAAAGCCAGTGGCGTTTTTCAGGGAAAAGGGAATCAGAACAACCAGGGCCGCCGCAAGAACTGGTACGGCCGGCCTGCCTTTCCATTCCGAGGGCTTCCAGGCGATCAGCTTTTCCCGTATATCGCGAAAGATGAACGCGCCAACGCCCATCCCCGCGAGCATGACCGCCGTGGGGATTGCCGAGATGGGATGATTCTTGAACCCGGCAATTCCCGCAAGCAGGAGGAGGAGACCGCCCGTGTAGGGAGCCCCCCGGAAAAAGAGCGTATAGGCGGCCAGTTGGCCGGCCATATAGAAGGTCATGCCGCCATAGTAGTTTCCGTCCTGGCTATACATGATGAGAAAGCAGTTCACCGTGGCAAGAAGCGATGCCCCAACCGCCAGGCGGCCGCCGCGCGTTGAAAGGCCCCAGAGGAAGATCACCGGCACGGCCAGCGTTCCCAGGAGGGCGCTCCACACGCGCACGCCGAATGCCGTTTCGCCGAACCATTTCAGCATCAGCCGGACGGGTTCCAGGTGGGTCATGTGAGCCGAATAGGAGACGGTTTCGAACTGGCGCGCGGGGGCTTCCTGGAGGATGACAATCTCGTCCATCCAGAGGCTGGCGTTTCCAAGCCCGAAGAACCGGAGGGCAAATGCCAGCAGCGTCACGGCGAGGAGCCAGCCCTTCCACGGATGGAATTCCATCGCCAGCTGATTGTATAGACGAGGCTCCGCCCGCCAGAACCGGTAAGGCTGTTCCTGCTGCTTTGGCTGCTTCTTTTTGCGTGATTGCTTCTTTGAGGCCATGTGCGCCGCCGTTACTCCGTTGCCGTTTCTGGCCCGGCCTGCTCCGCGAGGGCAAAGAAGGTGCAATCGTCACAGGTCCGTTCGTTTTGCGCGCAACAATCACCGAACACTTTCATGAGCGCCTGCTGGTATATCTCGGTTTTGAGGAGGCCTTTGCCAAGGCCGGACTCGCCAAAGATGCGTTTGTCCATGAATCGAACGACCGAGTTCTTTTCGAGGGAAGGAAAGGTCTGAATGGCCTCCCAGGCCCTGGTTTCCAATTCTTCGTCGCGGCGGCGGCGGGCGTCCAGCACCGCCATGGGCAGAAACACATTGAACACGAGGGATCGCGCGGCCGGCTCGCCGAGCAGGGCCTGGGGCCGCTGCTTTTTCCCGCCGAGGGTAAAGTGGGTTCCGAAGTAGTGCTCCTCGCCGGAGACGAGAAAATCCGCGGCGAGTTCCTTCCAGAAGCGGCGCATTTCTTTCGGCTTGGCGTCCGGCGATGGAATCGTTTTGACGCGCGTGCGAAAGCGCTGGAAGAGCGGATCGTCGCCATCGGTGAGGCGGCCAAGCAACACCGCCACGGCGGCCAGGCGCCGCGTGGGAAAGCCTGCTGGGCGCATCCCCGCAAACCATCGGCGCGTCGGTGGAATGAGTCGGTCGGAGAAATAGGGCCGGGCGTTATTCCAGAGTTTATCAAGCTTGTCGCGAAAGGCGGCGGACTCTTCATCCGAATCTTCCAGCAGATCCTTCTGCCCCGGCACGATCTGGCCGACGTGAAGCAAAACGGAAAGATAGAAATCGCCACGATCTTCCGGGCGTACATCGCGCGCCAGTTCTACCAGTTCGCGAAGCGGCGCGCGTTTGCTGAGAAGGAAGTATAAAGTTTTGGAAGCTTTGAAGCCCTGTGCCGTGAGCAGGGCCTGGTAAATCACCTGGTAAAAATCCGCCGTCTGCATCTGGGCGCGAAAACGGGCGACTTTGTCTTCGATCCGCGTTCGGCCCGCGGTGATCATGAATTCGTGGAATTGCGTCTCCGGCAAACGGAGAAACTGCTCGTGGCAGAGCCCGAGGTGGGCGGGCCGTCCGTAGGGGTAGTCGCCGAGATTGATGGTCGACTGGATCGTTTCCAGGTCCGGCTCCAGGATGGGCTCGAGGACGAGTTGCTCAAGGCGCTCGCCGTTCTGCTTTTCCTGATAGGGGCGGTCGTCATTGGCGCGCAAGACGGCATGGAGGATGACGCGATTGTATTCAAAATCCTGGTGATGGCCGTGGCGGCGCCAGTCGGCGGAGTCGACGTGGATTTCGATGTCGCCCTGAAGCAATTCGCCGGCAACACGCAGCCGCGCATCCAGGAAATCCGGCCCCCGGGCGGTGTTCCATCGTCCGGGCTCGATGATTTCGACGCGCTTGCCGCTGGCGGTGGCGAGTTCGTCCTTCTTGAGAAGCTGGTCGTGCCAGATCGCCTGGACGAGGCGTTCATCGAGCGAGGAAACCTGCCCCGCGATGAGGTCCGGCTCTCCCACGGCCGGGCGGTCGGCAAGGGCGATGGCAAACTGGCGATGGAGTTCGCGCCAGCGGGCCCGGGTTCCCTCCTCGCTGGGAGGCCTGTCACGATGCGCGGCGAGACTCATGTCACCACATCACCAAAGTTGGTTCCCAGGGCGCGGGCGGCCTGGATGAGCTGGGAGTCTACGTTGACGGGCTTGAGCTTATGGACCGCCTCGGCAATGGGCACGTCGCCGATTTCCCCGCTCATGAGGGCAACCATGCGGCCAAAGCCCTGGGAGGCGGCCAGCTCCGCCGCGTGATAGCCGAATCGCGTGGACAGGAGCCGGTCGCTGGCAACAGGGGAGCCTCCGCGCTGGAGATGGCCCAGGACGGTGGCGCGGGCCTCCAGGCCCGTGCGGCGCATGATTTGATCGGCAAGGACATGGCTGATGCCGCCGAGGCGGATGGGGTCGGGAGAGTCCCTGACGATCTTGGCGACAGTCATATCGCCGCCCTTGGGCTTGGCTCCTTCGGCGACGACAACAATGGAGAAGCGTTTTCCCGCCCGCGAGCGCCGGCGCACGACTTCGCCGACAACATCTATATCATAGGGGATTTCCGGGATCAGGATGATGTCGCCTCCGCTGGCCACGCCTGCCTCCAGGGCGAGGTGCCCCGTGTAGCGCCCCATGATCTCGACGATCTGGACTCGGTGGTGGCTCATGGCAGTGGTGTGGAGCCGGTCGATCGCCTCCACGGCGGTTTGCACGGCGGTGGCAAAGCCGAATGTATATTCCGTGGAACTCAAATCGTTATCGATGGTCTTGGGGATGCCGACGACCTGGATGCCCTTCTTGGAAAGCTCGTTGGCCATGGTCAGGGTGCCATCGCCCCCAATGGCGACGAGGCAATCCCAACCCATCTCCTGGATATAATCGATACACTCGTCCGATACATCGACGGTCTGTTTCTTCCCGTTGATGATCATTTCGTGGCGGAACGGATTGTCCTTGTTGCTGCTGCCGAGAATCGTCCCGCCGAGGGGGAGAATCCCGGAAACATCCATGGAGGTGAGTTTGTGCGCACGGCGATAGATCAGGCCGTGAAAGCCGTCCTCGATTCCATAGCACTGGATCTGGTGTTTGAACATGGCGGTTTTGACGACAGCACGGATCACCGCGTTGAGCCCGGGGCAATCTCCTCCGCCGGTGAGCACCGCCAGACGGCGGATCGGCTTGTTTTTCTTTTTCACTGCGGGCTGGGGCGACTTCTTCGTCTTGCTGCCGGCGGAGGCTTTAACGCCATTGCCGTGAGTGACTTTTTTGCCAGGTTTGACGGTTTTCGCGCCCGGCTTCTTCTTGGGGGCTTTGGTCGGCATTCGTGCGGACTCCCTCGCAAAGGAAGATCGATTCTTCTCATTGATAGGAAAAGATGCTAGGCAGTGTTTCGCGAGGTGTGAAGGAAAAAGGACGCGACCCGCAGCCCGGGCCGAGGCGAGCCCGTAAATTGCTATTGTGTTTTATCAGATGCGGGCTCCATGCCTGAAGCCTGCAGGAGGATCGAAACAGCCTTGGCCATGAACTACGACGACATCGAACGGGGGCGCCGGCGGAACTGGGAGGCGCTCAAGCCGGAAGAGATTCGCCAGCGCGAGCGCGAGGAGCGCCGGGCCGAGCGGATGAAAGAGCTTGCCGAAAAGGCCAAGAAAGGCAAGACGCACACCGCTTTCGATCGCGTCAAGCGCATGCGCCAGGATGAAGAATCGAGAGCGGACCGCGAGCGGTTTCAGCGCGTCCTGCGCCAGAGCGGCGTCCTCATCGGAGCCTTTATCTTTGTCATCCTCGTGTTCTATTCAGCCCAGGCCTACCTGGAAAAACGCCGCCAGGAACGCCTCGCCGCAGAGGTCACCGAGTACGACCGCGTCCTTGTCGAGGGAGAGGAAGTCAACGATCTTTCCGATCCCGTGGGGGCGCTCGCCACATGGCGCAGCGCCTGGATGGAAGGCGACATGGCGCGAGTCGTTTCTCTTTTCTCGCCGCACTTCATGCGCCAGTTGACGAAATCCAAACCTTATAACGTGATCCTTCGCGAGTATCAGACGCTCTATCAGAAGGGGAGCCTGCAATCGACGGTGGACATGGCGACGAACTTTGACGGGCCGCAGATTCTCCGAATTCCCAGGAAGCCGTGGTCCCATGGCGAGCTGGCGCTTTTCCGCAGCGACTACCTCCTCCGTCCCGGAGACGACCCGCCGGGCAGGCGCTATATCCTGGCTTTCTCCTGGGATGCGAAGAACGAGGAATGGCGCTACGCCACCCTCCGGGAAGAAAAGTTTTTCAGCATCAAGTGGAAGTTTGAATCCGCCATCCAGCAAAAGGTTGGCGGAATGAACCCCGTGACCTATGACGAAGAGGGAAACCGGATCACCGGCGGAGGTTTGTAGCAGACCCGCGGCCGCGTCTAGACGC
>CAYFUR010000160.1:0-5414 GCA_964346275.1 uncultured Candidatus Sumerlaeota bacterium
GACGATTAGGGAAAGAACAGGGAGTGGTTCATTTCAGGCATTCTTTCACCAAGGAACTGGACGGAGACACGGGGCTTGTCTATATGATGCAAAGGTGGTACTTCCCAGAGACGGGGACGTTTGTGAGTAAAGCGCCAAATCCGGCGAATGTAGAGCGTCCTTATTCATTCGCAACTCAGAGCCCAGTGATAGCCATAGACCTAGTGACCTGATCACTTCGCAGGTTGTATTTTGGAGGTACTAAAGTGAAGCGAACGACATCTGGCCTAGCACTTATATTGGCGTTCACTCTATTTGCCGGGGCAATCATGATTGCTCACAATGATTTACATGATCGATCGTACAAATACGTAACCATCGATGGGAATATTGTCAGGACAAATAAAAAAGGTTTTAAGAATCATTATTCAGAATACAAAGTGGGCGATGAAGTGACGATCAAGGAGATACTGGATGATTCCATGTATACAAAAAAGCGATCTGATGGCAATTGTGTCATAGTCGAACTCACGCCTGCCAAGAACCAATTGCTTGCTCGTTCCTTGTTCGCAAGATTTTGTATAAACGAAGGCAAGCTGTCTTCTATTCGTTATTGGGATGGCTGATGCCTCAACCGCTGAGCCCTTCGCGCTGGCGGGAAGCGGTTTCCATGATTCAGAACGACTTAAAATTGCCGGAGCGAAGAGCTCGTGAAATCGCGGGGCAGTCGCGGTGGTTGTGTCCACCGTTTTTCGTACATTGTTTTCGTGGCGTGTTGCCCAAGCCTGGAGAGGATGCGAGGGTTTCAAGGCAGAGAACGAGAGGGCGGCGCGTGAGCGCCTTTCCTTCTCCCCCCTTTTTGTCAAAAGATCAGTACATCGCGTTCCTCCGCCGCAGCCTCGGCAAAGCCTGTTCTGTCCCAAAATCACACGTAAGAGCGCCTTTGATTCAATCGGTTTCGAGCAATCACTCGATCTCTTTTGAAGCCCCCATTTTGTCTTCTGTTGGCGGCTGGAAGTCCAGGGAACAGCAGGCGAGGCACCCTTTCCTTCCGGTATGGGCCGCTCGGAGAAGGCTTCGGATCCCGCTGCATCCGCTGCGGGGCGCGCTTATTTCAGCCATTCCTTGGCAAGCTGATCCGCATGGCCGGATGTGTCGCCGGGACGGCGGCGCCGGGCCAGGCGGGCGTAGCGTTCGGGCAGCGTGCAGAGGAAATCGCGCGAACGCTCGGCCTCCTCGCTCATGGGGCCGGCCAGGCGCTCCAGGTCCCAGAAGTCGATGAGATGGCGGAGGATATCCGTGTAGTCCGCCGGCGTATAGACCTGCATGCGTTCCGCAACGCTGGCAAAGGACTGGAAAACGTTGCTGCCGGAATGGCCAGTCATGTTCTGGGCGGGCATGACGATGGCGCGCCGCAACATGGCTTCGGCGGCGGGCAAAAACCCATTGGGGTCGAGTTCCAGGACCCGCCGCGCAAATCCCTTGTAGGCCTGCTCGTGACGGGCTTCATCGGTGGAGATCGTGGTGCAAATGCGCTGGAGCGTTTCATCGCCGGCCTGGCGCGCGAGACGCCCGACATTGCCGTGGGAAACACGCGTCGCTCGTTCCTGGAACGACGTATAGACGAAGGCCCGATAGGGATCGTTCTCCGTTCCGGGATCGAAACCGTCGCGGATCAACCGCTGAATCGTGCTTTCCACCGAGCGCATATCAATACGTCCGCACAGGTAGAGCCATCGATTCAACAGATCGCCGTGGCGGTTTTCCTCGGCGGTCCAGCCGCGCATCCACCGGGCCCAGGGGCGGTCGGACTCGCCGCTGTGATCGCGCATGGCATCGAGCCGGCTGAGCCATGCGTGATAAGTAGGGAGAGCTTCCTCGGTGATCATGTCCCCGATGAGGACAATAAGCAGATCGCGGGGCACTCCCCGCGCGCGCGCACGCAAGAGATCCACCTGCTCGCGCCATCCCTCCTCCGTGGACTCGGGAAGAAAATCGGACGGCTGCCAGCTCTTGTCGGCCGGCTTCAGGTAGTCCATCTCCGGGCCGATGGATTTCTCGACTTCAGCAAGGACTTCGAGGCGGACATTTTCGGTCTTGCTGGTTTTGCTGTGCGTCATCTCGGGGATTCGACCTTTCTCTGTTCAAGGATTGCGCCGGATCAGGGTCTGCCTCGCTGAAGTAAACGCAAATCTTGTATGATCCTGCACCGCGGGGCAATTTATTGTATGCTCGGACAAGTTGCTCTTGAGCGCCGCCCCCGGTAAAAGAAGAGCCAGAGATGGGCGGTTCTGCTGCCACGACCAAGTTCACCTCGAAACAAGGTTGGAAGCATAATATCCGGAATCAAGATTCAGGCCCGCCATGTCAATCGCGCTCCTCCGCCCCAGCCCCGGCAAAGTGCTTCGGATCGAGATCACATCGGCTGACCTCTTTCCTGTTGGCGATATCTGTGAGCCGCGCCGCGACCAGCATCACCGCCGATTGCCCATCCGGAAAAGCACCAACTAAGCGCGTCCATCTGTGCAGCTCTCTGATGATTCTTTCCAAGGGATTGTTTGTGCGGATCGACCGCCCGTGCTCGCGCCGGAAAACATCACTGCTGAAGGTTTGCGGGGCGGGCTGGCTTCAGGCCCCGCGAGCGGAGGCCAGTCGCGCGCGCCAGCGTTGCGAGGCGGCATCCAGCAACACCACGACAACCAGGATCAGCAGAAGACCGGCAATCGCCGCGGGGAAATTCCGCCATTCGATGTAATACATCAGATCCTGGCCGATGCCGCCCGCGCCCACGATGCCCAGCACGCTTGCCCCGCGCACGTTATATTCGAGGACAAAGAGGCAGGCGCCGGCGAGCGCCGGACGCGCGGCGGGGAAAATGCCGCGAAAAAAGACCTGGGCCCGGTTGGCGCCGAGCGCCCGCAGGGCCTCGGCCGGGCGTGCGTCGGTGTCTTCCAGCGCCTCGTAAAAGAACTTCGTCAGATACCCGACCGAGTATGCGGCCAGCGCCAGAACCCCGGCAACCGGCCCCAGCCCCACGATAATCACAAAGAACAGCGCCCAGAAGATGGAGGGCACCGTGCGCAGGACATTGAGCACAAAGCGGACAGGCACGCGCAGCCAGCCCGGCGAAATGCCCGAAGCGCCGAGCACCGCCATGGGCAGCGACAAAAGGATGCCCAGCGTCGTGCCGATCAGCGCCATGTAGATCGTTTCGAGCAGCGAGGCGCCCAGGCGGCCCCAGGGGAGTTCCCTTGCCGCCTGCCAGGATTCGGGCAGCATGCGGCCTGCAAAGTCCCGGAGATTCTGCCACGTGCCGCCGGTGGACGCGCCCACGGTATCGATTTGAATGAAGGAAAAGACGAGCCCGGCGAGGAGCAACCAGCCGAAGGCCTGCCAGGCGCGGTCGCTCCAGGAGGCGAGGCGCTCCGGGGCGGAATCCTGGGCCGGAGCGGAAGGATCGGAGGCGGCTTCGGAAACAAGCCCGCTGCGGCCCCGCGGCGCGGCAAAGACACTCCATGCCTCCTCCGCATCAGAGCAGTCGCGCACCAGCTCGCCCTTCTCCACGACCAGAAACCGGTCGAAGAATCCGGGATCGGGGCCGGGGTCGTGCATGGAAACCACCAGGGCGTAGCCGTGCTTTGCCTGGAGCCGGGCCAGCATCGTCAGGATGCGGGCGGCGTTGTCCGGGTCGAGGGCGCCCATTGGTTCATCGGCCAGCAACACCCCCGGCCGCGCACAGAGCGCCCGGGCGATGGCAACCCGCTGGCGTTGTCCGCCGGAAAGCGTCCCCAGCCGGCGATCGGCACAGGCGGCCAGCCCCAGATCGTTCAGCAATTCCGTGGCGCGTTGCCTTATGGAAGCGGGAAAAGTGATCAGGCCCTGGAGGCCGCTCAGCTCTCCGCTGGCGCCCGCGCACACGTTGTCGAGAACGGTTTGTTCCGCCACCAGGCGCAGGTCCTGGTATATCAAGACCGCCTTGCCGCTGCGGCGGACGCTTCCTTCCGAAACGTTCACGGAGCCTTCCAGCGCGCGCAGGAGCGTCGTCTTGCCGCCACCGGACGGGCCGATGAGCGCAACACGCTCTCCCGGACGCAGGCGCATGGAAACATCGCGCAGCGCCGGCCGGTCGGCCCCGGCGTAGCGCACTCCGACCCGGCGAGCCTCAAGGGTGGGCTCGGCGGCGCGCTGATCGGGGGAAGGGGCGCTGGTCTTTTGCCCAGGGTCCTGCCGGATGTTCTCTCGCGGTGTCGTTTGGATCACGTTGGCTGCGTCGTATTCCGTCGGGAGTTTTCGGGATGGTCCCGCTTTCCGCGGGGTCCCTGTTACTTCACCAGCCCTTCCGCTCCCAGGCCTGTGTTTTCCAGCGCCTCCACGGCTTTTTCGACGTGTTTTTCCTCGTCAACGCGCTTGAATTCCGCCGCTCCGTAAACGTCCGAGAGAAGCTCCGGGTGCTCTTCGCTCATGGCGAGGAAGGCGCTGGTGATGCTTTCCTTCACACCTTTGGGCAGATCGGAGCGAACGGCGATCAAATGCGTGGGAACGCCGCCGGTGCGCGTCAGGATGCGCAGGCCTTCGCGCTGCTCCGCCGTCAGGTAAAGATCCGCCTTCGGCCCCGTCATCGTGTAATCGGAAACAGCGCACACATCGGCCTGGCCATTGAGCACGGCGAGCAGAGCCCGGTCGTAACCGCCGGCAAATCCGGCACGGCTGAAATAGTTGGCGGGATCCTCGGCCTTTTCCAGCAACCCCTCGTTCACCAGGCGCGAATAGGCCATCACATAGCCCGATGTGCTCGTGGGCGAGGTGAACATCATGCGCTTCCCCTCGAGATCCTCCAGCGTTTGATAGGGCGAATCCTTGCGCACGACGAAAATCGAGGTGTAAGCGGTCTTGTCGTCGCGAACTTCCGCCAGCACGCACTCCACCGGGGCTTCCTGGCGGGCGAGGAGAAAAGGGATGGAAGAGACGTAGGCGACTTGGGCCTTGTTGGATACCATGGCCTGGACGCTGGCGCTGTAACTGGCGGGGACGATGACTTCCACCGGGCGCCCGAGGCGCTCGCTCAATTCCGCGGCGACGGCGTCCGCACTCGCTTGCACCTCTTCCGGATTCTTCTGCTTTTGGAAGGCCACAACCAGCGGTTTCTGGCCGGGGGCTTCCTTTTCCTGGGCCAGGGCGGGGAAAGCCAAGGCGGCGCAGAGAGCAGTAAGGATCAGGGAACGAAACGTCGATGGGATGGAAAGCTTCATGGGTGGCCTCGATTTTCGGCGATGGGGGTGGGGATAAGGCGAGTCGTCGCCAGCGAAAATGGGGCTCTGTGAACCGGCCCGGGCAATGCTGAATCGCCAAATCAAAGAGCTGGCTGGACAGTACGCCAAAAGTTTGGCATGTCAAACACGAAGTGGAGGCTCTCGCCTCCTTCGCGCGGCCGTTCG
>CAYFUR010000161.1:0-5409 GCA_964346275.1 uncultured Candidatus Sumerlaeota bacterium
CCGCCGCGGCGGGAGATTATTTCTGGGTTGTCGTTTTCTTGGTTCGCGGCATGGCCACGCGGGTGGTGGCCTTGCGCGCGGAGATCACTGTCGTCATGCCCTTCTTCTGGAGATAGGTATAGACAAGGGCGGAGGCGACGAAGATCGAGCTATACGTGCCGAAGAGCATGCCCAGGATCAGGATGAGGGCGAAGTCCTGGAGCGCGGCGCCGCCGAAGAAATACATGACGGAAAGCGCCAGCAGCGTGGATCCGGAGGTGAGGACCGTGCGGCTCAGCGTTTCGTTAATGCCGGTATTGATGACGTCGCTCACCGAGGCGCTCATGCGGTCCTGCATACGCTCGCGGATGCGGTCGAACACGACGATGGTATCGTTCACGGAGTAACCGAGAATGATGAGCATGGCCGAGACGATGTCGAGCGTGAGCGAGTGTCCGAGCACCTTGAAGATACCGAGGGCGAGGAAGACGTCGTGAACGAGGGCGATAATGGCGCCCGCGCCGAAGATCCATTGGAAGCGGAAGGCGACGTAGGTGAGGATCACCGCACAGGTAATGATCAGCGACATGACGGCGACGGCTCGGAATTCGTTGCCCACATCGGGGGCGACGGAGTCGACGCTCCGGATTTCCGCGCGTCCCGCGAGGTTTTGGCTGAGGATGCTGGAGACCTCGCTGCGGATATCTTCCAGCGAGGGGGTGACGCCGGTTTCCTTGTCGGGGAGCATGGGGACAGTGATTTGCCACTGGTCGCTGCCGACGACGTTGATGACGCGGACATCGGAGAATTCTTCGTCGAAGATTTGCTCGAGATCCTCCTGTTCGACGTTTTCATCGGTGACACTGACCACGGAGAGGACGCCGCCGGTGAAGTCGATGCCATAGCTGGGACCATAGGTTGCAAGGTAACCGATGGAGATGGCGACCAGCGTTCCGGAGACAAAGATGCCAACGCTGCGGAACTTCATCCAAGGGACCTTGGCATAGCGGAGCAGGCGAATCTTGCCGGTGGAGAGTCCGCGGAACTGGGCGTACCAGGCTTCCGCCAGGGTGCGCGTGACGATGATGCCGGTGTAAAGGTTAGCGAGGAGGCCGATGGCGATGGCGACCCAGAAGCCCTTCATCGCGGTGCCTTCCACAACCTCGAAGAGCACCAGGACCAGGGCGGGGAGAAGAGACGTCACGTTGGAGTCGAGAATCACGACGCTGGCGCGGCCAAAGGCTGCGTTGATGGCGGCGCGCAGGGGTTTCCCGCTGTCCATCTCTTCGCGCAATCGTTCGTAAATGAGGATGTTGGCGTCTACCGCCATTCCCATGGTGAGCAGGATGCCGCCAATGCCCGAGAGGGTGAGCGTCGCCCCCATGAGCGAGAGAACCGCAAGGATGAGGAGAATGTTGAGGACCATGGCCAGGGTGGCGATGACGCCGCAGCTGCCATAGACAATCATCATCAGCATGATAATAAAGGCGCCGCCGATCATCAGGGCCTTGCCGGAATTGCGGATGGAATCCGCACCGAGGCTTGGGCCGATGGTGTTCTCAGAGATAATCTGGAGGGGAGCCGGCAGTGCGCCGGCCTTCAGGATGGTTGAAAGATCGTGGGCTTCGACCTGGGTGAAGCCGCCGCTGATCTGGGCCTGGCCGTTGCAGATTGGTTCGTTGATTCTCGGGGCGGAATAGACGTTGTCGTCGAGGATGATGGCAAAACGCTGTTCGACGTTTGCTTCTGTGATATCGCAGAAGATACGGCCGCCCTCGCGGTCAAACTCCAGGGACACCTTAATCGGATCGGAGAATTCCGTGGGGTCGGTGTAAACCGTGGCCCGGCGCAGATTGTCGCCGGTGAGGGGGACACGGTTGGAGACGAGGTAAACGAGGTCGTCGATGGTCTGTGAGGGGTCGATCATGCCGCTTTCGTCTGTTTGCACGAAGCGGCCAAGGCGCAGCGTATAGCCCGAGGGCACGCCGGCGATGTTTTCCTTGAGGCGCGTCGAGGTGCGCCCGGTTTCCGGGACCGTGTATTCTTCCAGCAGATCCTGGCGGATGCGTCCCGTGCCCCATTCCGGCCTGAGGCCGCTTTGTCCCCCTTCGATGAAATCGACGATTTCCTGGTCATGATTGGGGTGGAGAAGGCGAAATTCCAACTCGGCCGTTTTCAGGAGTGACTCGCGGATGCGTTCGGGATCATTTTCGCCGGGGATCTGGACGCGGATGCGCTCGGTTCCGGCGCGTTTCACGATGGGCTGTGTGAGGCCGAATTCGTCCACGCGCTTGCGAATGACTTCGACGGCAGCGGTGACGGCTTCCTGGGTCTTGCGGCGGAAGTCGCTATCACTGGGACGCAGGACCAATTCGTCCTCGGCGAGGGATGCGCGGATGGGGCCCTGGGGCTCCAGTGTCATATCGCCCGCCACGAGGTCGCTGATCAGGTTGGTGGCGTAGTCCAAATCCGTTTCGTCAGTCAGGCTGACGCGGACGCTCATTCCCTGGGGGTCATCGAAATTGCGCACCACGGAAGCGGCCACGTCTTCGCGGGCAAAGGCGCTGCGGAGGCGTTCGGCTTCGTTTTCGAGGTCGCGCTGCTGGAGGCTTTCCGTGTCGACGGTGAAAAGAAAGTCCGCGCCGCCCTGGAGATCGAGCCCCAGGTTGATGACGCGGGGATTTTCCAGCATTTCGTTGCGCTTTTCAGCCTGTTCCGGTGTTGGCGGCTGATCCATCTGGCTGACATGGTAAAAGTACTGGAAGGTGGGATACGTCAGATAGACGCAGACCAGGGTGATAACCAGAATGGTGATAAATCGTGGAGAGAAGACCTTTTGCATGAGCGTCCTCGACGTCCTCTTTCTAATTGGGCATTATCTCAAAGTAATCGTGTCTGATTAATGAGGAGTGAAAAGTCGCAATTCAGAAAATTCGCCGCGCGGCGGCACATGGCCATGCGGCCGAGAAAGATCTCGAAGTATTCCATGACGGGCGAGACGTTCGTATCGATGGAAAGGTCCAGGGTGATGAGGTGGCCTTCCCGGTCGACGTGAAGCTTGCTGTCCGTCGCCGCGTAATTGACCCGGTCATGGATGTCGCGGGTCAACATGGGAGTGGCGCTGCGCACGCGCTGGCGCAGCACATCGCTCTTATCCGCCAGGATCAGAGCCGCCCCCGGGTTGTTGACTGCTTCTCCCACGCCCTCGTCGTGGTTGCCGATAGCGGCCATGACAACGGCGACCTCCGAGGGATCCATGTTTTTGCGGCGAAGCAGCTCCCAGGCAATGAGCGCGCTCGACTGGGCATGGCCGTTCCGGTGGACGGCATTTCCCGTGTCGTGAAGGTAGGCCGCAATGCCGGCGAGCTGGCGGTCGCGCTCGGCGAGTTTCAAGTCGCGGCAAATCTTCATAGCCCGGGCGGCCACCCGCGCGATGTGGCGGATGCCATGATCCGTGAACCCAATGGCCGAAAGAGCCTGATCGGCCCCTTCGATCATAGCGAGCACCTCGGCGTCTTTGCGGATCTCCTCAAAGGTGACGCGGCGGTATTCCGTCCGCGCCGGCCCTTTTGATCCGTCGCCGTTTCCTGGGCGCTTTTTCTTTTTTTCGGTATTCACCGCGGGCATGTTTCCTGGCTGCTCCGCCCCCCGGGGGCGTGGCGGCTCACTTTCCTTTTTTGGCCTTTGGCTGGCCTTTTTTTTCCGTCTCTTCGAGGACTTCTTTCTTTTCCTCTTCCTTCACTTCCGTGAGGGCCGTGCGGTTAAATTCCAAGTCAACGCCCTGGGCGACGGTGACAAACACGGTGTCCCGGGCTTTGTTACTGCGGGCGACCTTGCCATGGATGCCCCCGGCGCTGACAACGCGCGTGCCCTTTTTCATGCCTTCTGTCTGGGCCTTGCGCTTCGCTTCTTCTTCGCGCTGCTTGGGCTTCTGGATCAGGTAGATGGAGGCGATGAGGAAAATCGCCAGCGCAATGAAGAACTCCGGGCCAAAGCTGGAGACTCCCTCCGGAGGCTTGGGCGCGGGAGCCGCCAGGAAAACAAGCAGCGAATCAAACGAAGAAATCATATTCATCCCGGTGAGCATAGTCGTTCCGACGAGCCCTCGCTAAAGGGCTTCTTGCAGAGCGGGCAACGCTAGGGAGGCCAAGAGAGAGCTGTCAAACCAAAAACCCCCTTTGTCGCCGCTGTGCATTCCCGGGGAGCAGCGCGGGTCCCTCGCCGCGGCCTGGTCCACTCCACCGGGGGCATGCCGAGGGGGTCGGCCTGTTGTCCATGGTGATTTATCTCAAGTTAGCGGTTGACACTTACAAGGCAGGAAACGGTATTTTTTCCGTGAATATATCTTGGTGAGAGTGAATGACTGACCCCGCCGTAACCCGAGAAGCGGCAGGGCTGGGCAATCGTTGAAGAAGGAGACTTCCGGGCCCTCGGTGAAGAGCCGTCGCGCACGGTCGAAAACCGTGTCGAAAAAGAGGCGGGGCAACGGATGCGCCAGGCCGGATTTTCGGGAAACTCGGAGAAAGTGCCGGGGAAAGTCCTTTTTCACCAACCCTGGAAGACTGAGATGACATCTCAAGATTGCTCAATCCGGCCGGAAGGCCAAATCCCTTCTTGTCCCTCTGTGGAAGTCGAGATACCCGACAATGGTCAACTCTGTAAGGAGAGTCTTTCGATGACATTCCCTTCGACGCGCTATACGCGGCGCAGCCTGGCAGGTGCCGCCTTCCTGATGAGCATGCTGTTGGCCCTGATGATGGCGGGACAGGCTCCGGCCCTCGTGATTTCCGAAGATTTCGGCGGCGTGCCCCAGGAGCTGTCGGGCGTGACCGATGCCCGGGGCCGCAAAGTGACGACCATTCCGATGCCCGGTGGCCAGTATTTCGACGAGGGAGGGTCTGGTGAAGTTCAGGATCTCGACGTGTTCCTGCGCCTCAACCACCCCAGGCCCAAGGACCTGGAAATCTGGGTCCGCCACGTTATCGTCGAGCCCTCTCCCTCGGGGATCATCTGCGATGTCGTCACGATTCCCCTGGCCGTCTTTAATGGCTGTGCATCGGGGGATTACGACGATAATACGATCTTCAACCAAGATATCTCGATTTATTTCGATGACCAGACCGTCGCCAGTGTGGATTTCGCCTGCGACCGCTCGATCCCGACTCTCTCGGGCCGCCATGCTCCCAGCTCCCGTGCCATTAACGACGACCTGATTCTCGAGCGTTGCGCCGGCGGCACGTTTCTCAACGCCAATGGGTTCGCGGCGTTTGATAACCGGCCGATTTTTGGCAATTCTTTCTGGGAACTTGTGATTCTCGACCACGGCGAAACGGGCGAAAGCGCCTCCCTCGTCGAATGGTCCATGATCTTCAATACCCAGGAAGAGGGCGATATCGCTCCCCGGGAAGAAACGGCCACCATTTCCCAGGC
>CAYFUR010000162.1:0-5228 GCA_964346275.1 uncultured Candidatus Sumerlaeota bacterium
ATTCTAAGCATTACGACGCCTTCCCTCAATGAGGACTTGAAGGCCGCCAGGATCGCGAAAGAAATCGATCCCAACATCGTAACAATCGCCAAGGGCGCTCATTTCAATACTCTGGACGTGCCGACACTGGAGAAATGGCCGAGCCTGGACCTTGGCCTGCGGGGGGAATACGAGGAAACCTGCATGGCCATCGCGCGGGGCGAGGCCTTTGCCCAGATCCAGGGCCTGACCCGCCGCGAAGGGGACCGGGTGATTCGCAACCCCGACCGGCCTTTCCCCCGCGATCTGGACCACATTCCCTATCCCGCGCGCCACCTGGTGAACAACAGGCTCTATGTGCGGCCGGACACGGGGGAGATGCAGACCACGATCGTGACCAACCGCGGCTGTCCGTTTTCCTGCACCTACTGCCTGGCGAACCAGGTTTCCGGCCTGAAGAATCGCTATCGCTCGGTGGAAAATGTGGTGGGTGAAATTCGCGAATGCGTGGAAGAGCATGGAATCCGGAGTTTTCTTTTCCGGAGCGACCTGTTCACCCAGAATCGCAAGTGGGTCATCGAACTGTGCAATCGCATCGTGGAAGAAGGGCTGGACATCTCCTGGGCCTGCAACAGCCGCGTGGACACCGTGCATCCGGAATCCCTCGCCGCCATGAAGCGCGCGGGATGCTGGATCATTGCTTTCGGCGTGGAAAAGGGCTCGGACGAGGCGTTGGAAGCGATCAATAAAAAGGCGACCGTTGAGCAGGCACGCCAAGCCTTGCGGATCACGCGCGAGGCCGGCATCAAGCGATCGATCTATATCCTCGTTGGTGTCCCTGAGGACGATCGGAAAACGATCATCCAGGACATCGAATTCGCCAAGGAACTGGACCCCGATATTCTGGAAATCTTTTATCCCTATCCGTTCCCCGGGACGCCGCTTTACCGCGAGGCGGTGGAACTGGGCCTCTTGAAGGACGGCGAGATCCCCCGCGAGGCCTATGGCCTGCCGGCCATGCCGACAAAGCATCTCAGCGTGGAAGAACTCGCCGACATCCGCACCGAATGCCTACGGAAGTTCTACATGCGGCCGGCGTTTGTCATGCGCACTCTGCGCCAAACCCGGAGCACGCGCGAGTTCCTCAACTACGTGCGCTACGGGTATCTCCAGATGCGCCAGATTATGCTCGGGAGCTGAAGCCTCTCCCCTACTGGCGAACAACAAAGCAAGTGCCGGTGTCCCTTATTGACGACCATGGCGGGCCATGAGCATCCTGTTCCCGCCATATCGAAATCGCACGGAAGACGACTCCATAGATGCATATCAATCTGGCCTACGGTTCCGATGAAGTCCCCATCGACGTTCCTGACAACTGGATCAATGGCCGGTGTTACCGCCCTCATCCGATCGAGGCCTGCGCCGATGCCCGCGCCGAGTTAATGGCCGCCGTCCAGGACCTTGGTGAACTGGGATCCCTTGAAGATGTTGCCCGGAAAAAACCGAGCTGCGCCATTGCCATCGACACGGAATCCGCTTTTCTCTTCGACGAGGTGCTCCCATCGCTTATCGAGCTTCTCGAGGATGAGAGCGATCTCAAACACGAGGACATCACCCTGATTCTGACAAACCGTCCCTGGGAACCCTTTACCGGCGACATCGTTGAAAAGCTCATTGACCCCGATATCCGCCAGCGCTGCCGAATCGTTCTTCACGACTTTTTCGACAGTGGAGAACTGATCAAGCTGGGTTCCTCGAGCCAGGGCGTGCCGCTTTCGGTGAATAAAGCTTATATGGACTCCGCTCTCAAGATCGCCTTGGGAGGCGTGCGGCCCGATATGCTCCTTGGGTTCACTGGCGGGCGATCGGTGCTGATGCCGGGCCTCAGCGGCAAATCCACGCTGAAAAAGATGTATTCCTACGACTTTGTGGCAAGCCCCCATGCGCGCTATGCGAACTTCCGAAATAATCCTTTCCACATCACCGCCGTGGAAACGATTCGGGAGGCCGGATGCGATCTCGCAATTTCTGTCGTCCCAACACCCAGCGGCCAGACCCACCGCGTGTTTGCCGGCGACTTTATCCAGTCGCACTTCCAGGCGATGAATCATCTTCTTGAAGCCATGGACATCCCCGTTTCCGAGCCCATGGATATCGTCGTGACGAGCGGCGGCGGATCGGGAAGGGACGCGACGCTTTCACAGATTGTTGAAACACTTTGCGCTGTCGAACCCGTCTTAAAAGAGGATGGCAGCATCGTGATAGCAGCCGCCCTGGAGGATGGATTGGGTCCTCCCGGATTCTCGGAGATCATCAAAGCAGGCAGTTCCGTTAAAGATACGCTCGAACATTTACAGGCGAGCGACTCCTTCGTCCCCGGCCAATGGGTGGCCCAGCGCCTCTATAGCATTCTTGCCGATCACGAGGTGATCCTCTACAATACGCATCTTCCGGAGGACCTCGTCTGGTCCACCGGAATCACACCCGCCAAGGATATGAAAGAGGCCGTCTTTGCCGCGATGGAGAGCCATGGCCAGCGCTGCAAAATCGTCGCCTTGCCGGAAGGCGCCCGCGGCATTGGACGAATCGGCCGTTAAGGACCGGGCAGCAGAGAATTGTAAAAACAGAGAGAGCCGGGACGAGGATCCCGGCTCTCTCTGTTTTCTGAACGGTCGTTCGCGAGCCGCGGGCTGCTGCCAATCAGCGCTTGCTGTACTGGCTGCTCTTGCGGGCCTTGCGCAGGCCGAACTTCTTGCGTTCTTTGCGGCGCGGGTCGCGCGTCAGGAATCCGGCCTTCTTCAACGCCGGGCGGAAATCCGGATTTGCGTCGAGAAGCGCGCGGGCGATGCCATGGCGAATCGCGCCGGCCTGGCCATTGGGGCCTCCGCCGGTCACATTTACAATCACATCGTATTTCGAAAGTGTCTGCGTATCACGCATGGGCGCCCGGATATACTGCTCGAGGAAGGGGCGCTCGCCGAGATAGCTCTTCCATTCCTGGTTATTGATGACCATCTTGCCCTTGCCCGGGCGAAGATAGACGCGGGCCACCGCCGTTTTGCGGCGCCCCGTTCCAATGTGTTGATCTAGCTTTGTCGCCATCTTCAAATCAGCTCCATCGAGTAACGGATTTATTCTTCTTCTTTGGGTGTGCGGGTGTGGATGGTCAGTGTCTCGGGCTGCTGGGCGACATGTTGCTCTTTGTAGGCGCCACTGCGGTAAATCCGGATGTGCTTTTCAAGCTTCCGGCCGAGACGGTTCTTTGGCAGCATGCCATGAATAGCCTGGCGAAGGATTTCCTCGGGCTTCTTTTCGAGAAGCTGCTGCGCCGAGGCCGATTTGATGCCGGTCCGCCAGCCCGAGTGGTGATAATACATCTTTTTCTTTAGTTTCTGACCGGTGAAGACCACTTTGTCGGCGTTGGTGATGATCACATGGATCTTGGGATCCAGGTGAGGGGCGAAGTCGGGATTCAGCTTGCCGCGAATCAGCTTCGCCACACGCGACGCCAAGCGGCCCACCACAAGGCCTTCCGCATCAACGATATACCACTTTTCCTTGATGTCGGCCGGCTTCGGTAAGGTGCTGGTCTGAGCTTTCATTCGAATCACTCTTGCGGAATTAAGAATCTTGGTCTTTCAGTGCTGTCGAGCAGGTTCATGACCCGGACAATGCAGCTCTTGCGCTAACGGGGCAAAGCACAAAACAACATGGCCGGAGCCATGACACCGGCAAGGCCCGCAAATCATGAGCAGCGCCCCGGGGATGTCAAGACGGAATGCGGGAATTTGAGGGATTCTTTCCTGATCCAAAGGAAGTGATCCTCCCCGCCATATTCCTCTCGCCCTACGATTCACTGCCCACTACCCTTCTTTCTCTGAATATCACTAGCTCGACTTTGAGCCATCGGAGGTTTCGCATGCACCGAATTCCCGCCAGAAAATCCCTCATCGTCGCTCTGTCGGCTTTATTCGCCGCTGGAGCGACACAGGCCTTTGCCCATACGGGCATCGAGCATTCCCATGGCACCGGCTTCTCCTCGGGCCTGGCGCATCCCATCGGAGGGGTGGACCACCTTCTGGCCATGTTTGCCGTCGGCCTTTGGGCGGCCTACTGTGGCGGGCGCATGACCTGGGCGCTGCCGGCAACCTTTGTGTCTGTGATGATCGCAGCCGCCGCAATCGGTATCATGGGAGTCCCCCTGCCGTTTGTGGAATCCGGTATCGCAGCGTCGGTTTTGGTCCTCGGCCTGCTGACAGCCTTTGCCTTGAAGCCGCACGCCGCCGCCAGCCTCGGCCTGATTGGGCTGTTTGCTGTCTTTCACGGACACGCCCATGGCGCAGAACTGGCCGCTGGGCTTTCCGCTGCCGGTTATGTGGTCGGCTTTGCGCTCTCGACTGCGGCGATCCATGGCGCTGGAATCGGCTTTGGTCTTTTCGGCAAGTCCCTTGAGAAACAACAGAGCAGAGCCATTCCCGTCTACCGAGTCAGCGGAGGGCTGATCTTTCTCTGCGGCACGGCCATGCTAGCCGGGCTTCTTTAACCCAGGCTTCTTTCCGAGGCTTCTGGAAAAAAAACGTCGCACTCTTGCCCCGCACTTCTGGTGTGGGGTTTCTTCTTTCCTGGTCTGGTTCGTGCCATATCAGGGAGTAATCAGGCGAATCCGGGGGTTCCCGGAAAGATTCTGAGAAAAAAAGGCAGGGTTCGTCTCCAGTCGAGACTTGTTCCGAGATTGACCACTCAGAATTCTCGCCAAAATTCCTCCTCCCCCTCTGCCTCCTCAGTAATCTCCCCTCAATTTCTCAGAAAAATCACCGGTGCCTGTAAGAAAAGAGGAAGTGGGCGTCTTTATGTTTGTGGGTGTTAGTTTGCCTGGCAGGCCCACCCGAAACCCCAATGAAGGTTTGAAAACATGCGAAGAAAAACATTCCGTAGCCGACTGAATAAGAGCCGAGGATCAGTTCTCCTGGTTTCCATAATTCTCATCGTTGTCGCGGGAGTTTCGGTGATCGCCTGGCTTGGATATATCTCTTCCTCGCAAAGGCAAGCAGTGCGCGAGCGCGCCCGGCTTCATGCCTTCTATGCCGCGGAAGCAGGGATCGAACAAATTGTCGATTTCTTTAATAATCCGGCCAATTTCGAGGGAAAAACTCCATCGGAATACACACAGGAATTCGCGACCCATCCCGACGAGACGTATCCCCTCGACCACAATGTCGCTCCTGACTACTATGACCTCTTCCAGCCAT
>CAYFUR010000163.1:0-5045 GCA_964346275.1 uncultured Candidatus Sumerlaeota bacterium
AACTGCAAGGCTTTTTCGAGTTTCGAAGCCGATTCTGCCTCCTCGGAGAGCGACCCCGCGGATTTCCGCGCTAGTCGCTCACGTGAACCACAAGACGGCGGGTGTGGCTGGCGCGCCGGTGTTCCCAGAGATAAATCCCCTGCCACGTGCCCAGCGCCAGCGAGCCATCGACGATGGGAATCGCCAGGGAGGTCGATGTCAGGATCGCCTTGATGTGCGAGGGCATGTCGTCGGGCCCCTCCATGGTGTGCGTATACAGCTTGTCGTTTTCCGGCACCAGGCGGTTGAGCCACGCCTCGAGATCACGGGCCGCGGAGGGATCGGCGTTTTCCTGGATCGTCAGGCTGGCCGACGTGTGGCGGATAAAAACCGTGCACAGCCCCTCGTGGACATGGGATTCCGTGACCGCTTTTTCCACATCGCGCGTCACTTCTTGCAGGCCCTGGCCCTTCGTATAGATAGAAAGCTCTTTGACCATGTTTGGAAAGCCTTCGCCGAAAGATCGCTTTGTCCCTGTTCGTCACAAGTAGCCCCGGTTCATGGGAAAGACAAAGGAAAAGCGGAATTCCTCAGGAACTCGAATCGTCAACCCCTAGCTGCTCCGAGGCCAGCCGCGCGGCCATGGAGCGGATCAGCCGCAGCCCCAGCGCCGGATTGCATGTCACCAGCCGTTCCAGCTCCGACGCGTTGAACACGCACGCATAGACGTCGCCCTGGGCATAGATGGAGGCTGTGCGCTGGCGGCCGGTCAATGTGGCGATCTCGCCCACAAAGGTTCCCTCGCGCGTTTCCACGGCAATGGTTTCCCCATCGCGGACAATCCGGATCGCCCCGTGGAGCAGCACATACGTGAGATATGATTCCTCCCCCTGGCGCGAAATCAACTGGCCATCTTCGAAGCGGACCAGGTGCTTGAGAAATCCCGGCGTTTCGCAGAGGGAAGACCAGAGGGGATCGACCAGTTCTTCCAGCAGCCAGGGCAATTCGCTGTCCACCGGATGTGCGCCGAGAACCTCGCCATATTCCGTTGTGGCGAGGTGGCCTGCGCCGCGAAGCCCCTTGATGCGCGCCAGCACCTCCGCCGCACAGCCGGGGCGGTCGCCGGGGCGCACGGCGATCAGTCCCATGATGATTTCTTCCAAATCGGGATTCACGCCGCTTCGAAAATCGGAAACCGGCGGCAGCCCGTGGGTCGCTTCACGCTCTCCGCCGCGATACAGTTCGCGGTTCTTGGTCAGGTCCTTTCCCGTGCACAGGGCCCACACCGTCGCGCCAAGGCCGTAAAGATCGGTGCGCGCATCAATCGATTCCTCGCTCAGCGAGCGTTGTTCCGGCGTCTGGTAGCCAGCCGTTCCGAGGCCCGGATCAATCATGTGCCAGGGCACGAGCGCTCCCTGGGAAATGCCGAAATCGGTGAGAATAAAACCACCGTCTTCATCCACGAGGATGTTCGCCGGCTTGATATCAAGGTGGAGAATCGAGGCGCCGTGCGCGGCATTCAGGGCGGACAGCATATCGGTCAGGACGCGCCAGGCCACTTCCTCTTCGAGCTGGGCCAGGTAACGCCGGTGGTCCTGGAGGCTGCCGAGTGGAAAATACTTCAGCACCAGGTAGGCAAGGTTGCCGTCAATTCCCCAATCGTAAACGCGGGGGATGCGGGGGTGCTTCAGGGCGAGGAGCGAGGAGATTTCGCGCTTCAGCAGTTTGCTGCTGTCGCGGTCGGGATTGTGGAAGATCTTAATGGCGACGGTTTCCGGAGGGGCGCTCGCGTCGGCCTCTTGCGGTTGCTCGAGGCGTTGTGCCTGAAAAACAGAACCGAAGCCTCCCGATCCCAGCCGCCGCTCGAGACGATAGCGGTAACGCCCATGGAGAATCCGTCCGGGCCCGACCCCCTGGATGTCTCCCGGATGAATCCGCTCCATCGGGAGCGTATCATCGGGCGCGCCGAATTCCGTCGTCTGTTCTTCTAAGCGGCGCGTCTTTTCCCAGTCAGTGCTCATTCCGCCCGTCCATCAGAATCGTTAATGATTGAGTTCTGTCTCACTCTGAGCGGAAAAACAATCGTTTCCTTCCGGAGCCCGTTTTTCCTCGCGCGCAAAGGCCTCTTGCTGGAATAAATGGTAATCAATCCGAACGAGCAAGGAACCTTTCCGTGTTTGAACGACCGACTTCCGTCACCGTCCTGGCCATTATTGGAATCATTTTTGGATTTTTTGGGTTCATCTGCGCCCCCTTGGGTTTACTTTCGACGATCACCCAGGGCGCCACGACGGCGGTGCCGAACTTTCAGCAGGGGTTCCAAATGCAGCAGGTCGATCTGCCCGGCGGAGCCCAGGCCATGATGATCATCAATGGTGCTGTCTCCTTCATCGCGGCGATCATTCTGCTGACGGGGTCCATCGCCAGTTTCCAGATGAAGCCGATCGCCCGCACCGCCATGAACACCTACGCCATCCTGGCAATTGTCAATAATCTCGTCTCGGTTGTCGTCCAGATCGTCATCATGGGCCCCATGATCCAGCAGCAGATGCCGAATAACGAAATGTCCCCCGCGGCAACGTTTATCGGCATGGCCCTGGGGGCGGGATGCGCCGTTCTCTGCTACTCCATCTATCCCATTTGCGTTCTCTTCTTCTATAATCGCCGGCGGACCGCTGCGCTGTTTGAAACGGGCGGCGTTCCTCCGGAATACGCCGCCGGCGGTTATCCTCCCGCCTATCCTCCTGGCGCGGAATATCCCGGCCAGCAAGGCCAGCAACAGGCCCCCTGGGATCAGCCCGGACCGTGGAACCAACAGGCGCCATGGGAAAACCCTCCCGACGAGTATGAGGGACCGTATGACGACGATTACGGCCGCCGCGAATAGAGGCGGGAGCAGCCCATGGGAGGAAGAGAGGACGAGGATGAGGATGAGGAAGATGACGAGGATGAGCGTCCTCGCCCTCTTTCCGGCATCTCTTTCTGAAAACTCCTGTGGATGAGCCTCTTTAGCTCTGTCGCGCCAGCACCCCGTCGGTGATTTGTTTCAGGATTTCAATCGCCTCGTTCGATTCGAATTGCTCCAGCGTTTCCTGCGCTTCCGTGGAAAAGGCCGCTGCTTTTTCCAACGAGGCATCGATGCCGCGATACTTTTTCACGTAGCCGTGAACCGTATCGAAGTCCCGCCCGTCGCTGAGCACCGCGAGAAGCGTTTTTCGGTCCTGGGCGTCCGCATTCTGAAGCGTGTGGAGGAGTGGGAGCGTCTGCTTGCCTTCGGCGAGATCGGCGCCCACGCGCTTGCCCCACTGGCCACCCTGGGCTTCGTAGTCCAGCGCGTCATCGGTAATCTGAAACGCCATGCCGAAGACGAGGCCATAGCGGAACATCGCTTTCACATCCTCGGGGCCCGCGCCTGCCACCATTGCTCCCAGACCGGCGGAGGCGCTGAAGAGATAAGCCGTTTTCGACCGGATGATGGAAAAATAATCGTCCACACTGAGCCAGCTATCCCGCTTTTCGATCTGATACATCTCCCCCTCGGTCATGCGCTGCGTCGTTTCCGAGAGCACCTTGACAATCGCGGGATCAAGAACCTGGAGAGCGTAATCAAAAGAGGTGGCGTAGAGATAGTCGGCCATGAGGATTGCCACATCGTCGCCCCAACGGGAATTCACCGTGGGCTTGCCGCGGCGAAGCGCCGCCTTGTCGATGACATCGTCATGGAGCAGCGTCGCCACATGGAAAAGCTCGAGAGAGGCTCCGAGCCGCGAGTGATAATACTCGGAACCTTCGTAACCAAAGGCCCGGGCGGAGAGGCAAAGAATTGCCGGCCGGAGCAGCTTGCCCCGAAGCCCGCCAACATAGCGGGCGACCTGGTTCATCAAATCGCCCTCTACCTGCAATGCATTGTCCAGGTAGGACTTCACCTGGGCCAGATCGTCTTTGAGAAAATCCCGGTAAACCGACTCCACGCAAACCTGCCTCGATAAATTGGGCGAACAGCCTGCGGCGGAGCAAACCCTTGTGGCAATCGACTTTGCGTCTCGTGAAAGTTTTCACAAAATCGGTTTGCTTCGGGCTCAACTCACACCCTCACGCATCAGGACGCCATATTATTGCCAAACCGGCTCACTCGGAATCTTTTTTCTCATCCTTACGCCGGATGCGTTGAAGCGCAGCATTCACTCGCTGATAATTCTGCTCCGAAGGGTCAAAGCGAAAGGACAAATCCGGGGCAAATTTGATATTGATTTCCTCCGCGACCCGGCTCCGCAGGTAATTCTTCGAATCTTCCAGCAACTCCTCCATGCTCTCCAGCGCCTCATCGTCATCGGGCAACTGACTATAAAACACCGTCGCATGGCGCAAATCTTTACTCATTTTGACTTGGGTGATGGTGACCAGCGACGGCAGGCGCGGATCGGCCATTTCCTCGGAAAACAGGTGCGAAAGCGCGTGGCGAACCGCCTCGCCCACTCGTTTATCCCGGCTGTGCAGCATGATTTCTTGTCTCCGGTCTCTCTCCGCTTTGCACGGAGGACCCATTTGCTAGCTAAAGACAGATTTCCCTCGCAATGAAATTGATGGGCACCACCTCCGCCGGGCGCTCCAGAAGCGCCGGTTCCGGCGTTTCTTCCTCGAAAAAGACGTCTTCTCTCTCAAGCCGCAAGCGCAACCCCCAGGTCGCGTGGGTCTCGATCAGCGGTTCTTTCACGCCCGCCTGCTCGCCCAGGCGCTTTTCCAGGTTCGCCCGGTGAAAAGAAATCTGCTGGCGTTCCACCTGGGCATCCACCCACACGTAACGCTCGATACGTTCGTAGGGCACGCCTCGCCCCGCCTGGCGCGCCAGCAACTCCAGCAGGCGGAATTGCAGCCGCGTCAAGCGCACCTCGTGGCCGTCGAGCCGGATCTGCCCCGTGGATCCCCGGCAGATGACCAGACGCGGCTCGCGGGAGGAAGAGATTTCCTCTTGCTGGCCTGTTAAGCTTTTTAGCTTGGCGGAAACAGGGGATTCGAAGGCTGCTGGAGCAGACGGCAGTTCCAATCCGTTCACGCCGAAGCTTCGG
>CAYFUR010000164.1:0-4987 GCA_964346275.1 uncultured Candidatus Sumerlaeota bacterium
GCTCATGAGCAATGCGCTGGATGCCCTCGATGCCTTTAACGAAACCTTGCGCCTGAACCCCAATAATTCCGACGCCCAGCGGAACAAAACCATTGTGCAAAACCTGATCCGCCGCCAGAGCGAACCGCCCCCTCCCGAGCAGCAGCAACAACAACAGCAGCAGGGAGAAAGCGGCGAACAGCAGCAGCAGCAACAAGGCCAGCAAGGCGAGCAGGATCAACAGCAAGAACAACAACAGGGCGAGCAGGAGCAAGAGCCCCAGGAAGGGCAGCAGCAAGAAGAACAACAAGGCCAGCAAAATCAGCAACAACAGCAGGGCCAGCAACAACAGCAGGGCCAGCAACAGCAAGAGCCGGAACAGGGAGAAGAGCAGGAGGAACAGCAGGGAGGCCAGCAGCCTCAGCAACAACAGCGTCCGCCGGAGCTCTCCGAGGAACAGGCGAGGCAGTTGCTCAATCTGCTGGGAGACGACAAGAATATCATTCTGCGCAAGGGCCAGATCTCTCCCAATCGGCCCAAGCCGGAAAAAGACTGGTAAGCGATGAACCGAGTATTCGTATATATCCTGGCGATTCTGACGGCGGTGTGTTTACTCGCCGGGGGCTCTGCCACAGCCCAGCAAAGTGCCAACATCGATCAGAATCAAAAAGCCCTTCCCGACAGGCCATTGCCGCCGGGGACGGAATTGCGCGCGCAGGCGGTTCCCGCGGAAGTCGTGCTGGGGGATCAATTCACCTACAAAATTGTTCTCGAGGGGAACCTCTCGCCGGAGGAATTTGATTGGCCGTCTTTCCAGGGAACCGGCGGCTTTGAATTGCTCAGCGGCCCCAATCAGTCGATCCGCATGCAGTTTATCCAGGGCCGGAACACACAGACAATCTCCTACGAGTTCGAACTCCGGGCGGTGGAAAAGGGCGAATACACCATCGATCCATCGCGCGTTCGCATCAACGGCGTCTGGTATCAGACCGACCCGGTCACCGTTCGCGTGACCGGCATCCCCAAAGTGGATGGAGATTACGCAGGAATTATTTCCGCAAAAACCGATAACCCGACGATCAACCGCCAGCTGAAAAATAAATATTTCGCCCGCATCGAGTACCCCGGCGAGGTCTACCAAGGCCAGGCCATGCCCATCGACGTCTATGTCTATCGCGATCCCATCCTCCCCGAGTTTATTCAGTGGACCGTCACGAAAAACGTCAGTGGAAACGACTTCATCGTCCCCGACGTGGTGAATCAGCGCACCATCAACCAGCAGCCCCAATGGGAAAGCATTCAGTTCGCGGGCGAGTCCTTCCAGCGGGCCAAGCTGTTTCGTGCCTATGCCGTGCCGACGAAAACCGGAACGCTCCGTCTGAACGCTCCTCAACTTCGCGTGAGCCTTCCCGTGGAGCAGCGATATAACCGCGATAACTTCGACGATCTCTTCAATCGCATGGTCCAGCCGATGCGCAATTCGGAAACCGCCGAATTGCCGATCCGCATGGCGCAAATCGATGTCAAGCCGCGCCCGCCCAAGCCGGCGGAGGCATTGCAGCAGATCGTCGGCCGCGCGAAAATCAACGCCACGCTGGATCGGGATGAAGTGCCTCAGCGGGAACTCGCCAGCCTGTCGATCTCGGTGCGCGGGGAAGGATTCTTCGATCTGCTTTCCAAGCCCGAATTGCCCAGGATGGAGAACCTCACCCTTGTGGACACACAGGTGCGGTCGAACACGGAAATGCGCCGCGAGATGCTGCTCTCCAGCAAGGAGTTCGAGTTCGTATTCCAGGCCCTCAAACCAGGCGAAGTGTCTATACCCTCGTTTTCCTTCGCCGTCTTTAATCCAAAGACCGGTGAACAGAAAACGGTGGAAACGGAGCCGCTGGCGCTCCGTGTGAGCTCGGTGGATTCCGAGTCGATTCAAGTGGCGGGCAACCGCTCGTCAGCCGGGCAGCCGGAAGGAAGCGCCGCGGCGCCCAGGGCCGAGGCGCGCGTGCTGGGCGAGGACGTCGCTTACATCGAAACGCGCCCGCTGACCAGCAGCAGCCTCACGGGCCAGGCCAGTTTCTACATGACGCCATGGTTCTGGATTGCACAGATCATCCCCGCCCTGGCGTCGCTGGGCTATGGCTTTGTGGCCCTCCGCCGCCGCAGAGGATTCCAGGAAAGCGAAACCGCGCGAACGCGCAAGGCGCGCCGCTCCGCCACCAATGCCCTCAATGAAGCCCGCCAGGCGATTGACAAAGAATCGCGAAATGATTTCTACGCGACGCTGGCCAGCGGGATCCAAACGTATATCGCCACCTTGCTGCGCCGTTCGGCCAAGGGCCTCACGGCGGAGGAAGCGATTTCCGCTTTGCGCCGCCGCGGCTACTCGGAAGAAGCCTGCGCCCACCTTCAGGAATTCCTGGAAAACTGCGACACCATGCGCTACTCCCCCGCCGCCGATACCCCCGAATCACGCCAGGCAGCGATCGACAAGGCGGAGGGCCTGCTGGTGGATCTCAGCTCGAGAGGAGAGCCGGTATGATACGCCGCCTGGTTCTTCTTTTCGGGCTTTCGTTTCTCTTCCTGGCGGGCAGCCTGGCTTCCGCCCAGGGAACCCTTCTGGAACCGGTGACCGATCTGGAATCGGCCAACGAGCGCCTTGAGAAAGCCCACCTGGCCTTCGAGCGGGGAGACACCCGCGAAGCGATGGAGCTATACGTCCGGGTCGCCCAGTCGGGCTTTGTCACGCCCGCCGTCTGGTCGAATGCGGGAACAGCCGCCTATCGAAGCGGCGATCGCGGCCGCGCCGTTCTCTATTACAAGCGTGCGCTGCGTCTCGATCCGAACTACGAACGTGCACGGAAAAGCCTGGAAGTCATCTCGCCCGCAACCAATCAAGGAGATGAAGGCTTTCAAACCCAGTTCATCGAATCCGTGTTTGAAACCACCTCACCATCCGTCTGGATTCTTTTCGCGGAGTTTTTCTACATACTGCTCTGGTTTGCGGTGGCTCGCATCGTCACCACCGAGGATCGTGACCAGCGGGGCCACTGGGGAGCCATCCTCGGCTGGTGCCTTGGGCTGGCGCTTCTCACGGGGGGCGTGGCCTGGGCTAACCACAGCTACCGGGCAGGCAGCGCGGACGCTGTCGTTCTGGAGAATCAAACCATCACGCGCAGCGAGCCGAACGCAGACTCGCAGGCCCAACTCGAATTGCCCGCGGGAACCGTGCTGGAACTCACCGAATCGCCCCAGCGCGGCTTTGTTCGCTTTAAAATGGCAGACGGCCGCACCGGCTATATTCCAATGGATCGAGTCGAAAGAATCTGACCCCGCCTCGGGAAAGGTCTTGCCCGGTTGACGCGCCCGCCGTTTTCCTCGTGCCCATTCCCGCTCCTGGAGGCTCGCCGTTGAAAATCCTGGTCACTGGTGCCGCCGGCTTTATCGGAAGCACGGTTTGCGAAAAGCTCCTCGCCCGCGGCGACGAAGTCGTCGCGCTCGATAACTTCAACGATTATTACGATCCGGAACGAAAACGCGCCAATATAGCCCCCTTTCCAGAAGGCAACCAGTTCTGGCTGGTCGAACAGGATTTCCGCGACCGGGACGCGATGATGGCCTTGCTGCGCTATGTCCGCCCCGACGTCATGGCCCACCTCGGCGCCATGGGCAGCGTGCGCTATTCCGTCAAAGAGCCGGACTTGTATATCCAATCGAATATTGTCGGCACGGCCAATATGCTGGAGGCAGCCCGGGAAGCCGAAGTCCCTCATTTTGTCTTCGCATCAACCTCTTCCGTCTATGGACAGACAGACAAGATTCCCTTTGAAGAATCCGATCCGGCGAACCGCCCCCTGGCCCCCTATCCCGCATCGAAGATAACCGGGGAAGTTCTCGGCCATGCCTATCACAACATGCACGGCATGAATTTCACCGCCCTCCGTTTCTTCAATGTCTATGGGCCCAGGGGACGCCCGGACATGATGCCCTATATCATCCTCGAAAGCCTTTTGGAGGGCCGGGAAATCACCCTCTTCGACAATGGGGAGATGCGGCGTGACTGGACGTATATTGAGGACATCGTCCAGGGCGTTGTTGCCGCCATTGACAAGCCCATGGGATACGAAGTGATGAATCTGGGGCGCGGGGAGCCGATCGTCATGAACGAATTCGTCTCCATCCTGGAGGAACTGCTCGATAAGAAGGTCCGCAGTCATTCCGTCGCCGCGCCGGCCAGTGAACCGAAAGTCACTTTCGCTAATGTCGACAAGGCCCGCCGCCTGCTCGGCTACAATCCTCAAACATCCGTGCGCGAAGGGCTGAAGGAATTCTGGGCGTGGTATCAAAAAGCCGTTCTGGCCCGCTCGTAAGAAGCACCCGGAGGAGAAGAGGACCGCTGGCCGCTTCCATTCCGGGCCGGTGATCCGAACCGGCTCTACTCCTGCATGGGTTTGAATCCGAGCTGTTCTAATTCTCCAATCAATTCGCTGCTTGGCGGGGGGGACTCCTCCAGATTGTGAAAATGGAAATTCAGTTCCTTGCGCAACTGGTGGCGGTAAACATCCAGCAGGCCGTTCACTTCGAAAAGAAATTCACGCAAAACCTGTATATCCCTGTTAAAGAGTTCAGCGAGGTTTTGCGCATTGGTAAACTGCGACTCGCGATAAGTGATATAGACAAGATGCTTGCCGTCCGTTCCCAGCACGCCATTCAGGCGATACATCGTGCTATAATGCTTGAAGATCGATGAGTCCCCGCTGACACGAAAGTAAAAGCTGACATCGCCGAGGGGGTGATTCTTCTTGCGATGAACCACGTAATGAACCCCCTTCAGCGGCTGGGGGATCTGGGCACTGGTCCGGTCGAGACTCTCGATACAATCCTGTATATACTTTTCTTTCCCGATGGCAAGAACATGGGCGGGATCTTCGCTCTTAGCATCCCGCAGAATGGTGTACATTGTGTTCTCAATCAAGGACTCCAGCTGGCTGGGCTTTTTCTTTTCCCGGGAAAA
>CAYFUR010000165.1:0-4911 GCA_964346275.1 uncultured Candidatus Sumerlaeota bacterium
CCTCCATCGAAGACATTGCACCCTATCTCGACGGCGAGGTTGAGCGGCGCAACGATCCACCAGGCAAAGCCTACAACCTCTGTCCCGGGGAAATGGTGCCCACAGTACGCCTCGAAGAAGGACGGCCGGTCTACGAACTCATGGTATGGCGGCTTCTTCCGGCGGGCATTCGCGATGAAGAAAAAGCGCGCGAGTTCCAGCGGAAATTCACCAAGACCTTTAATGCGAGATCAGAAACGATCACTTCGTCCACCCTCTTCAAGAATCCTTTGGAAAAAGGCCGGCGGTGCCTGGTTTTGATGAACGGTTTTTTCGAATGGACCGGGCCGAAAGGGAAAAAACAGCCTTATTATATCCGGCGGCGCGGGGGAGAGCCGGCGGCCTTTGCGGGTGTCTATACGTTCTCGCCATATTTCGGCACAAATACGGTAGCGGTTGTGACGACAATGGCATCGGAGGGGCTGATGGCGTCGCTGCACCATCGCATGCCGGTTTTTCTCGAGCCGGATCAATTTCCCATATGGCTCGATAATTCGGGCCACCATGCCGACGAAGAGCGCCTCGCTCTGCTCCAGCCTTATCCCGAGGAAAAACTCGAGGCCTGGCCAGTGAGCAAAGCCGTCAATCATGGCCACTTCGATGGGCCCGAGGCGATCCAGCGCTCCGGCGGCTAGACGATGTCAAACTCGCCCTCCGCGCGGATATCCAAACAGGAGCTGCCGATCATGACTTCAATCGTGCCCGGTTCCAGGACCTTTTCCATTTTGGGTCCATAGAATTCCAGGTCTTTCGACGCGAGTGTGAAGGTGACTTTCTTTCTTTCGCCGGATTCGAGTTCGACGCGCTGGAAGTCTTTCAACTCCTGGCGGGGCCGGGCGACGCAGCCGACCTGGTCGTGGAGATAGAGCTGAACGGTTTCGACGCCAGCGCGCCGGCCAGAGTTCCTTAAGGTGCACCCCACCTGAACTTTTCCGCCACGCATCATCTTACGGGGCATGATGCGCAGGTCTGTATATTCGAACTTTGTATAGCTGAGGCCGTGGCCGAATGGGAATTCCACGGCCCCCTGCTGTCCCAGTTCCTTGTAGCTGTGGTTCCGGCCCGAGGGTTTGTGGAAATAGTAAACAGGGCACTGGCCCGTCGAGCGCGGAATAGTGATGGGCAGTTTTCCGCTGGGGTTGGTCATGCCAAAGAGCGCCTCGCCAATGGCGGTCCCTCCTTCCTCGCCGAGATACCACGCCTGGAAAATTGCGGCGGCGTCGTCGATCCAGGGCCGCAACGTGTGGACGCTGCCGGAAACGATGATGACAACGACGGGCGTTCCCGTATCGGCCACGCGGCGGATAAGTTCCGCCTGTTTTCCGGGCAACGCCAGGTCCGTCCGGTCGCGTGCCTCGCCCGCGAGTTTCACCGAGCTGCCCATGGCCATCACGGCGACGTCGCTCTCTTTCGCCAGGCCGATGGCCTCCTCGAAGCCGGCCTCGCTGTCATCGGAAAGCCCGCAGCCTTCCGCATGATGAATGGTTACGCCCTCGGGAGCGGCGGCGCGAATCCCGGCCAACGGCGTCACCACGCCGTTTTTCGTATAGAGATCGTATGTATAGTCGCCGAGTTCGATGGAATCAGCATTCGGACCAATCACGGCAAGGGAGCGAATCCGCTCTCCAAAGGGCAAGACCCGCCCCTCGTTTTTCAGCAGCACGAGCGACTGGCGCGCCATTTCCCGCGCAAGGCCGCGATGTTCCTCGCAGTCCGCCAGGCGTTCGGCCTCGTCCGCGTCGGCGCGGTCGTCGTCGAAAAGCCCGATGCGCTCCTTCACCATAAGAACGCGCCCGACGGCCTGGTCGATGGTATCCATTGAGACCCGTTTGTTCTCCACGGCCCTCTGGAGCGGCTCGCCAAAGCATTCAAAGCGGGGGAGCTCCACGTCGAGCCCCGCCTCCAGAGCGTGCTTCGCCGCGTCCTCCATTGTTGCCGCCGTCTTGTGGACCTTCATCTGAAGAATCACCGACACATAGTCCGAAACCACGTAACCATCGAATCCCCACTCATCGCGCAGGATTTCTGTCAGCAGCCAGTGGCTTCCCGCGCAGGGCACGCCGTCTATACTGTTGTAGGCATTCATGAGAGAGAGCGCCCCGGCTTCCCGCACCGCCGCCTCAAAGGGAGGAAAAAACACTTCCCGCATCATGCGCTCGCTAAAGTGCGCGGCCCAGCTGTCCCGGCCTCCTTCCGCTTCGAAATTCGCCACGAAATGCTTGGGGGTGCAAATCACGCCTTCGCCCTGGACTCCTCGTATATACGCCGCGCCCATGCGGCTCGCGATCAGGGGGTCCTCGCCATAGGTTTCCTCCGTGCGCCCGCATCGCGGATCCAGCCCGAGATTGACCGTCGGACTCAAGACCTGGCGAACGCCGCGGCTCCTCGCCTCGCGTCCGATGGCCGTGGCAATCCGGCCAAACAGCTCGGGATTAAAGCTGGCCGCCATGCCCAGCGCCGAAGGAAACACCGTGGCGCCGTTGCCAATAAGCCCGTGGAGACCCTCGTCGTGAATCACCAAGGGGATTTTCATGCGCGTATGCTCGCGGCAATAATCCTGGTCCTTGTTCGCCATTTCCGCGGCTTTGCGCGGGGGCAGATCGCGCAGCTGCGTCGTGATAAAGCCCAGGCCGCTTTCCGGGATCATGTCACCGGGCTCCACCGATTCGATAAAGGCCACCCGGTCGGCCCCGCTCGTCGATCCGTGGTTATTCCAAAACGTATCGAAAAACATGTATGCGCTGAGCTGATTCAGCTTTTCCTCCAGCGTCATCTGGTCCAGCAGAGCCTGGACACGTTCGGAGACATCCCCCATGGGCATATTTATAATCCTCGGCGAGTATAGGGAAGAAATTCAGGGAGCAAAGCGAAGGCCTCAAGGCTTTGCCTCGAGGCCTTTGCGGTCGAACAGGTTGAGAACCTCTTTTAGTTCGTCACCTGGGGCATGGGCACCGAGCCGACATAGCGGCCAATGTCGCCGATACTGATCGTGCCGTTGGTCGGGTCGTAGAAAGCATTCACGCCCTGGCCGTCGTTGTTGTCGTTGTCATCGGTCAGATAAAAGGCCGACCATTCCAGCCCCGAATCGCCCACGTCGAGACCGGGGGGCGGACCCATGGCCTTGCCCGCGTCGGGGCCCCAGCTCTTGATGATCGCGCCAGGGATATCGCGCGTGACCGCCGCGCCTCGGACGAGAAAGCCCCAGGACGTGAAGGAGACGGGTTCCGGATAGTTATACCATTCGTTGGCGGCAACGCCGGAACCGGTTTCATAGCGATAGTCATAGTTGAAATACTGGAACGCGTCGAGGGAGGCGCCGGGGGAGGCCGTATCGCCGGGGAGAAATGGATCCTGGGGGAAGGAAGTGATATACGCGATCGGTGTTGTGAAGACGATGATCCGGTTCAAACGAAATTGGGAGGGCGTTCCCGGAGGACCGGCGTCATTGGGAGGATAAACATTGTTATCGACGTAATAGGACTCCGCGGCCACGGCCACGGCTCTTTGGTCGGATTTGACGCGGGAAACCTTCGAACGCACTTGCGCCTCGAGGAAGTTGGGCACCGCGATGGCGGCGAGAATCGCGATGATGGCCACCACGATCAGCAATTCGATGAGGGTAAAGGCTTTCGTTTTCATAATCGCTCTCGAGACCTTCCAGTGGATTCCTTTTCAGCCAAACGGCCAAAAAATGGTTTGAAGAGCAAAACCTGGCGAGCTCTTGTCCGGAACGATCCAATAAAGCGCTCTCACCCGCAACCTAAAAAACCCGCTTTTGGATCAAAAAAATGGAAAATCTGGAATCGGTTACAATCGGATCATTGTCTGCGCCCTTCTCCCCGATTTTTCAGAAGTTGCGTGGTATTTGACCATATTTCACGCTTCGTGGGGCCAAGTGCTGGCGTTCGCCAGCTTCCTCGGAAGTAAAAGGCAATCGGTTTCAATACGCTCCTTCAGACTCGCTCCAAGTCGACTCCGCCGCCGTGACTTTCCTCTTTCCAGCTGCCGGTTTTCTCCGCTCTGATGGGGCTTCAATCTGCCGGAAAAGGCTCTTCATGGCTTACGATCTGATCATTACCGACGTCGATGGCTGCCTGACGTCCGAAGGTTCCGTCCCTTTCGATCCCGAGGCCCTCTCCCGCCTTGGCCATCTGATGCGAGAGGCCAGTGATGGCCGGGGCGCGCTTCCTCCCATGACGCTTTGCACCGGCCGGCCCCAGCCCTACGTCGAAGCGCTCATGAAAATGCTCGGTATCCGCCTCCCCGCCATCTGCGAGAACGGTGCCGTGATCTACACCCTCGATGACAACCGGGCGCGCTTTGGGCCGGGGGTGACGGAGGAGAAGGTTCTCGGCCTGCGAACCGTGCGCGCCTTTATCGAAACCGAGCTGCTTCCCCAATATCCCCAGGCCGTGATGCAATTCGGCAAGGAGGCCCAACTCTCCGTTTTCTCGCGCCAGCCCGATGTCCTTCCCGAACTCGTCCCGCCGATCGAGGATTTTCTCGCCCGCGAGGGACGCCCGGAGCTGGATATCACCCCGTCGCACTATTATCTGAATCTTTCACTGCGTGGAGTGAACAAGGGCCGCGCCATCGAATGGCTGCTGGGCGAACTGGGGCTTTGCCAGGAAAACGTCGCGGGCATCGGCGACACCGAGGGCGATCTGCCGATTCGCCAGGCGGTCGGCTGGTTCGCCTGCCCCTCCAACGCCACGGCGGATATCCAGCGCGTCGCCGACTTTGTCGCCTCCCGACCCGAGGCCGAGGGCGTGCTGGAAATTCTGGATCAGCCCCAGTTGAAGCTCCCTTGAAAAAAAAGCCGCGGCCAGGAAGGCCGCGGCTTCTCTGCCAGTTTGTTGTATTCCGCGTTAC
>CAYFUR010000166.1:0-4787 GCA_964346275.1 uncultured Candidatus Sumerlaeota bacterium
TGGGAGCCGGGGGTCGTGGGTTCGAGTCCCACCACCCCGACCATTTTCACCTGGGTCCGAACCGGACACATCGGGGAACCTCTGGAGGTTAGCCCTGTTCAGCTTTTTCGTACTCTCCCGCCCCCACACAACCCGCGTCGAAGTCGGCCAACCTGAGGAACAATGAAGGCTTCAGTCGCCTTCCCGCCGGAGTTTTCTATGTCATCCGTCCGGCTACGTGGTCATCTGATTGGCCGGATCGTTGCTCAATAACCAGAATCAAAGAAGGAAAACAGAATGCGAATTCTTAGCAGCGTCATCTTCAACTTCTTATTCGGCACCGCCGCGATGGCGGAGCCGCTCGCGATCACGCCGGATGGCCTTTTCAGTGATTGGACAACCAGCGAATCGCTCCATGTGGACGCGGAGGGCGACGGCGGGCCTTCGGAGATCGATTTCCATCGCCTCTGGGCGGCCCATGACGCCGAGCGTGTCTTTTTCCGCTTTGAGACAGGAACGGAGTTAATCCTTCAAGAGGCACAGGGCCTCGCGCTTTACGTGGATGCGGACGATGACGATTCCACGGGCCTGGGCGAAGGCGGCATCGGCGCGGAGTTTCGATGGGAATTCGGCGGCGGTAACGCAACGGTCTATGCCGCGGACGGATCGCAGCGCGATTCATCGAGATGGCTCCCATTCGGCGTCCGGCAATCCCCCACCGTGAGCGGAAGCTCCTTCGAGCTGGCCTTCGAGCGGAGTGCGTCCCTTGCCGGTGTGGCCCCCTTTGCCGGCAGCTCTTTCTCTTTCGCGCTTCGGGACGAGACTCCACTAGGCGATCGCCAGCCGGATGGAGGCGGCGTTGTCTATACATTCACGGGAGATGCACCCGAATCCCCACCGGCCCTGAGCCTGCCGAAAAACGAGGAAAGCCATTTCCGCATCGTGAGCCATAACGTCCGGCGAGACGGCTATTTCGATGATCCCGCGCCTTTCCGCCGCATGTATGCCGCCATCGATGCCGATGTCTTCTGTTTCCAGGAAATCTATAACCATTCAGCCCAGGAGATGGAAACGGAGATCGAGAATCTCCTCGGCGGGAACTGGCATTCCGCGGAAAACGCCGACTGCATCGTCGTGAGCCGCCATCAGCTGTCGCTGCGCCGCGAACTGGATGGAAATCTGGGCATTCTGGTGGATTTGCCGGAAGACCGTTACCGCGAAGATCTCTATATCGTGAACGCCCATTTGCCCTGCTGTGGAAACGACGAAGGCCGGCAAGCGGAAGTGGATCGGATCATGAGCTGGGTCCGAGATCTGCGGACCCCGGGAGGAGACGCCACACTGGCGGATGGAACCGCACTCGTCATCACCGGCGACATGAACTTCGTCGGGCTGAAACGCCAGGTGCAAACACTGGTCCAGGGGGATATCCAGAACGAAGGAGAGTTTGGCCCGGACTTTTCCCCCGATTGGGATGGAACCCCCCTCGCAGATGCCCTCCCCCGCCATGTGGCCCGGCGCGATGTCTATACATGGCGAAGCGATGGCAGCCGCTTCACACCGGGCAGGCTGGATTTCCTGTTCTATTCAGACAGTGTGGCCGCTGCGGCAAATCGCTTCCTGCTCTGGACACCGGAAATAGACCCGGCATCCCTCGCTTCCGCCGGACTCCAGGCCGCCGACGCCCGGGCTTCCGATCACCTTCCCCTTGTCGTTGACCTGGAGTTCGACTTTGCTACGCTGGATTCCAATCATTGGAGAATCGAATAGATACAAAACAGGAGGAGGAGAGAGGCAAATGAGAGGTGGGAGTCTTTCATTTTTCGTTTCCATATCATTCTGTCTATAAGAGTTTTCAGAAAGAGATGGCGTAAAGAGGGTGCCAGCCCTCGTCATCTTGATCGTCATCGAGAATGAGTGCCTCCGCGACATGGAAGGATGAATGGATCTTGAGTATAGGCGGACGACTGCCCTCCATTCCCGGCCGATTGTTCCGCAAGCCCGTCTAGCCGCCGGGATGTCCGGCGTCCCAACCCTTCCACCGAGCGAAACGCAGTTCGTGGAAAAAACACGCGACCGCATCGTGGATGCGGCCGACGTGGTTTGGTATAGTTACTGAACCCTGGGCGTTTCCCCACCCTACCCCTTCACGGATCCCAGCGTCATGCCCCCAATGAAGTAGCGTTGGAGGAAGAAGAAAAGCACAATAATCGGCGCCACGGCGATCACCGATCCCGCGGCGATATACTGGGTCTTATCAACGAAGGCGCCGGAGAGGCGCGCCACGGCGATGGGAAGCGTATATTTCTCGAGGGAGTTGATAATGACCAGCGGCCAGAGGAAGTTGCTCCAGCTCTGGACGAAAATAAAGATGCCGAGCGCCGCCAGGGCCGGCTTCGTCAGGGGGAACATGATCAGCAGCCAGATGCTGTATTCGTTGGCACCGTCTATACGGGCGGCCTCCTCGAGATCCTTTGGAATCGTATGATAGTATTGCTTGACCAGATAAATGCCAAAGGCGCCGGCGGCGGCGGGGAGCACAATTCCGATCAGTGTATCCCCAACGCCGATATTATAGCTCAGGATGAAGAGCGGCACCATGTAAAGCTGGAATGGAATCATCAGCGTGGAGAGGATGAGGAGGAAGATCACGCGCGAACCGGGAAATTTCATGCGCGCGAGAGGATAAGCCGCCATGGAACAAAGGAGGACGTTGGAGGCGACCTGCACCACCGCCACGATCACGCTGTTGAGAAATGCCCGGCCAAATCCAAAGTTCCTCCACGTTTCGATGAAGTTCTCGAAGGTCGGATCGTCGGGAATCAACTCGAGAGAATAGATGTTGCCGCTGCCCCGGAAGGAGACGGAAAGCAGCCAAAGAAAGGGCCCGACGAATATGGAAAGCAACGCAATCAGCGCCACGTAGCGGAGAGCCAGGACAATGCGCTCCTTCACATGGGGCTTAAGGATCGGCGGCTGGATTTCGTGTTCACTCATGCGGTAACCTGTTCCGTGTATCTTCTTAGTCGGTTGTATAGACGCCTTCCATAAAGCGGACGGCGAATGCGGTGAATGTAAAAACCATGGCGAAAAGAACGACGCCCATGGCGCAGGCATATCCCATTTCCAGCCCGCCGCCGGCCTGCATATCAAAGCCGGTTTCGTAGATCTCGTAGACCAGGGTCGACGTGTCGAATTTCCCCCGCGTCATGACGTAAATCTCCTCGAACACCTGGAGAGCGGCGATGGACGAAAGGATCGAAACAAGGCTGACCGTCGGCCAGAGGTTCGGAAACGTGACGTTGCAGAAATTCTGCCATCGATTGGCGCCGTCGATACGCGCCGCCTCGACCAGCTCTTTCGGGATCGCCTTCAGCCCGACGATAAAGATGACCATGTAATATCCCAGGCCCTTCCACATGGTAATGGTCATAATCGTCCAGAGAGCCATGTTTTCATTCGTCAGCCATGGAATTGGCTGATCCTCGCTAATCAATCCCATGTTCCCCAGGATTTGGTTCAGAAGCCCGCTGTCGGTGTTGAAAATCATCTTCCATGTCCACGCGACCACAACCATCATCGTCACCACGGGGATATAGTAGCAGGCCCGGAAAAAGTTGATAAATGGGATATGCGGCTCGACAAGCATCGCAAGACCCAGCGAGCACGCGATGATCATCGGCACCACCAGCAGATAAAGCACCGAATTCACCAGAGCGTCCCAGAAGGCCGAGTCGTTCCAGAGGCGGATGAAGTTTCCCAGGCCGACAAACTGGTTATTGGGGCTGTTGGGAAAGTAATCCCAGGTCGACAGAAAAAACGAGCTGAACATGGGATAAAAATTAAAAATCCCCATGAGCACCAGCGTCGGAAATAGAAAGACGTAGGCGGCGCTCCACTGCCGCCACTTACTTTGATTCGGCAAGAATTTCATTCACACGCTCCTCAGCCCAGGTCACTCCCTCTTCAGCGGACATTTTTCCCAACGCGACGTCCTCAACCATCTCATCAAAGACTTTCAGGATCTTCCGGTTCGCGGGAAAGGACTCATAGACTTTGCCCTGTATTCCCTGACTTGCGCTGTATCGCCGCGCACGGCCGATCAGGGTATCTTCCGGATCGGTAAAGTAAGGATCTTTCAGCGATTCCACCTGGCTCGGTAGAATCGTTGTCAGCTTGGTCAGCTCGAGCTGGTTTTCCGCGTTGGTCACAAACGCGGCGAATTCCGCGGCCAGTTCGGGATGTTCCGTCGCGTGGCCAACCGACATGGCGTGCAGCTCCACAATGTAGTTGTACTGCCCCTTCCAGCGCATGAGCGGCCCCACTTCCGTTTGCTCGTAGATATTCGGGGCGTCCGACTCGATCTTGCGGATGAACTGGGGCCCGGTTACGAGGATGGCAAGATCACCCGTTTTGAAGAGTTCGATCGGCCGCAGATGCGTCGCGGTCAGGGCCTCCGAGGGAACCAGGTCGTTCCTGTAAAGGTCCGTCCAGAACTTGAGCATCTCGACCGTTTCCTCAGTATTGAAAGCGGCCTTTGTTTCCGACTCGTTGAGGAGAGGAAGCCCCGCTTCAACAAGAAACTGGCGGAATGTGCCCGCTTCCGTATACATGGGAAAGATGGCGAATTTGCCCGTTTCTTCCTTCACAGTACGGGCAATTTCTTCCATATTGTCATAGAACTCAGGCGGCTCGGGAGGAAGGCCCGCCTCCTCCAGGATCGCCGTATTGACGAATGTCACACCCGAGGCCGCATACCACGGAAGCCCATAGAGCGTGTCATCAACCTTGCAGCCGTCGAGCAACTC
>CAYFUR010000167.1:0-4481 GCA_964346275.1 uncultured Candidatus Sumerlaeota bacterium
CGGATGGAACTCGGACCCCCGGAGGTACTCCTCGTGCCCTTTCAGGACACGGCGCGTCTCCAGCGTCTCCGTGTCCACGAGATAGGCGTTTCGATCAAAAGATGCGGCGAGAATCAGGTTGCCATCGGGAGAGAAATCGAGGTGCCACAGATGCTGTTTGGAGAGTTGGGTTTCGTCCAGCAAATCGCCCGTGGAGGCATCCCACAGCATGAGGCGGCCATGGCGATCGCCGGTCGCGATCAGCCGGCCGTCGGGGCTGTACGTGGAATCGAGGATCATGTCCGCGGAGGGAACCTGGAAGAGGGTCATGGCATCGCGTTGTGCCTTGGCAAGAAGAGCGCCCCACTCCCAGCCGCGGAGATTCTGCGGCGCCTTGTCGTAGAGCAGGTCGAGCACCTTGGAGGTGCGGCCCTGCTGCATGAAACTGCCGGCGGAGGAAAGAACAGTGAAGTATTGTTCGCGCAGGGCCTCGGCGCGGGCCTGTTCGGCGACCGAGCGTGCCCGCTCCGCCGCGTCGCGCTGGGACTCCAGTTCCTCGTTCGTTTCGCGCAGCTCGGTTGTATAGAACTGGCTCAGAATCACCAGCACCAGGAAAAGCCCGAAAGACGCCGCAATGGCATAGCGCCGGGTCTTGGCCTGTTTTTTTAAAGTGGATTCTTTTTCGCTGATTTCCTTGCCGAGAGTTTCGCGTCTTCCCGTGTCTTTCATCTGGTTGGTCAATGTCCGCGCAAGCCGCAAATCGTTGTTGTGCATCGCGGCGCGGCTATACGCCCACAACACGTCGTCCTTGACGGGACCGATGCGCGGATTATCGGGCCACAGACCTTCGGCCCGGTAAAGCGAGTGGAGGCAGTCGCTGAGGGGCCGATAGCTGTCCGGCCTCTGTGCCTGGACGGCGCTTCCCTCGCGCAGCAGCTCCAACTCCTGCTCCGCCGATTCGACGCATTCCGCCGATTCGCGCCGCTGGCTGCTGCCCGACATGTATTTTTCTACCCGGTCGATGAACTCGGTGACGGAGGGAATGCGGTCCTGTGGATCGGGAGAGAGCGCCTCCATGGCGAGATCGGCCAGCTCGCGCGGGATCCATCGGCGCTTGGCGCGCACCTCGGGGCGCTTGATCTTCGATTCGCGGGCCAGGGCAATGGCCTCGTGCGATTCCTTGGCCGGATGGGGATACTTGCCCGTGAGCAGATAATAAAGCGTGCCGCCGAGGAGGAACACATCCGTGGCGGGGGAGATCGCCGAGGCGTCGTTGCGCGTCTGTTCCGGCGCCATGAGAGCCGGCGTGCCGCAGCCAAAACGGGCCGTGGCGGGCGTGGGCAGATGGCTCAGCGCCTTGCGCGCTTCCTCGTCATCCGTGGGAGGCTCGTTGCCGGTATAGAGCGCCAGCCCCCAATCCATGAGGAGAACCTCGCCAAATTCGCCCACCATCACCTGGGACGGCTTGAGATCGCGATGGACCACTTTCATCGAGTGGGCGAACGCCACCGCCTGCATCATATCGATAAAGATCGGCAGATGGCGCAGCAGGAACTCCAGCTCGCTCATCCGGGCCATGTCCTCGGCGATGACCTCGTCCCATGGGCGGCCCTTGACCAGTTTCATCACGAGCTGGGGGTGCCCGTCGTCGTCAAAGCGGTAATCGTAAATGGGCAGGATGTTGGGATGTTCGAGAAGCCCGGCCACCAGGGCTTCCTGGTAAAACTGGCCCTCGGCCATGTGGAGTTTGAAGGGATCCTTCTTGAATTTCTCGTAGAGGCGCTCGTGCACTTTCTTGACGGCGACAACGCGTCCCAGCGGCGCATGGACGGCGCGCCAGACCTTGCCGCGGCCTCCCTCGGCCAGCTCGCCGCGCAGCACGATTCGCGGCCCCTCGGCGCGGGGCATGGACTCGGGGGGGACAAATTCCGGGCTGTCGCCCAGCTCGAGCGAGCGCGTCTCCACCGGCTTGCCCGAGGAACTCGGAGTCGGCGGCTTCTCGTCCTCCTCCTCAAAGGAGAAGACAAAGCTCTCGGTCGGATCCTGCGGTGCCCCGAGCGCTTTTTCCTCGCCCCCGCCGCTCACCTTGCTTTTCCTGTGCAAATCGTCATGCCGCGCAACATCCTTTCAGAATAGCAGTGAAAGGGAAAGGCCGAATCCAGGCAAGCCGGAAGTGGGGGTGAGGGCCGATCATGGCAATTATCCCAACTGGAGATCGAATACGGGACACCGGATGGGAGGCTTCCTTTGTCTCTTCTCGCGGGCCTCCACAGACAGTGCGATGACGAGGACGATGATGATGACGAGGAGGGGGGAGAAATTCTTTTCGCCTTGCCAACGCGGCGCATTGGTCTCCAATCTACGGATCGCCCGCGTGGGCCTGTAGCTCAATTGGTTAGAGCAGCGGACTCATAATCCGTTGGTTCTCGGTTCAAGTCCGAGCAGGCCCACCAGACCAGGCAGTGCAAGCGGGGAAAAATCGATCTTCGATGGACATGGATGGTCCTGTGGCCCTATCCGCTACGCTGGTGATTCCCATTGTAAGAATGGCAACTGTGGTGCGGGTAGCGCTGCCACGACAGCACGGGAGCTGAGTCCGGTTACCTCCAACAAATCAGTTCTTACAACCGTTTTTGTCTCAGGTGATCTTCTCTGAGGTATTTACCCAATGTTCTGGATTTTCCCTGGTATCGAAACCGCATCCCGTATGACCACCCTTCGCGCCCTTGTGCACTTCACCCGTAGGTTTATGTTTAACTGCCATCGGAGCTTATCCCATTTGAGATAACGTGATTAAATCTCCTTCTGGCATAGCAATTCAAGAAGAAACGTCGTTCCTCCGGCACACCGTTCAAGATGATTCTCCTCGAACTTCGGAAGGAGGGAGTTCTTCAAGAATACAAAAAGATCGGTGAAATCGTAGACGAATTCCACACTCGTGGTTACGGCTCAACGAAGTCGAGCGATATTTCCGGGCACTTGCAACGGTTGACGAAAAAGAGAGTCTTCGAACGAACCAAGGTCGATGGTGGGTGGGCCTATAAGAAAGGTCCGGTGGAACCGGAGGAACTGTCATAGATGTCATTAGTCCCATCTACATCGTATTTAAGCGGATTCACGGAACCTCTTCGAACACAGCTTCTTAAAGAGTATGCAGGAATAATCACAGCATTTCGCGAGGGAAAGTGGAAGGCCGCAGAGTTGGATGGAGGACGGTTTTGCGAAGTATCTCTGGCAGTCCTATCTGCCAATACATCAGGGAATTGGCCTTCGAATATTCCGGGAAAACCAAACAACTTCAAGCAGGCGTGTTTGGACCTCGAGAATCTACCCTCAGCACGGCATCCGCGTTCTGTAAGAATCACAATCCCTCGCTGTCTGATTTGGCTCTATGAAGTGCGGAACAACCGAAACGTAGGCCATGTGGGTGGTGAGGTTGACGCAAACGAAATGGACGCCGCGGCTGTAGTAGCCTGCGCTAAATGGGTGATGGCAGAGTTTGTGAGGCTCTTTCATTCTGTAACGGTAGATGATGCGCAGAAGATGGTCGATGCGATCGTCGAAAGAACGACGCCGTTGGTTTGGGAGGTCGCTGGAATTCGCAAGGTATTGGATCCCAGGCTGACCGCGAAGGAGAAAGTACTGGCGGTCTTGTATTCTTGCCATCCTGACAAGATGCAGGAAAAGGACTTAATCCTTTCCACCAAGTACAATAATTCGACCAACTTTAGAAAACGCATTCTGTCGGTTGCGGATGATGAGGGATTAATCCACTATGACACGAAGAACCGAGTGGTTTATTTATCGCCAAAGGGAATTGAGTATGTAGAGAAAAGACTGCTCATCGTTTAGATGTGTTCGGGTGTCCCGGTAGGGCTTCTTTTCGGGCTGTGAATGCGACGCTCATTTTTCGCCCTTCCCCAAAGCAGGTGCTGCTTCCTAAAGTGCGCCTGACTAGAAATCACGACGCAAGAGTGGGTATTTGCCCCGCTTCCGCCCGATGCCGGAAGCGGGGTCCGTCTGTCCATCTTTCCTCCTCACACTGCCGTCATCGCACCACCCATCACCCCGTCCCCGTCTCCGCGTCATCCTGCGTGCTGGCGGTGACGTGGTCGGCGATGCGGTTGCTGACGCGGCGGAGGTTGTCTTCGGCGAGGTGGGCGTAGCGGGTGGTGGTGACGCTGCTCCGGTGTCCGAGGAGGGCCTGCACCTCGTAGAGCGTCGAGCCGCTGTTGATGGCGGCGCTGGCGAATGAGTGGCGCAGGTCGTGAATGCGGAGGTCCTCGACGCCTGCCTTCTTGCAGAGGTTTTTCCACATGCACTGCGGCCACTTGATCAGGCCGCCTTCAGTGGGGGAATTATGAAGGATTAGGGTATGACTCATGCAGAGAGCTATGTAGATTTTACCCATGGAGACAAAACAACCCAATGAAACGAATTGCCAGGTTTATGGCCCCAGCATGTGCCGTGCTTCTTCTCGCCGGGTGCGCATTCGCTCCCGT
>CAYFUR010000168.1:0-4469 GCA_964346275.1 uncultured Candidatus Sumerlaeota bacterium
GGCCGCCGGGATGAGTGATTTGAAATACCATTTCCGGATAGATGATCTGCCGGTCCGTGTCGATACGCCGCCGGCGGTCTTTCACGACAACGCGCCGCCCTGTCTCCGGATCGTGGAACTCCTTGGCCGGAAAGAAATCCTCTTTCCAGGATTCATCCAATTGTTCAGGGGGGCGGAACACGTCGAGGACGAGAAGGCTGTCTGGCTTCAGTTGGTCGTAAATACGCTGGAGGCATTCCGCCTGATCTTCTTTCGAGGTGAGATACTGGAACGTGTGATAAGGAAGAATCGCGAGGGAAAACTTTTCCGGGATTTCAAGTCGCGTCAGGTCCTCCTTTTCAACATGAAGGCGCGACAAGACATCGGGAGGGAGCTGCTCCATCTTCTTTTCAAATTGAGCCAGCATCTCATCGGATGCGTCCACTCCCCAGACCACGTGACCCGCCTGGGCGAGGGGAATGGCGAGGCGCCCGGTGCCGCATCCCAAATCGAGGATCGGGCCTCCCATGCGCTCGGCGAAGTGAAGATAAAAGTCGAGATCGCCGGGCGATGTGATCAAGTCGTAGTAAGGTGCGGCGTTGCGAATCGTGTTGGCCATCTTCTATCCCTCCCAGGGGCGAATGATATCGCGGAAGGTCCGTTCATAGCGAGAGCGGCGCATGCGCTCTTCTTCCGTTTCCTTTTCCTGGTCTTTCAATTCTTTCCATGTTCTCGGCCGTTTGTCATCACTTTCCTCGGCTTCCCGCGCCATCGCCTCCTCCCATTCCGCAACAACGTCATAAAAACTGTTGAGCATCATGGCTGTTCCCGAGAAGGCGAAAATCAACAGGCCGGCCATCTTGACCGCCGTTCCGATGATCCACAAAGAGACCAGAAAAATAAAGAGTCCGAAGACGAGCCCGGGATATTTCAGAAGAACCAGGAGGCTGATTTTCAGGGTTTTTCCGGCACCCAGTTCGCGCCGGAACAGCAGGGGAATCCCCGGCACCAGCGATGCCGCCAGAACGACCCCCAGCCAGAAGCAGAGCCCGGCCAGGATATAGCCCACCATCATCATCGATTCGGGAAACTGGCCGCTGAGCGTATAGAACCAGATATTGACAAGCAAAAGGGCGAGAATCAGGCAAACAAGAAAAAAGTAGCGCCACGTGCGGAAGCCCTGGCGCCAAAGCCCCCGGAGGAAAACTCGCACTCTCGGGTCTTTTTCCTTCGAGACGAGCGGGGCGAATTCGCTGAAGGGCGCGAACGCGAGGGTGAGAGACAGAGGCGCGACAACGAGAAACGCCGCCGCCAGAAAGAGAACCTGATGGCCGCCCGTGAGCGCCGAGAAGAACGCCACAATGATGGGAGCTGTATAGACAAAAGCCGCCGCCAGAATGAAGAACAGGAGCATGTTGGCGAGCAGCAGCCGGCCCAGGTGATCGTAACAATCCCAGAACCACTGTTTCAGGATTTGAGGAAACATAGAACCTCGAATGCTTACCAGAGCATCGTGGAAGTGGGGCGGGGGCGCTCGCCGGAGGAATGCCGCTGGCCCTCTTCTTCCGCGGGGGGCAGCAGGCGCACCTTCTGGATCCGGTGTTTATCCATGTGAATAATTTCCATGCGCCACCCCTGCTCTTCGAGCACTTCGCCCCGGCGCGGCACCCGGCTCAGCCGGTGGTAGATGTATCCCGCCAGAGTGTCGCAGTTCTTTTTCTCCAGGTCCAGGCCGATCGACTCCGCCAGGTCGTCCAGATCAATCGAGGCATCCACCAGGTAGTCGTTCTTGCGGGGAATCCATTTCAACTCTTCCGGCCGGTCATACTCGTCCATCACCTCGCCGGTGATTTCCTCGATAATGTCTTCCCGGGAGAGAAGGCCGCTGCACCCGCCGAACTCGTCGAAACAAATGGCGACTTGCAATTTCCGCCGCAGCATTTCCTGCAGCGCGGCGTCCACGCGGGCCACTTCCGGGATATACACGGGCTGGTGGATATACTTGCGGATGTCCTTGGGCAGGACCGGAGAGTCCAGAAAATCATGGACGTTGAGATAGCCGATCAGGTTCGTCAACTGGTCATAGTAACAGGGAAACCGCGTATAACCCGTGCGGCGCGCGGCGTTCAGGAAACGCTCCGCCGTGAAATTCGGCAGGTAGATCGAAGTCACCTTGTTCAGCGGGCGCATCACTTCGCGCACCAGCGTGTCATCGAGGCGCTGGATCGCCCGGATCATGGCGCGTTCGCTGCGGTCGCCGTCCTCGCCGGCGAGAGCCTCCTCCTTTTTCAAGCCGAAAGCCCGCAGCTCGAATTCGCCGATGGCCATCAGCAGTTCGTCTTCGCGCTCCAGAAAGTAAGCCTTTGGCCGTTCCAGTTCGAACTTACGGAGCACCAACTCGCCCACCCGCAGAATCCAGTCCCACATCAGGGCGGCGGCCGCCACGGGAGCGGGGATCGGCTTGCCCGCCTCGCTGAGCCAGCGGGCCTTCGCCTCGCGGCGCCGCTTCCCTCCCCGGGGCAGATAAAACCCGCGGAGGAAAAACGCCTGGATCGTGGCCACCACCATCGCCAGAACAATCGCGACGAGGAAAAGCCAGAAGACCTGGATCCCGAGAGAAAGAGCGAAAAAATCCCCTCCGCCGAGGAGTGCTTCCAATAAAAAGAAAAGCGACGGCGCCAGAATCAACAGCGACGCCACGCGCCCCAGCCGCGCCGCGCGCAAGGCCACGCCAATCCGTTCGAACAGCGTTTCGCGCTTGCCATTGCGTTCCTCTTCGTCCCCGGGCTGGGCCAGGAAGTCCCACGCATATTTGAGGTGCTGGCCCTCGAAACGAATCGTCATCACCCGCAGCAGCAGCCCGAGGGCGAGAAAAATCAAGATGGGAAGATGGAGTGCCCAGGTCATCGGATCACTTCCCTTCCGCTTCTGTGGACTTGCCTTGTGCGCCTGGGTCCACCAGCACCACGTCCACCCGGTTGTTCCGCGTTTCTTCCACGCGAATATGAACGCCTCCGGCTTCCACTTCGTCTCCCGGCTCCACGACGCGTCCAAGTGTATTAAAAACCAGGCCGCCGATCGTGCGGGCGATTTCCTCGTCCAGGTCCAGCTTCAGCTCGTCATTCACTTCCCAAAGCTCCACGCGCCCGTTCAGGCGGTAGGTGCCATCGCCGAGCGGCATGATCCACAGCTCTTCCTCGTCCTCCACGTCTTCGATATGGCCGACAATCATCTCGAACAGATCGTGGAGAGTCACCACCCCCGACATCCCGCCATATTCGTCCAGAACCACGATCAGGTGGGTCCGATGGGTGCGAATCAGGCGCAGCAACTCGGGCAGGCGGGTTTTCTCGGTGGCGAAGATCGGCTTGCGCAGCAGGGACCACGGGTTCGGCGGCTTCTGGAGCAGCGCTTCCTTCGCCAGCAGAGTCCCCACCACGTTGTCGATGGTCTCGTGATAAACGACGAGGCGGCTGTATTCCGAGCGCCGCAGCCGGTCGTAGACATCGCTGCTCGAAAGGTTGTCGGGAATCGCTTCCACCTCGGTTCGCGGCGTCATAACGTCTTCCGCCGTGGCTTCGACGAATTCGCGCACCGAGCCGATCAGTTCGAACGCCTCTTCGTCCAGCAGGCGTTCGATGCCGCCCAGGCTCGGCAGCAGGCGCAGATGCATGTCCGACACGCTGGCCAGGCTTCGCTGTTTCCGTGGGAAGGACCGGAAGAGCCGCCGGGGAATCACCAGCGGCAGGACAGGCAGGGAAAGCACATAGAGCGGCGGCACCAGCACTGCGAAGATCCGCGCCGGATAGCGCAGCGTGATATTGCGCGCCAGGATCTCAACAGAGGCCAGGTGGATGAAAAAGGCCGATACCACGGCGGCCAGCACCGCCAGCATGATATTGCCCGGGATCAGCCCCACCGCCAGCCGCGTGACCAGCAGAATCATCGACAGCGTGCAGATCATCGCCGCCAGGGAGAATTGCTCCTCCAGAAAGTGAAGCCGGTTGACGAAACGGCGAAGCTGGCGCGCAACGATGGACTGGCGGATCTCCAGGTCTTCCAGCGCCGTCGGCCCGATGCTCGCCGCGGCCATCTGGCCCATGGTGAAAAGCACGCTCAGCACCACCACCGCCAGCAGCAGAAGGCCAAACAGCCCAAGACCACGCCCGGCATCACCGGCGAGGCTCGCCGGGGCGGCCTGGCAAAGCGATGGCAGAAGAAGAAATGCCGCGAGAAGAGCGAATGAGCGGCGGCGATGTGGAGAGTCGGGATCCAACTTTAGAGGGATTCAATTCCCAACGTCCCGGCGCTTTGGCCCCCGGGAACCGAATTCGTGATTTTCCAAAAAGTGAAGGGCCTCTGAAATCTCTCTCAGGACCAGAATGAGTCTGGCGCAAACCCGCCAACCCATCAAGTGGGAAGTCCCCGAGACCGGAACTGCAAGGCTTTTTCGAGTTTCGAAGCCGATTCTGCCTCCTCGGAGAGCGACC
>CAYFUR010000169.1:0-4394 GCA_964346275.1 uncultured Candidatus Sumerlaeota bacterium
ATCGTCCCGGCCTCGGCGCTGCTGCGGCCCGCAGAATCCGGCGAAGGCAGCGGCGGCATCCTGGCCAACCGCAGCGGGGGGGTGCGCGGGGCTTGTGAGGGTCGGAGCGGATTATAAGAGTTTTCAGACGGAAAGACCCGAAAGTGGGCGCTCGTCCTCTTCATCGTCATCTTTATCGCCGGGCGCCTCGTAGCCTACCGGGCAAAGGCAGGGCATCGAGAAAGGACATTTCCTTTGGAGGACAAGATAATTGGAGTCTGGACACAAGCAAGCCATCGCCCCATATTCTGACAGATTGTTTTGCAAGCGCGCCTAAATGAAGCGGATCCGCTTCAACCAGGGCCACATTCCAATATACATACTGAGGACTATCATTCCCATTAATACAGTGAACAAGATGGCCCCAACGGGCTCATCGGATGAAATACAAAGAGTTGCAACCGCCACGAGAGAAGAAAGCAAAAGATGATAAACAAAGGCCGCGACCAGCCCTGCTTTTGTAATCAGCCATACATCAAAGGCGGGAATTCCGGCTCGTCGAGGGCTTTCCAAGAGATCAAAGCAGACCCAGCCTATGATGCCAATGGCCACTATCAAATTGGTGCAATCGAAATACGAGGCGATTATTAATACTGGAACCAATAACAAAGCTGCGTATTTGCCCGGAAGATAGACATATTTCACGGCAATTAAAGTGGAAACGACGCGCCGAAGACGGCTCGGATTGTGCTCCGTCGTTTGATATTCGCCGGCATGGTAAACATTCCTCAGGAAAATAAACGTCTGTAACAAATACGCACAGACAACGATAAGGAAGGCCAGCGACACGGAACCGGGATAATGGGACGGTTCCTCCAGACGGAAAACCCTATCGCCTATGAAAAAGAAAGAGGAGGCCGTGGCAAACACCATCCAACAGCGCGAAACGATTGCCTGGGGACGGCGGGCCAGCACAAAGGGGTGCTTGCGCACGCTTGCAAATCGTCTATACAAAATTGTTTTCATTTGTATTCTCTCAACATCTTGTGCTTATTGTATAGACGCGCTAGATAGTGTACCAAAAAATCTGTAACTTGCGCCAGTGAAGAGGCGCCACTGGCAGTTCCTGGTTTGTCGACGAAAATCAACCAAGGAACGACATGCCAATGACCCCGAGGAAAACAAACACAGCCAAAACCGGGACGCCAAGCCTCTTTATCGAGCCGGGACTGATCAGGGAAATGGTCGAAACAGCCGTCAGGAGCCTGCCGGAAGAGGAAGTGGAGCAACACTTGGGCGCGGGGATGCTCGGTGCGGGCGCTGCACGCGGGCGACGACATCATGGCGCGCATGAAAAACGCCGTGGGGGGCGAGGTCCACGAATACACCCAGGTCTTTGCCCAGGTGCGCGCGCAAGCGGTCGACCGCATGGTGCGCCACGCGAAATCGCTGGGGGGGAATGCCGTGGCCGGCGTGCGCTTTGCCGCTTCGGAAATCGGCGCCAACATGGCCGAGCTGATGGTCTATGGCACGGCCGTCTTCGTGGAAGAGGAAAGCCCGGAAGGCGCGGGCGAGTAACACCCGCCCTCCCGGTTGGCTTTCTCCTGATCAACGGAACAGCAGATTACAAATCCACACGGCAGCCAGCACACCAGCGGCGTCGGCCAGCAGGCCCACGATCATGGCGTGGCGGATTTTCTTGATCCCCACGGAACCGAAATAGAGCGCGATCACATAGAACGTCGTATCCGTGCTGCCGAACATGGCCGAGGCCACGCGCGAGGCAAAGGAATCCGGATCATTGGCGATCACCTCGGCCACGAGGCCCAGCGACCCCGAACCGGAGAGCGGCCGCATCAGCGCCACGGGCAGCACCTCTGGCGGAAAGACCGAACGCGACACGCCGATCCGGGCCAGGAGTTCCGAAATCTGGTCGGACAGCAGGTCGAGCGCCCCCGAAGCGCGGAAAAGCCCGATCGCCACAAGAATCGCGATGATGAACGGGAGAATCATGATAAAGATTTCCCAGCCCTCTTTGCCCCCTTCGATAAAGGACTCGTAGAGCTTCACCCTCCGGATCATCGCAAAACCGACGATCACAAAAAAGATCAGGGGAATGGTGAGAAGGGAAATCTGGTCGATCAACAGGACGAAGTAATCGGCGAAACTCATTGTTCCTTGTCCTCCTTGTTTTCGTTGCCGGCATCTCCGGCAATGCCGTGTTTTTCATCTTCCTTGATTTGTTCGCGAACCGCCGCCGCGACGCTGAAGACCGGCAGGCGGCCCAGTGTCTTGGCCAGCACGATCGCTGTGATCGTCGCCACCGTTCCGGCGAAAAGGCAGGGCCCGATGATTTCGAATGGATTCGTGGTTCCGGCGGATTTCCGCAGCGCGATCAGCGTCGTCGGCAGCAACGCCAGCCCCGCCGTATTATAAGCGAGCAGCATCACCTGGGAATCGGTGGCGATTTTCCCGTTGGGGTTCAGCGATTGCAGTTCCTTGATCGCCTTCAGCCCAAAGGGCGTCGCCGCGTTCCCCAAGCCCAGCACCGTCGTCGTCACGTTCATCAGGATGGCGCCGTTGGCCGGGTGGTCCTTGGGAACCTCGGGAAAGAGGAACCGGATGACCGGATAGAAGACGCGTGCCACGATGTTAACAATGCCGGCGTCCTCGCCCACGCGCATCAGGCCGAGAAAGAGCACCATGGCGGCCACCAGGCCCAGGGCCAGTTCGAAACCAATTTCGGCGTAATCAAAGGCGGCGTCGGTAAAGCTCGAAAGATTGCGAATCTGGTCGCGGTCCGCCTCAAAGGGCGCCAGGGCCATGCGGTAGGATCCCTCGATGTTTGAATTCCAGCCGAGCAGGTATTCCGTGCCTTCGCGGCTGATCGAGGAAATCCAGGGGCGCTCGTCGCTCTCGGCCAGGGCATTTTCCGGCACGGACACGCCGCGGTCGGAAATCGGCAGGCGTACCTCCCAGGCCTTCTCCTCGCCCTCCGCCGTTGTATAGACAAGGCGGAGAATATTGCGCCCTCGATGCATCAATTGCATAGGGATGCGCGATTCCATCCCGGGGGCCATCGCGCCGGACTCCAGCTCTTGCTGGCGCCCGATCCGGACGACATAATCGCCGGCGGTCTTGTGGTCCCAGGTCAGGAACACCCGGTCGCCAATGATTTCCGCGTTTTTGAAATAAGGCTCTTCTTCGCTTTCCTCCAGGGCTTCTTCCTCGAGGACAAGCTCCTTCCCCTGGCGGGTGATGGTGAATTCGAAATCCTCCGCCTCCCCGTCCTTGTTCATCGCCTGGATCACGAGAATGTTTTCGCCGGGCTGGAGCACCGACGCGGGCAGGCTGGTTTTTGTGGGCATGTAATGCTGGGCCGCGCAGAGAACAAACGCGGTCAGAATCAGCAGCCCCCAAATGGTGTTGATATTCAGGAACCAATTCAACACGCCCCTGAATACGAAAATGACGGGTCTGAATAGGGCCATGGGCCTGGGCCTCCTTATTGTGCAGGTGTTAACCGGTTACAGATGAGCGGGGGCTCCCGGGCGGGCGCGAGAAGAAATTTCAGGAAAAAGGGCGTTGCCCCGCCCCCCATGCCCGATTGGCATGGAGAGAATTTCTTCGTGGAAAGGTTTTCAATGCTCTCTCCCAGCTTTGGCCAGGCACTTGTCTATACACAGAAGCTCCACGCGGGGCACCGGCGGAAGGGAAAGGACGTCCCCTACCTGGCGCACCTGCTCGCGGTGGCGGCGCTGGTGCTCGAGGATGGCGGCTCGGAGGCGGAGGCCACGGCGGCGCTCCTCCACGACGCCATCGAGGATATCGGGCCGGACTTTTCCGGCGGCCCGGACGCCCTGCGCCGGGATATCGCGAAGCGCTTTGGCGCGGAAGTGCTGGAAATCGTGGAAGGATGCACGGACGCGGACACAGACCCCAAGCCGCCCTGGCGCCAACGGAAGGAAGCGTATATACGCTCCCTCGAGCAGGCCGCGCCGGAGGTGCTGCGTGTTTCCCTGGCGGACAAGCTCCATAACGTGCGCGACCTCATCGCCGACTATCACGCGCAGGGCGAGGCGCTCTGGGATCGCTTCAGCGGCAAGAGGGAAGGAACGCTCTGGTATTATGCGGAACTCGCCGCGGCCTACCGGCGCTGCGGCGCGCCGGAACGCCTGGCGGGGGAGCTGGAACGCGCCGTGGCGGAATTGCGGCGGCTTGCGGGCTGAACCCCGCACAGCCGCGCCACAGAAAAATAAATGGGCGTTTCACGCCAAGCGTCCTAAACTGTTCCTGGGAAGAGTAAAATCGATTGGGGAAAGGGGAGACCTATGAATTTTCCACGCCATCTGGAGTGTGCAAGCCATGCTTCGGCGCGCGAGCAAGCACGGCTTGCCCGGACCACGGCTGGGGAA
>CAYFUR010000170.1:0-4057 GCA_964346275.1 uncultured Candidatus Sumerlaeota bacterium
ACAACAATGTAGAGATACTCCTCGTATTCCTCCAGTTTGGGCCGTTGGGACGTCGCCACAACGTCTTCCAGCGCCAACCCGTGAATCCCAAAAACTTTCCGATCTCCTCGATCTGCGAAACATCCCTCAGTCCATCCACGTTCACCCAAATCCGATCATGCTTGTCCATGCACTCGCGAATATCGTCGAGGGTGGCGTTGTCCTTTTCCTGAATTCCATCGGAACCGTAAGCCATGAGGTGGACATGGGTTGGCTCGGCATCCTCCTCTGCTCTCAACGTCCCAGGGATGTCGCCCGGCGTAGGGCGCGGCCGCAAAACGCGGAGAAGATCCTTCGGCACGCTGGTTAAGAGACCCTTCATAAACGGAATTCCTTTTCCTCAGTTCTTTCCACGACGACAATAAACACAGCCAACGAGTGTCATGCTTGCACCGGGAAAACCGCAACTCCAAGGTGAGGGCCTTGATTTGCCGGGAGGATCCATGCCGGAGAAAGAATACGACATCTCTATCGTGGGGGCGGGCATCGTTGGCCTGGCCACCGGCCTCGAAATCCTCCGGCGGCGCCCCGCGCTCCGCGTGGCGGTGCTCGAGAAGGAATCTCAACCGGCGGCCCATCAGACCAGCCACAACAGCGGCGTGATCCATTCCGGCCTCTCTTATCGCCCCGGCTCCCTGAAAGCAAAGAATTGCGTGCGCGGAAGGCGGCGACTCTACCGCTTCTGCGAGGAATATGGCATCCCGTACGAACGCTGCGGCAAACTCGTCGTGGCAACCCGCGCCGGCGAACTCGAGGGTCTGGAAGAACTCCAACGGCGCGGAAAAGCGAATGGGCTGGAGAACCTCCGCTGGCTCACGTCCGGGGAGATTCCCCAGTATGAACCCCATGCAGAAGGCCTGGCGGCGCTCCACGTTTCCCAAACGGGCATCGTTGATTTCAAAGCCGTTGCCCAGGTTTACCTCGAAGAAATCCAAAGCCTCGGCGGTGTTTTCCTTCCCAACAATGAGGTCTTTGCCCTTCGTGCCCGCACGGAAAGAATTCTTCTGGAAACTTCTGAGTCAACCGTGGCCACTCGCTACTTGGTGAATTGTGCCGGCCTCTTTTCGGACGAAATTGCCCGAATGGCGGGCATGCGCACGGCATTGCAGATCATTCCCTTCCGGGGTGAATATTACAAACTCGTCCCCGGCCGCCGCTCGCTCGTCAAGAATCTCATCTATCCCGTGCCCGATCCTCGCTTCCCTTTTCTCGGGGTTCATTTCACGCGAAAGATCGACGGAGCCGTCGAAGCGGGTCCTAACGCCGTGCTGGCCTTTGCCCGCGAGGGCTACCGCCTGCGCGACGCCGCCCCGGCGGACCTGGCGGCGATGCTGGCCTACCCCGGCTTCTGGCGCATGGGCCTCCGATACGGAAAAACGGCGGTTGGGGAATTCGGCCGATCCGTAAGCAAAAAAGCCTTCACCAAGGCGCTTCAACGCCTCGTTCCTTCAATTCAGAAAGATGACCTCGAGCCCGCTGGCTCCGGCGTGCGCGCCCAGGCTGTTCTTCCCAATGGACGGCTGGCAGACGATTTCCGCCTCGTTTCCGGCCGGCGCATGGTCCACGTGCTCAATGCCCCATCCCCTGCCGCCACGGCCTCGCTCAGCATTGGAACTCTTCTCGCAAACAAGATATTGAAGGAAGCGGGATTGTGAACGTTTGGTGACACGGCCCATCTCGTTCGGATTGACCTCTCCCGGCGCACGGCGAAGATGAGCCCGCCTCATAAAATCCAACGAAGCCAGACAGATCGCCGGATCGAGCCCTGTTCCTAATGAAGAAACTCAACACCGTCATTTCCTCGAAGATTAACCGATCACTTGTTCTCGCCGAGATTCATCGGCATCCCATGATTTCCCGCGCCCGCCTGGCCGACCTGACCGGGCTCGATCGCTCGGCCATCACCCATATCCTCAATCATCTGCTGAAGCTCGATCTGGTCAAGGAAGTGGAAAAAGGGAAGTCCGGTGAACGTGGGGGCCGTTGCCCCATCTATCTCAAAGTCCATTACGATACTTTTAATATGCTGGCGGTCGAGGTCGGTATTCACTCTCTCGTTGGCACCCTGTCCACCCTGGACAACCGCGAGTTACATCGCCAGGAGGTCCGCCTCAAACGCGGCGCACCCATCGTCGAAAAGCTGAAAGACTTCATCGGAGAAATGCGTCAACAAAAGGCTCGGGCCTTCAAGAAAACGACCCTGATTTACGTTAGTTGTCCTGGTGTCGTGGATGCCCGAAAGGGCGTTCTCTTGAACAATATTTACCACAAATGGCACGACATCCCTCTTGCCGATGAGCTGGAAGCGGCCTTTGGCAAACCTGTCTATGTGGAAAACGATGCAAACACCGCCGCATTTGGCGAGCTCGATGCTCAAAGCGAAGAGGAACGCATCCAGAGTATGATCTATCTCTTCCTCCGTGGTTCATTCCCCGGCGGCCCGCTCCCCCTCGGTGTCGGAGGCACCATCATCGTCGGCGGGCATTTCTGGCATGGTGCCCACTTCCGAGCGGGAGAAATCGGCCGGACAATCAACCAGCATTTCGCCTCCGCCATGGAGCCGCGCCGTGGGGAAGAGCCTCCCGCCGCGAAATCCGGAGACCACAATCTGCTGGCAACCGTCATGGAAGCGGCGGACCAGGGAGATCGCGGAAGCAAACGCCGCCTGGACCGGCTTGCCAAGAAGATCGGCGGCCTGCTCGCGGAAATGGCCGAGTTTATCGATCCCCAGGCCGTCATGGTTCACATCGACCCCCCCGAGCATCAGAGTCTTCTTTGGAAAGCCATCGAGAAAGAATTTCATGAGCACTATGGCGCCTTCGGCAGCGAACAAGTCGATTTTCTGGAACCCCGCCTGGGCAACAATGCTGGCGTCGGCGGGCTTTTGGCCCTGGGACGCGAGCGAATTTTCATCCGCGACTCCAGCCATCCATCGCTTCTTTTTGCTTGAACTGCTCCCCATTGCAAAGCAAATGCCCCCGCGCGTTCCATTAAGCTGCCGGACGCGCCCATCAATCTGCCGGACGCGCCCATCAAGCCCTCACCCCGGAGATAGACATGAAAATCGGAACGTCCTATTTTGGAAACCGCATCCTCAAACATGTCAAGAGAGACATGGAAGATCTGAAAAAGGCCGGATTCACACAAGTCATCCATACCTTCAGCGAGAACGATCGAGCCTTTTGCAAACAAACGGTGAAGGATATTGTCTCGATAACCAAGGATGCCGGGCTTGATGTCTATATCGATCCCTGGGGCGTGGGCCGTGTCTTCGGTGGAGAAGCCTTTTCCCTTTTCGTGGAAACCCATTTGGAAGAAGGCATTCAACTGCTCAACGATGGAAAGCCCGTCGGAAACGCCTGTCCCAATAATCCCCTCTTTCGCGACTTCATGAAGGAATGGATCGCCGATGCCGCGTGGACAGGCGCGGAGTATGTTCTTTGGGACGAGCCTCACTTCTATTTCCCCACCTGGATCGGCGGCCGGCCCAATACCTGGGGCTGTCTCTGCCGATACTGCCGCCCTCTCTACGAGGAAAAATACGGCGAGAAAATGCCGGATGAAGAAACCGAACAGATGAAGATCTTCAAGCGCGACTGCCTCTGCGATTTCCTCAGCCACGTGACCACCTGGGCCCACGAAGCAGGACTGCGCAACGCCCTCTGCGTCCTCCCCGATATCCAGCCGTCCCAGGCCCTCGACCGCTGGGAGCCGTTCTCCAGACTCCCCCACCTGGACATCTTTGGCACCGATCCCTATTGGGTTTTTACCGGCCAGCCCGTCAGCATTGTCGGCGAATACAGCCGAATCCTCAAAGGCCTCTGCGAACAATCGGGCGCCGAACCCCAAATCTGGATCCAGGGTTTCAAAATCCCCGAGGGCCGCGAACACGAGCCCGCCGAGGCCATTCAGCAAGCCGCCGACGCCGGCATTCCAAACCTCGCCGTTTGGGGCTTCGAAGCCTGCGAGCACCTTTCCTGGATTCGCCCCGACAATCCGAAGAAGACGTGGGAGACCG
>CAYFUR010000171.1:0-3711 GCA_964346275.1 uncultured Candidatus Sumerlaeota bacterium
GATTCCTATCAAAATCGCTGGCGATGCGCTCACGGCTGGCGCCCATCCTTGCTTGACCCCGCGAGAAAAATGGGACCACGCTTTCTCGCTTGATTGGCCATTCCTTTCCTGTCCTGGGAATCCATATGCCGCGCCAGCCGCTCCTTTCCGTTATCATTCCCGCCTATAATGAAGAAGAGCGGATTACAGGGACAATCCACGCCGTGGAAGATTATCTCTCGAAGAAGCGGTTTTCCTGGGAACTGATCGTTGTGGATGATGGTTCGAAGGATCGCACCATCGAAACCGCCCGGCGGGCCTTTCGCACGCCCCACGGCCGCGTGGAAAGCAACTCACGCAATATGGGCAAGGGCGCCACGATCCGAAACGGCATGCTTCACCATGCCAGGGGGCACTACCGGCTGTTCACCGACGCGGATAATTCCACGCCGATCGAGGAAGTGGGCAAGCTGCTCAAACGCCTGCGGCGCGGCGGATACGATATCGCCATCGGCTCGCGGGCGCTGAAAAAGAGCCGCATCGAGGTCCACCAGCCTTTCTATCGCGAATTGATGGGGCGGATCTTCAACCTGTTCGTCCAGGTGATCGTGTTGCCCGGGATCCGTGATACCCAGTGTGGCTTCAAATTGTTCACCGAAGAGGCCGCGGATTACGCCTTCCGCCACCAGCATCTCGACGGGTTTTCCTTCGACGTGGAGATTCTGTCCCTCGCCCGGCGGCAGGGGTTTCGCATCGTCGAGGTGCCGGTGCGCTGGATCAATTCGCCCGCCTCGCGGGTCAGCCCTTTCGGAGACTCACTGAAGATGTTTGTGGATTTGCTGCGTATCCGATTTCGAAGGATCCTCTAAATGCTCCGATCGCTGGTCTTGATGCCCTTTCTGGCTACTCTTTTTCTCGCAGCCTGCCAGGGACCGCTTCAAACCGAGCCGCCAAGGCCCCGCGCGCCGGAAAGCGTCTCACCCGGAAATGCTTCCATCGAGCCGAGGCGCTCTCCCCTGCCCGTGGGAAGCCCCGTGCCACGATTCGAATTGCTGGATCAGAACGGCAACGCTGTGAGCGCGGAGGAGCTGACGACAGGAAAGGGGTCTGTCCTGCTTTTCATTCCCTCGCCATCAAAACCGGCTGCCCGGCCGGCCATAAGCTGGGTGAGGAAAAACCAGTCGTTCTTGAGCCAGCAGGGCCTGGAAGTCCTGCTGGTCACGCCGCAAGGGGTGGAAGCGAATCGCGGCCTTTCCGAGCGCGAGGACCTGCGCCTGGCGCTGCTGGCGGATCCAGCGTCGTGGGTTGCCAGGGGTTTTGGCGTGGCGGATGACGAGGCGCCATCCCGGCCCTGGACCTTCGTTCTCGGGTCGAATGGGCGGATTCAGGTCGCCGAAGCGGGTCTTCCCTCCGCCTCCGACCTGGTGGTGGCTGCCCGCACCTTGCCGGGAGCGGAAAGAGAAAGCATCTTCATGCCGTTCTGAGCGGTGTCTAGACGCGCCGGGCCATTCAAGCCGGGGCGAAATGCTTGAACCTGTCTTTGTCCAGCGCCTTCATGTAGGCCTCGCGCCCGTCGATCCATTGCTGGTCCAGGTAACGCTCGATGCAGTCGTCCATGAGCTGCATCCCCAGCGCGCGGCTGGACATCATGATCTGGGTCAGCATGGAGTTCTTGCCTTCGCGGATCGTGTTGGAAACGGCAAGCGTCTGGAGAAGGATTTCGTGCGCGGCGATGCGGCCCTGTCCATCGGCGCGGCGGAGAAGAAGCTGGGCGCAGACCGCCTTGAGGGAGACGGCAAGAGACTGGCGGATCGCGTCCTGCTGGCTTGAGGGGAACACGTCGATAATCCGGTCGACGGTTTTGATGGCACTGTTGGTGTGGAGGGTGCCAAAAACGAGGATCCCGGTTTCCGCGGCGGTAACAGCGAGGGCGATGGTTTCGAGATCCCGCATCTCGCCGACCAGAAGCACGTCGATGTCCTGGCGCGAGGCAGCCCGCAACGCATCGGCAAAGCTGGGCACATCAACCCCCACTTCGCGGTGGGCGATCGTGGATTTCTTGGGAGAGTGGACGAACTCCACCGGCTCTTCGATCGTTACGATGTGGCGCGCCGCACTGGCGTTGAGGTGGTCGATGATGGCCGCCAGGGTCGTTGATTTGCCCGAGCCGGTAGGCCCCGTGACCAGGATCAGCCCGGAACGATACCAGCCGAAACTCTGGAGCACCTCGGGGGCGCTGATATCTTCGAGGGATTTGATATCCGAGGGAATTATGCGAAAGACGGCGCCATGGCCGGCGAAGTGACGATTATAGTTGGACCGAAAGCGGGCCTGGGCGCCATAGGCGTAGGCAAAGTCGAGATCGCCGGTGCGCTGGTATTGCTCCCAGCGCTTTTCGGGGCAGATTTCCCGCATCATCGCTTCCAGGCGCTGTCCATCGAGCGTGCCATGCTGATCCAGAGGGGCCATCTCGCCGTTGAGCCGGAGCTTGGGAGGCTGGCCCTCGGCAAGATGCAGGTCCGACGCCCCCTTGGTGATCATCTCGTCAAACAGCCGGTCGATCTCTGCCATAGTCGCTCACTTCGTTGCGGGTTTTCCGAGGAGACTCCTGGCTCGCCCGGAGATTGGCAAGAGTGTTCTTGCGGACAAGCGGGGAGATTGGAAATTACAGGACCAGGAACGGAAACCCACCGGCCTGTACGGTACGCGCCCTATGACAGCAATTTCCAAAGTCGAAGACTATCTTTCTGAATTCAGCCTCGATGAGGGCGGCGACCTGTTTCCCTCGGAGGATGCGCGGACCCATGTCGATACCGTGGAGGCGGGAGGGGATCGGGTCCGGCGCTTCACCAATGAGTATTGGACGGCGGGCCAGCGCCAGGGCCATTCGCTCCACGAGATTTCCTATCGCGCGTGCTACAAGGCCGAGCTACCCGGCTTCTTCATCGATTTGCTCACACGGCCCGGCGACCTGGTTTACGATCCGTTTCAGGGGCGCGGCACGACCCTGGTGGAGGCGGCGCTGCGCGCTTACCTCATGGATCGAAAGAGAAGCTGGAAAGAAGACCGCATAAACAGATGGATTCGCATGGTGGCGACCAACCGCCTGACGGGCCACTCCGCCGGGTTCTTCTCCGTCTATACACTGCCGCCGAACCAGGCGGTTTCCCCGGAGGCGCAGATCAAGATCAACGAGCGGCGCAGACCCTCTCTCTCCTCGAGGCGGATTCCGTTTAGCTGCCCCCCCCCGTTTCTCGTCGTGGTGCATTACGCGGCGGACAACTGGCTTCGCTGCCGGGGCGTTTCGAATAACTCGAAGGGCACAAACACGAATCGCGTCGTTGTTTTTCGGAAAGAAAAGAGACGAGCTTTCAAGCGGCCCCCCGGACACTCGCCTGCAACTGAGTCATGCAATTTGAGGACGAGAACCCGACTCCGCTTTGATCGAGCCTCGTCGCGCCAGGCGAGGACGAACGCCTTCGTTCCGGCGCCTTTCTTTGAGAAGTTCCGTGGCGGAAGTGCCGGGACAGAACGATTCGCAATCCCCCATTGATCCCCCCATTGATTTTCCCGCCGCGTTGGACCAGACTTCTCGTGGAAAGATTGCCTCGCCCAGGAAGGCTCTGTTGATGAAAGATGGTCCGGTTCGCACTCTGATCAAGCGCATTGCCCTCGGGTGTTTTCACATCAATGTGAAATCAACCCGGGCGATCTGGCGGGCGCGGGGCGACC
>CAYFUR010000172.1:0-1691 GCA_964346275.1 uncultured Candidatus Sumerlaeota bacterium
GCGCCGTGTCCTGAAAGGGCACGAGGAGTACCTCCGGGGGTCCGAGTTCCATCCGGACGGCGAAGAGGTGGTGACGACGAGCCGCGACGGCACGGCACGCATCTGGGACGTGGAGACGGGAGAACAGATCGGCGTTTTCGACACACGAGAGGGTGTCGCCCAATACGATTTCGCCTTTACGAATGACGGAAAGACGATCGCCATCGTTGGGCGTATATATGGACGCCTTTTCGATTATGAATCCCGGGAACCCCTCCGCGATATCCCGACGCACCCGGAAAATATCCTGGATATCGCCTTCAGCCCCGGCGGGACGAAGCTGGCCACGGCCTGCACGGACCGCAACGCACGTATATACGACGTGGAAACCATGGAAGAACTGAAGGTGATCCCCAACGAAACGTCATGGCTCCAATCCATCGACTGGAGCCCCGATGGCTCTCTCATCGCCACCGGAGACAACGCGGGCAGCATCCGCCTCTGGGACGCGAAGAGCGGCGAAATGGTGCATCAATACGACGCTTATCCGATTGTCTATAAGCTGGAGTTCAGCCCCGACGGCCAATGGCTGCTCTCGACATCCAATGCTTCCTCGAATGTCTGGCCTGTAACGCGGCGCGACCGAAGATTCCAGGGTGTCGAGCAGGTCGCGGCAGAGGAAATTCCCGGCACCGACCCGGAGTTCGCCGTCGATATCTTCAGCGCGCCGCTGGAAATGCGCCAGTCCTGGTATAACTACGACCGCCGCTGGCGCCGGGGAACGGGGCGCCACATCACGCGCCACAATGGCCAGGTGATTGCCCTCGATTCTCACTTCACGGCGATTTCGCCGGACAGAAAACTCCGAATCCAAATTGACGATGGCGATTTAGAGGCCAACGTCTATCTCAATGAATCCAATGAGCTCATAGCAAGCCTTGGCGCCGCGTACCAGGTGGAATTCACCCGCGATGGCGAGCACGTGGTGGTGCTGGATCCAGACGGAAACTTTGAACTCTGGAGCACCAGCAACTGGAAATTTGTCCGCAATCTCGGCCCCTCCAAAGCTCTCACGGAAGACAAAACCTCGCGCCTTCTCGGCCATTTTTCCATCAGTCCCGACGGCAGCAAAATCCTGCGCGGCACTCACGAGGGCGAGGTGCTGCTCGTCGATCTGGAAACGGGTGGCGTGATCCGCGAATTCAAGCCGGAGGATGGCTATGTTTTCCAGACGGCCTTCAGCCCCGATGGCTCCCTCTGCGCTGCGGGTGGGTTCGCCTCCACGGTGCGAGTCTGGGAAGTGGAATCCGGGCGGCTCGTGTCCAAGCTGATCGGCGACGAGAACTACATCCTCGGCCTGTCCTTCAGTCCGGACAACTCGCGCATTCTCACCGCCTCGCACTCCGATAATGTGAAGCTTTGGGAGGTGGAGACGGGCCGGGAAATCATGAACGTGTTCTCTTATCCGGGGGAAACCTTTCTCCTGGGAGCAAGCTTTAGCCCCGATGGAGAAAAGGTGATCGCCGCGATGTCCTATCTCCAGGTGGAAATTCTCGAAGCCTATCCGCGCGATCTGCCGACGATTCCGCAATTCTCCGATATGCCGCCTGAGTATCAGGGGGAATACCTCAAACGCCGTCGGCATTTCGGAGAAAGAGTGATCCCGGAACACGTGGATATGTATCAGCCGCTGGAGGGGGAAGATCCAGGAG
>CAYFUR010000172.1:1791-3624 GCA_964346275.1 uncultured Candidatus Sumerlaeota bacterium
TCTTCGTCGCGAATCACCAGCAAGAGAGCAGACTGGGGAACTACGAGGAACTCCTCGTCGAAATAGCGGATTTCCACCGCTTCGTTCCGCAGGAAAAGGGCGAAATCGCCGACTTCCGCCTGCACGGGAATAAACCGCACGGGCGACTCGCGTCCCGCCTCCCAGGGCTCCTTATTCTCCGCCGTAAAATTCGGAATCGCCACCCCGGGACCGACCTCCACGATGCGGCCCGTCTGCACCGTCTGTTTCTCCGTCACCGTCTGGGGAAGGTAAAGCCCCACCTTGGTGCGTTCTTCTTTTGTTTCCGGCTTCACCAGGAGCCGGTCGCCCACCACGAAGATCTGTTTCTTGCCGATTTGCATAGAGCCTTGCCTTCTCCTCTTTGCACAATCTCTGGAGCATAAGCCGCGCCGGACGCCAGCAGGAACTCCGGCCAGCGCTGGCAGAGCCCGGGGAATTTCCTTGCTGTGGGTTCCGCCCGTCTCTATCGAATGAGGCTTGGGCAACCCATTCCGGGCCCGTTTCTTGATCCCCAGGGGTTGATATGTCCGTCGCGCAGGAAGAAATCCAATCCGAACTCCCCGATCCCACCTCCACCAAGGGAGGAGCGGATGTCTCATGGCCGCTGGATCACCCCCGCGCGATCAATGATATCCTGGCGCTTTTGGACTCGACCTGGCTCAGCGCCGAAACTTACGCCCGGCCGACGCACTACGACATCGCCGTCTCCAAGGTCTGCAATATCAAGTGCCCCTTCTGCCCCCGCCAGACCTTCCCCGCCGAGGACATTCAATCGGGCCTTATGGCGGAAAAGCATTACGCCCCCGTGGTCCCCCACCTGGAAGCCAGCCAACGCACCGGCCTCTACGGCCTTGGCGAGCCCTTCCTGAACAAGAATTTCTTCAAGTTCCTCCGCGCCGCGAAAGAAAAGGGCTCCTATTGCATGACCTCGACCCATGGCATGTCGCTCACCGACGCCAAGATCGAGGAAGTGCTGGAATCGGGACTCGACGAGCTGTGCGTTTCCATGGACGGAGCCAACGCGCGCACCTTCAACTTCCTCCGCGCCGGCGCCGAATTCCACGCAGTCGTCAAAAACGTGGGCGAGCTGATCCGGCGCCGCAATGCCCGCGGCCTTTCCAGGCCCTACGTCCATATAGCCTGCGCCATCAGCAAATACAACGTGTGGCAGCTCAAAAAAATGGTCCATCTCACCCACCGCATGGGGGCCGACAAGCTGGCTTTCTCCAACCTGGTGCTGGATCATCCCGAACACGCCCATGCCTCCATCGTGGGCACGCGCGTTTTCGATTTCAATTTACGGCGGGCGATGAAAGAAGCGGAACGCATCGGCCTGGAATGCGTTTATTTCTTCCAGATGCCGTTTCCCTACGAGGAGAAGAAGCCGCCCGCGCCGCGCCAGGGCGTGCGCCATGGATGCCCTTCGGCGTGGCGCCAGCTCATCATCGAGCGCGATGGCAACCTCAAGCCCTGCTGCTACCTGGACCTGTCGCTGGGCAACAGCGCCGAAAAGCCGGTGGACGAGCAGTTCAACTCCAAGGCCGCCATCGGCCTGCGCAAGACCTTCACATCCGGCAGTTACCTGGAGAAGTGCAAAGGCTGCGGCCAGTTCATGGAAATCACCGATGAGCAAACCCGGGATATCCTGGACGATGCCTCGGCGCGCATCGAGTCCGGCAATTTCTCGCCGGAGGTCCGGTCCGACCTGCGCAAGGCCCACCGCGATTTCGTCGAGCTGTTTGAAAGAACGCAATCAAGCGTCTAGACGCGGCCGCGGGTCTGCTACAAACCTCCGCCGGTGATCCGGTTTCC
>CAYFUR010000173.1:0-3606 GCA_964346275.1 uncultured Candidatus Sumerlaeota bacterium
CGAATCCTTAAAAGGATTGATCCCTCCCCTTCCCCCCCCCGATGATTCAGGTATTTTTTGATGTGCGACGCCCTCAATCCGTTTTTCCATGGAGACGCCCTGGAGGCGGCCCGCCATTTCGAACCGGGATCGTTTCGGATGATTTATCTCGATCCGCCTTTCTTTACGGGAAAGGAGCACAGGGTCCGCGGGGGAAACGGGGGCTTTGCGGATGCCTGGGCGGGGGGGCTGGAAGAGTATCTCGGGTTTCTGCGGGAACGCATCGAGGCAATGAGGCCGCTTTTGGCAGAGGACGGCGGATTGTTTCTTCATCTCGACTGGCGGGCGGTGCATTACGCCAAGGTGCTTTGCGATGGGATTTTTGGGGCAAATTGCTTTCAGAATGAAATCATCTGGTCTTACAGTTCGGGCGGGGGAAGCAAACGGCGCTATGGACGGAAGCACGATACGATTCTCTGGTATGGGCGCGGCGCGAGGCCTTTTTTCGATCGCGAGGCGGCGCGCGTGCCATACGATGCCGTGATCGCGGCCAAGCGCGCCCACCTGTTTCACCCCGAGGGAAAGGTCAGCGGAGACGTTTTGTCTATACCGCGCCCGCCCAATCATTCGCGCGAGTGGACCGGATGGCCGGCGCAAAAGCCACTGGCGTTGCTGCGCTTTCTGGTCTGTGTTCACAGCGCACCGGGCGACCGGGTGGGAGATTTTTTCTGCGGCAGCGGCACAACGCTGGCCGCGGCCCTCATGGAAGGGAGGCGGTTTTTCGGCGCCGATCTCTCTGCCGAGGCGATCGGCACGGCGCGGCGCCGTCTTGAGCAAATTCAAGCGCAAGGAGCCAACAATGAGGCCTCCAAGAAATCGCTGGAATGAGTTTCAGGCCACTCACAAAGAGCGCAAGGAAGCGGGTATCCTGGGCAAAATCGCCATGCTCGTGGTTTTCTGCGCGGCGGGCGGCGGATTCGGCGGGTTTATCGGCTATCTCTTTCCCATCTTTCTGGTTTCGCGATACGAGCGCCGCCAAAACCTCTATGCCAACGAAGAGGCTCTTCAAGAGGCCGCGTCCACGGCCGACTTGCGCATTATCATTGGCGTGATTGCAGGAATCATCATCACGGCCACGGGTGTTCTGGGGCTCTGGAAGAAAATGAAAAGCGATTAGGCCGGGAGGGCTTTCCTTAGCGGCTCCTACTCTTCCCGTGGCTCGAGATACCAGGAAGTGGGCGGAACACTCTTCGGCCCGGGGTGGCCCGTTACCCGGACGATATTCTGTGTGTTGAGAATCCCATAGGCTTTATCGGCGGTGTGGTAGGGAAGCATGGGGAGATTAAAGAGTTCTGTGAAGGCAAGGATTTGGTCGGCGCGTGTGCGCTTGTGCATCCACAGATCGAGGTAAAGAGTCGCCCCGCTTCGGAGATGTACTTCTGCAAAGCCCTCCATGACTTCGCCGTCGGCTACATCGCGCATTTTCACTTTTTCACCAGTCGACAATTGCTCGTAACGGTGTTGGAAATCTCCTTCCTTAACCTCCTGGATGTCCTCGAGACCGAAGGGGGGACGGAATTCCTCGAGTCCGGGAAAGCGGAAGATCATGCATTCGATTTCTTTTGTATAGATGGTGGAGAAGCAGGTGATGGAATTGATCTGGAGCTGCTCCTGTGAAAAAAGCCGCCCTTTCCTCACGCTACTGATGATGGTGCTAATGTGTGCCGGATCGTCCTGGTAGAGAGAGATATCGTCTCCATTAGCCAGCAGGATTTCCAGCTCCATGGGTGGAAGCGTATTCTCTGGCATGATATCCCCCATTCCTTGCATCGCAGAGAGGTTTCCCTGGATTCATTAAATGAAGAGGAAGGGGTGAGAAGCAAGGAAATCCGGTCCTCAGCGGGCGTTCTGTCCCGGGCGTTGATTCGTTCCGCCGATGACTTCACGCACGGCGAAACCGGCAAAGACAGCGTGCTCCACCTGGTTTTCCAGGTTTCCTTCGCCCCAGGGGTAATCATAGTCAGCGGGATATTCCGGAGCACTGGCGCCATACCATCCATGCTCCGGCCCAACCCAGAGATCGCGCACGATCCAGACCTCGCCACTCTCGACATTGCCCGTCCCGCCGAGATGGCCGCCGGTGGAAAGAGCCGAGCTGTTGTATGCATAGCGAAAATTATGAAACCGCTCGTGGCCGCCTCCGATCGTTTCTCCCCCTTTGTAGAGACGCAGATACTTGGGATTAAAGAGGGTTTTCCAATTGCTGACGTAGCCATGTTCGTAAAGCAACCAGGGAACCCCGTCCCAGGATCCACCGGCGGCGGGGCCGTTGCCGACGTCCATGAAATCCTCGGTGTGCGACATGAAGGGGCCGGCAACGCGGTCGCCCGGGGGCAAATGGCCATAATCGGTGAAGTAGAGCTGCAGGCCCGTGGAGAGGGTTTTCAGATTCGCCGCGTTGGAGGATTTGAGCGTGCGCTCAGTCGCAAAGCGGAAATTCACGAGCGCGATGGCAGCCAGAATGCCGATGATGGCCACCACGATGAGAAGTTCGATGAGTGTGAAGCCGCGCTTGGTCATCGGTAAATGCTCCAGGAGTCGGTTGTGTTGGTGGGAGGCGGCGAAGCGGCCCAGATGGTGCCCTCGGAGCCGGAGGAGTTTTCCTCGAAGAGGATCCATGGCTCGCCGCCGCCGTTGAGCACGATCGCTGGGCGTTCCCAGGGACCGGCGGTTTCCGTGACCTGGATTTCCTCCGCGGCTGTATATCCGGGTGCGGCAAGCCGGGAGTAGAAGACATGGCGCCCGTTCCGCTCGTCGATCCAGGCGGCGTGGACGTCGCCGGAATCATCAACAGCGAGGTCGCCCGCGGATTCTTCGATACCGGCCTGAGAGGCCAGATTGACAGGAGCGTCGAACGCGCCGCCTCCCGCCGGGCGGCGAAGAAGCAGGACGTCGCCGTCGGAACCGGAAACATCTGTATAGACGACCCAGAGATCATCGTTGGGGGCGGCGACGATCTTTGGCGGGTCGAAATAGCCGGCGCAATCACTGGCAATGGTGCTCTCCGCCAGAATAGATGGGGGTTTGGGGACGGAGGCGAAGTGAATAGGGCTGGCGCCTCCGGTGCCTTCAATCCAGATCGCAAAGCGGTCGTCGTTGGAATCAACAGCCAGGTCCGCCAGGGTGTAGGAGGGCGATCCGCCGCGATCATCCAGGTCGGTCAGCCGAAGGGAAGAGAGTGGTTCGGTGGAGAAATCGCCGTTCGTTCCGGAATACTTGATATACAGATCCGAGACCTGGTTGTCCGCATTGAAATCATACCAGGTGACGGCGAGAGATCCATCGTCCAGTGCAGCGGGGATGGGAACATAGCCGCTGTCGCCGAGGTGGGGAGCGGAGGTTTCGGTCAGGCGGATATCGGAGGAAGAGAAAGTGCCGCCGAGAGGCATTTTGTCGGCGTATATCTCGACGTTATCGATCCAGGCGCCGGGCGAAGCCGTGGAGTGGCGGTGGTCGTGCCACGTGACGAATACGGTATCGCCGGGCTGGATCGCAAGGGATGGGTGGCGCCCGCCCGTGCGGATGTTTTTTGCCCGCAACGGGGGCGCGCCCTTCCCTTTTTTCCGC
>CAYFUR010000174.1:0-3509 GCA_964346275.1 uncultured Candidatus Sumerlaeota bacterium
GGGCAACCTTCGCGCCGGACTGCGCCTCGGCGCGCCTGCCGGGTGGAAAAACGCCGCGGGCACCGGCAAAATTCCGGCGCCCGCGGCGGTTTCGTTCATGGGGTTCAAGCCTGCGGGAGCAGCGAGCCTCAGCTGGCCGTCTCGGGGTTAAACTTAATGGTGCAGCCAAAGGCCTTGGTCTTCTTAACGGGGACGTCTTCGCCGTTCATAAGGGCCTTGATAGCTTCCTTGGCGGGCGCCTCGCGGTTGCCATCGGCGTCCACTTCCTGGCCGCTGTCGAACTTGCCCGTGTAGCGAACATAGCCTTCCTGGTCGATAACGTAGACTTCGGGGGTGCGGGTGGCCTGGAATTTACGCGCCAGGTCGGATTCCCGGTTCAGAAGAACGGGATAGGCAACCGTCTCGGCGTGCTCGGAAATCTCTTCCGGGTCATTGTTGATGCCGGCATCGATGGCGAGGACCTTCACGCCCTTCTCTTCGTATTTGTCGGCAAACTTGGAAATACGCTTATGGGCTTCCACAACGTAGGGGCACTTCTGGTTGTAGAAGACGAGGGCGACGACCTTGCCGCGGTAATCGCTGAGGCTGTGCTTGTTGCCTTCCGTATCGGTCAGGGTGAAATCGGGAACCTTTTGATCGAGGCCGTAGCCTGTCATTTCCTTGGAGTCGTCCGCTCCGCCCTTGGCCATGTCCACGTCTTCGCTGGTGGCGGCGACGTTCTTGGTGGAGGAGCATTCGGTTGCACATTTTTCGCCGCAGGATTTGTCGGCGACTTTCTCGGCGGAAGCCTCTTTGTGAGCGCCACAGGGGCCGCAGCCGGCCTGAGCCGTTCCATAGAGTCCGGCGACGGACAGAATCGCCGCCAGGGCGAGGGTTGAGAGCATCTTCTTCATTGAAACAGTCCTCCAAAAATAGGTGGTGAATTGGGTTGTTCAACGCGAACGGAATTGCGTGTCCTAAATGTGGTGTTGCAAAATTGAGTCCACTGAGAGTGGAACCGGCCTGCGCCCGCTTTATCCGACTTTTCCGGCCGGAAAGGTGGGAGAAGGGCGTGACATCGCGCCCCGGAAGCGCCGAAACAAAAGCGAAAAAAGCGGCTCTTTGTCGCAGGAGGCTTGCATGCCAACACTTCTTCTCGCCACTGCCGGGGATCCTGCGCAAGCAGAGGCCTTTTTCCGTATCACGCTGCTCGATATGATCGGACTGATCATTTTGATCGGTTTTCTTGTCGGTTTTTTCCTCGTGATTCGAAAGGTGGTCCTGGCCGCTGGGCAGATGCAAAAGGAGAGTGAGGAGGCGGAAAAAGCCTTTCTGGCCGAAGCGACCCGCCAGGCTGCGCTCGCCGATACAACCGACGGGAAGTTGGGAGAAAACGAGGCTTCTTCTCCTTCGCCTGCAGGTCCCTCCTCCAATGTGGAGGCCTCGGAATCATCGCCTCCGGCTGCATCTCCTCCGCCGGAAAAAAGCGATGACCCCCTGGAGAAACTGGTCAAGCAGTTGAAAGGGCTCCAGATCGTGACCGAGTATGAAGGGCGTATCGCGCTGCCCCTCCCGCCGGAAGGCCAGATCTATCGCCTGCGCCGCGGGGGAGTGGCCGGCGTGCTGCCCCGGCTGGAGGGGCCCGAGCTGATGGAGCATTTTTGCCGGCGCTTCGACCTCGTTTTTTTTCCACTCCCGGGAGGCGAGGCTGGCGTCATGGAGCGGTTTCAGTCGCGTGTTCCCGCCCTGACAGATGACTTGAGCCAAATGCCCCCGCGGGGCTGATTCGATCAGGACGAGAGTACGGGGGGAGCTGGGCGGGCGCTCTTCTTCTCGATCAGGGGGCCGGAACGATGGGTCTTTCCAACTTTTTTCCTCCCTTCGATTTCCGCGAGTCGGTTGGCGTCGATGTGCCCGCCGGCGTTTTGTGGCGCATCGCCTCTTCTCCGGAAGAGTTCACTTCCTGGAACAGCCGTTTTTTTAAATTCCGGCTCGACCGCGAGGCGGGAAGTGGAGAGGTGCGCCAGCGCACTCTGGCCGGCGGAACGCTTGTCTATATGGTGAAGGTGGAAGAGCCAAAGGAGAAAAGGGAAGGGCGGGTTCTTCTGGAACAAAGGCCCTCCAGGGGTTTTGTCCGCCACGCCAGAATGATTGTGACAACCGAGCCGGTGGGCCGTTTCAGCCGGGCGACGCTGGAGGTCCAAGCGCGGTTCTCCCCCTTTTTTCTGAGACGTGTTGCCGGTGCGCTGGCATCGGCCTATCATTCGCGTGCCCTGATGCGATTAAAGGAACAGGCGGAAGCCTCGGTCCATTGAATCTTAGCCTTGTGCGATCTGGCATTTTCAGAATAGATTACGACCTGAGAAGGCGCAAGTTGCGGCCAGGACAAAGAGCAAGAGCCATCCATGGATGAGAAGAAAAAAAAACCGAAGGACCCCTCATCGAAAGCATCGGCCCGCTTTCCTTTCTCGCCCCATGTCACCCAGGAGGCGGCGTCCCAGTCGGAAACGCCTCCCAGTTCCAAAGATCCGGTGAGCCGCCACCTGCATTCCCAGGCGGATTTCGAGCTTCCCGAGGATGCCCCGAGGAGCAGCAAAACCTCCGTCCTCCCCAACGAGGAAACGGGCGAGCGGGAGCGGCGGCTGCCATGCAACTTTCCGGGCCTCATGAAGATTCTCATTCCCGAGAAATCATTCACCCCGATCGCCCTCCCCGTCCGCGTCACGAACATCAGCGCCACCGGCGCCATGGTGGAGGTCCACGACAGCTCGAAACTCCAGCGCGGGGTGGCCGTGGCCAACCGCTTCTTCGAACTCAACGTGGCACATCCGGAGATCCCGACCTTTCGGGGCACCATCGCCTGGTCCGACACCAGCCGCAATATGCCGCTGCTGGGCCTTTCGTCCTTCGATTATCTCGAGGAATTCTCGAAAGTCGTGATGGCAGACGATTCGACGCATGGGATCAAGGGCCCGCCGGTCCTGCCGCCGCCTGAACTCGAGCCTTTCCCCCCGCGAACGAATGACCCCGTGGTCGTTATTCGTGGCACAGCGGAGGAAGCGCTGGAGGTTGTGGTGAAGGGAGATCGAAAGCGATTCAAGGCTCCCGTCGAAGAGGGCCGTTTCGAGGTTCAGTTGGAGCTGCAGCAGAACGCCGAGAACCACTTGTCCCTTCGTACGCGCGCGGGAGCGAGAAAGTCCCGCGCCGTGCCCATTCGCATCATCAACGAACAGGGCGGCGTGCTTCCCAAGCGAAAGTATTTCGACACCAGGACGCGGACGACAGAGGACGGGCTGCATCTGCTTGATCTGGAGTTTTGCGGGAACGTGGAGCAGGCGGAGCGGATTCTTTATCGATTTTCCCAGCTCATGGCCGCCAGCACGCGCATCTCCCTCACGGCCGAACTGGAAGCGCCAGGGTCCTTTGACAAGCGGCTATTCGACGCCCTCAAATCCGAAGCCCGGCTGATCGCCGACGACACCACGAACAGCCGTTACGCCACCAAAATGCTCAACGATATGCTGTGAGGC
>CAYFUR010000175.1:0-3433 GCA_964346275.1 uncultured Candidatus Sumerlaeota bacterium
TCCAGCGTTTCATCCTGGTTCATCTCAAGCCGCGGCAGCGCCTGCGCCAGGTCCACCTTTGGCGTCCGGCCTCCTTCCATCTCCACCAGGATCGAGGGCGTTTCGGAATCGATGCTGACGTCTTGAATCATTTCCGCCAGGTCTTCCGGCTCGGGAAGTGAAACGGTCCGCGTTTCGTCCGGCGCCTTCGGATCCCGCGTTGTCGTATCGGCGTAGAGCTCCGCTCGAAATGGGATGACCCAGTAGAGCACCCCCGCCGCGATGAGCAACAAAATCAGAACAGGAAAAAGCCAATTGCGATGGGATGATTGCATGGGTCCTATTTTCCCAGGAGTTTCTCGAACCACTCGATCAGGGGATTTGTTTCCCCCGCCGTGGACGTATCGATTTCAAGCCGCCGTTTCTCCGGATTCGAGCGAAAATCCGTCCCCTGGGGATAGTAGGACAAGTATTCTTCCGCCATTTCGCCCACCGTTATCTGGGAGAATTCCTTGGGAAAGTAGCCAGGAGGAAAAATCGGTGTATTAATATATCGGGCCGGGGGCTCTGTAAAGGTCGTCTGACTCGCCGATTCCAGGAATCTCTGGAAGTCACCGGGGGTACTGATCTCCGCATAGGGCACGATCGTATGAAAGAGGTTGTCCACATTGCTGGCAAAACGCTCGGCATCCGGCAACATGTCATAGCGGACGCGAATATTGGCCAGATGGGGGTAATACTTGATCCGGATGGTTTGGAGATCTTCCGGCACGGCTCGGACGTTATGACTCACGATTTGTCCACCGGCGGGATAACTCCACATCCCTTGGGAAAGAGTGGTCCCATCCTTTCGGACATATTCCATCTCGATAGCCCAGTGTCGAACAGGAGGAGAAATCGCATAGACCACCCCGGACGCGGTTGGGTCACCCGACACAGAACGATGCCAGGTGACAGCAAAGGTTTTCTCGTCGGGACCGCCCGAGGTTCCCATCCCCCCGGTGCCATGCAGAGGCACAACTTCTAAGAGAGAAACCCGGGCGCTTGAAAATTCCACTGTTTCGCCCTTTTTCACCGCGATTTCTTCAACCTCCGGCGCCGTGTAGGCAACAACCAGGTCATGATAGACCGGCGCCGCACGATAATGGGCAAACCGAGGGCGGTAAAGAAGGCCTTTCCCTTCCTCCCGAGGCGCACGGCCCGTTGGAAATTGGTAAAGCGTCTCCGCATCCCGCCATTCCGACCGGATCGCATGCAATTCTCCCCCGCCCTCGATCGTATAGAGCGCCCGCAAGGCCAGTCCACTGACCCAGCCGTAATTCTGCTTCTCTTTTGTCAGCCGTTCCCGCTCCGCTTCCGATAAATCTTCCGGTTTGGCAATTTCGAGATCAGCGTTGTATATCGGCAGCAGTTCCCGCGGCTCGCGATCCATTTCGTTTCTCGATTTCAGGGGACGGAAAACCGTCATTCCCGCCAGCCGGAATGTGCCCCCGTTGGGCAATTCGAGGGAACCGTTCTGCGACATTTCCAGCCGCGGCAGCGCTTCCCACAGATCGGTTCGCTCCGGCGGCTCCTCCTTGAGGTTCACCCAAACCTCCGTTCGATGAAGCGGAGCGTTCACCTCCTCTTCCACCTCCACGCTCTCGATGATTTCCGAAAACGGGCTCGGGTCGGGAATCCGCTCCGTTTCCGGGGGCTCCGGCTGGGAAACCTGTGACGCCGTATCCGCATAGAGCTTGTCGCGAAACGGAAACAACCAGAACACCACCCCGGCCAGGACCACCCCGGCCAGAATGATCCAGGAAACGGCACGGCGCCGTGACATGAGACAGAACCTCCTCCAACAAGAAACGATTATATGACTCATCTAGCCCGCGAAATCCCTCCCCGCAAGGAGAGAGTCGCCCTCCGCCCGTCGCGGGGCTTGCGGCGGGGGCCGGGATGTTGCTTTACTCTCCCGCGCCCGGCCTTGGCCCGGGCGCAAAACCTCTTAATCAGGATGGGCAGATGAAACGGCGCGTGAAAGACATTCTGGAAAGCCGCGATTTCGGCGCGGAAGTGATCGTGCAGGGCTGGGTGCGCACCCGCCGTGATTCCAAGGGGGGCTTCTCCTTTCTCGAAGTGAACGACGGCTCGTGCCTGCGCAGCGTCCAGGTCATCGCCGATTCCAAGCTGCCGAGCTATGAAAGCGACGTGCTCCAGGCGCTCACCGGCGCCAGCGTCGAGGTGCGCGGCAAACTCGTCGAATCGCCGGGCGCCAAGCAGCCCGTGGAAGTCCACGCCGGGGAAGTGACGCTCATCGGCGAGGCCGGCGAGGATTATCCCCTCCAGAAAAAGCGCCACAGCTTCGAGTTCCTGCGCGAAATCGCCCACCTCCGCCCGCGGTCGAACACCTTTGGCGCCATCGCCCGCGTGCGCAACCGCCTCTCCTTTGCCATCCACCAGTTCTTCCAGGAGCGCGGATTCCAGTATATCCACACGCCCATCATCACTGCCAGCGATTGCGAGGGCGCCGGGGAGATGTTTTGCGTCACGACCCTCGACCCCCGCCAGGCCCGCCTCGTGGAGGACGAGGTCGACTATACAGACGATTTCTTCGGCGAACGCGCCTCACTCACCGTTTCCGGCCAGCTCAATGTCGAGGCCTACTGCCTCGCCCTGAAAAACGTCTATACATTCGGCCCGACCTTTCGCGCGGAAAACAGCAACACCTCGCGCCACCTGGCCGAGTTCTGGATGATCGAGCCGGAAATGGCCTTCTGCAATCTCGACGGCGACATGGACGTGGCCGAGGAATTCATCAAATACCTCTTCACCGTCCTCCTCGAAGACTGCGCCGATGACATGGAGCTGTTTAACAAGTTCGTCGACAAAACCGTGATCGAAACGGCCCGCCACATCGCCGAAAGCCCCTTTGTCCGCATCACCTATACGGAAGCCATCGACCATCTGAAGAAAGCGAAGAAGGACTTCGAATACCCCGTGGAATGGGGCGCGAACCTGCAAAGCGAACACGAGCGATACCTGACGGAAGAGGTCTTCCGCAAGCCCGTCATTGTCTATAACTACCCGAAAGAGATTAAGGCCTTCTATATGCGGCTCAACGAGGGCGAGGAAACCGTCGCGGCCATGGACGTGCTCGTGCCGAAGATCGGCGAGATCATCGGCGGCAGCCAGCGCGAGGAGCGCCTCGACGTGCTCGAGCGGCGCATGCGGGAGCTGGACCTCGACCCCGCCGATTACTGGTGGTACCTGGACCTAAGGCGTTTTGGGAGTGTCCCCCATGCGGGATTCGGCCTCGGCTTCGAGCGCCTGGTGCAGTTCGCCACGGGCATGCAGAATATTCGCGACGTCATCCCCTTTCCACGCGCCCCCAAATCGATCCGGTTCTGACCCGAAGCGACCCCCGCGCGTTCAAATCCGCGCGGCGACAAAAACAAAGAAAAACACCAGC
>CAYFUR010000176.1:0-3346 GCA_964346275.1 uncultured Candidatus Sumerlaeota bacterium
CACAGATGGCCGTTCTTCCCCATTTTATTTCTATCATTTTTCTATCACTTTCCAGCCGCCATCCCTGGAGCTCCAGCCCGCAAAGTCCCCTGCATCCTGTCGGTCTGGCGCTGGGTTTCCTGAGCCGAACATGAGGCAATACTCTCGCCCAACGGGGCAGCGTGTTGAATCATCTCCGCGATTTCGTCGATGGATACCGGGCCTTGGCCTGTTACGGACAGCTTGTGAAGGAAGGTGCCCCATGACGAGGCAGGACAAGCCGAAGGTTCTTCTTCAGCCTCACCTCAAGGAAATGCGCCTACTTGTCTTTTTACGCGAGCAGGCGGAAACCTCTTCAAAGTGTGCCGCCGACAAAGCGGACTGCCAAACTTAATTCCTTCGCCTGGTGGAACGAGAACTGATCGAGCGCGAGTGCAAAGGAACCGAACGGCGCATCAGCCGCGCCACTCCTATCTGCTCAACACATCTCTCGACATCGCCACGCAGTCGGCCGATCACTTCGTGATTTACCGATCACCGTTGCTGCCGTTTCGCTGCCGCTTTGCCTCGAATTCCCCGACTTGTTCCATGCGCCACTGGTGGATGGCGCCTGGTTCTTTGAGGGCGATCTCGCCCAGCGCCAGGTCCTCATTGCTTACGCTGATCCGCTGCAGTGGAAGACTATGGTGCGTTCCGTCTAAGTCAATTGTTGCCCGGAGCTCGTAATCGCCCCCGGCAAGATGATCGAAAATAAAGGAACCATCGGTAGCAGTCTCGATGTATAACAAGCCATGCCGCTTTTCAGGGTCCAGATTGCCGAGGCTTACACGGGTTTCTGCAAAAGGTTCCCCTGTCTCTTTGGAAACGAGCTTTCCCGAAACAGAAACCCCTTCCGGCAGGAATATCTCCAACGGTGATCGCAAGTCCGTGATCTTTTCCAAGTGAGGTGCCTTGCCCTCAACATTGTCCACGGCGATCTGGTAATCGAAAGGCAGGCCAGGATTGATGCCCTCGAAAATAAATCTGCCACTGGCTTTTGTTGTTTCGGAGGCAAGACCATGGATTCTCACGTTTTCATGCGTGCCGGAGGCGTAATCAGTTTCAATGGGGACCAGGTACCGCATTGAAACCTTCGCGCGCGGCAGCGGCTTACCCTCCGCATCGCGCACCGTTCCCTCGACAGCCACGCCTTCGCGGAAGAGTAGGTCCAACTTCTCATGCCGGCTGTCCGCTGTCAGCTCGATGGCCGGGCCCGTTGCGAGGTAGTTATCCTTCGCCGCAATGATGCGATAGGTGCGGTCGAGGAGCAAAGGCCCCGCTGTAAAATCTATTCGATCCCAGGCGTCCCGGTCATTAAATGTATCGATATCCCAGCGGAAATTAGTTTCACCCGCAAGCTTTACCGTTTCCGGTCCGGCCACCTGAACCGTGTGGTAACGGACGCCAGTGGCGCCCTCTCCGTTCTCCTTCAGGAAACGTCCGGAAATAGTGCCCGCAGAGTGGAGTTTTTCGGCAGGGACATCTTTAATAAACGCTTTCTCACCCGCGGGAACTTCCACCTTGAACGGGCGGAACCAGAAATTCCGCAGTCCGCGGGGACTGAGCGACAGTGTCAGCGGCGCTGGAGCCTCGAAGCGCGCTGTGCCGTCATCGATCACTGACCCCTTCAGATCATAGCTCCCGTAGCCATAGCGCCTGTCGGCGGCGAGCACCCCTTCGACTTCCTCGCCATTCACCATGGGGAAGTTCACTACGATTTCACGGGCGTCTGCCGGGCCGGGCGTGGGAGCGGGCGTTGTCTCCTCGGCGAGCTGAATCACCACATTCGTGATTGGTTGATCGGCAAGTGTGCCTGTCCAATCCTTGATACGATACTCACCAGGCCAAAGCCGATCTACGCGGAAGACCGCCTCGTTGTCGGACGTGACCGTGGCAATGCGCAGACCGCTGAAGCCTCTATTCTGCTGCGCCGGAGCCCCCATCTGGATGAAGAAAGATCTTTTATCCGTGCCGGGTTTTTCCCCGGAGTGGTGGGAGGGAGTGTGCAGTTGGCTGAGGTCGCCGACGAACTTGCCCTCGATGTAAAGCGGCGGCGGTACTTCGGCGCGCACCTCTTCCCCAGCGAGGACCTCCTTGATCGCCATCATGCTTTGATCCGGCGCCATCACCAGCAGGTTGTAGAGCGAATCTTCCCGCAGCGTATCCAGCACGAAGTTGCCTTCGCGATCGGTCGTATCGAGGACGATCGGGTTTTTAAATGGGAATTCATCGCTGCTGACATGGACCATCGTTCCCTTATAGAATTTTCCTTCGTGCTGAGAAAGCAGGACAATCTTCGCATCAGGGATGGGCTCGCCTGTCTCCGCTTGCACCACCTCGCCGCTGGTCGGCTCTGCCGGACGCAGCGTCCACTCCAGCGGCTCGTCCGGCTCAAGAAGCACCTTCTTACGGTCAAGTTCATACCCGGGCGCAGAAACATCCATCAGCACCTCCACTTCCTTGCTTACGTGCTCGAGATACGCACGCCCGGAACTCTCGCTTCGCACCATCTTCTTCCACTCATTTTGCCTGTAGGGCAGCATATTCCGCCACTCCACAGTCACGTTCGGAACAGGATTCCCTTCAAGATCGGTGAACTGAAGCTCCGCTGTGAATCCAGGCTCCAGCACAATATGAAATGGTTGCGCAAGGCGCGGATCACCCGCCTCGTACGGCCCAAACACCCGTGGAGCATAGCCATCGGCCCTGGCCTGGATCGTTGTTTTACCCATCCAGAGCGACCGCTCGATGCCGCCTTGCCTATCGCGGAAACGATAATATTGCCCGCCTTGGCTAGGGTGCTCCACAAAAGCATGAACATTATCCCAGCCCGTCACCTCCGCCTTGCCGTCCCAGGTCTTTACGTTCCCGGTGACGAGGATTTCCTCTGGCTGCGCGGAAAATGCTGTTGCCGCCGTCATCAATATGGCAGAAAAAAGAAATGATCGCATCCCAAGCTCCTGTTAACAAATGGATTGAGGCACTGCCCTCTCTTTGGACACCAAACGCCCTTTTATACATAAACTTTTCGGGCGGTTTTGATCGGGTTGCAGGAGCGTCTCCTTTGCTTTTTGTGCTGAAGCGACGGTCTCCCTTGGTAAGGATGGGCCGACCGCTCCGGTCTTTTTGATTTGGGCAAAGTCATGTTCCACCTTCCTCCTTCGCGGAGTCAACAAGCCTCGCCTCTCCGCGCCAGATCGGCCCGGGCGTGGGGCGGCGGAGGGACTGAGATAAAAGTCCTCGTACTTCACCGTGCGCCAGAGCCGCTCCACGAACACGTTGTCCATCCAGCGCCTGCGCCCGTCCATGGAGATCGCCACGCCGGCCT
>CAYFUR010000177.1:0-1334 GCA_964346275.1 uncultured Candidatus Sumerlaeota bacterium
GGAGATCGTTCCATGAAGAAGCTGCAAATCCTGGGCACCGGATGCCCGAAGTGCAAGAAGCTCACCGAAATGACTGAAGCCGCCGCGAAGAACGCGGGAATCGAGTATGAACTGGAGAAGGTGACCGATATCAATGAGATCGTGGCGCTTGGCGTGATGACGACGCCCGCGCTGGTCGTCGATGGCGAAGTGAAGGTCGCGGGCAAGGTGCCCGCGGCGAGCGAACTCCAGACAATGCTGACCTGAGGAGGCCGTGATGAAAACCAAAGGGATCGTAACCGCCGTCTTGCTTCTTTTCGTTGGCGCCAGCCTTGCCGCCATGGTGGTGAAGGAGATGCGCGGCGAGCCTGCGCCTGTTGAAGCCTCCAACCCCGCCGAAGTGGAAACAGCGGTCTTGGCCGGCGGGGGGGAAACCGAAGCTCAAGCAGAGTCTCAACTCGTGGCCTATTACTTCCACGGCAACGCGCGCTGCTACACCTGCATAACGATCGAAAAGCAGGCCGCGAAGGCCATCACCGAAACGTTCTCCGCAGAGTTGGAAGAAGGAACCCTTGAGTGGCGAGTGGTTAACATTTCCAAGCCTGAAAACAAACACTTCATAAACGATTTTCAGCTCGTCTCGCAATCCGTCGTCCTTGTGGAAGAACGTGGGGACGAAGTTGTCCGATGGAACAATCTTCAACGCGTGTGGGAACTCGTCCGGAACCCCGTTGAGTTTGAGGAGTATATCTTCGAAAGCACCGTTGATTTCATGGCGGGCAGCGCATCATGAACGAGTGGTTTTTGGGGGCGGGCATGGCGCTCTGGCTCGGCATCCTCACGTCGATCAGCCCGTGTCCGCTCGCCACCAACATCGCCGCTGTTTCGTATATATCGCGGCGCTTGGAGAAAACACGGCTCGCGGTCTTTTCCGGGCTGCTCTACACCGCCGGGCGCACGCTGACGTATCTGGTGCTCGGTGTCGTGCTCTCCGCCAGCCTGCTCGCCGTGCCTCAGCTCTCCCACTTTCTCCAGAAGTACATGAACATGCTCATGGGGCCGCTGCTGATCCTCGTCGGCATGTTCCTTCTGGAGTTGCTGGCGCTGCCCTCTGGCTCTGGCTCCGGCTGGGGGCAGAAGATGCAGGCGCACGCCGACAAGCTCGGCGTGTGGGGGGCGGGCCTGCTTGGCTTCGTCTTCGCGCTTTCCTTCTGCCCCACGTCGGCGGCGCTCTTCTTCGGCAGCCTCCTGCCGCTCACGGTGAAGAGCGGATCCTCCCTCATCTATCCAGGGCTGTACGGCATCGGAACGGCGTTGCCGGTTCTCGGCTTCGCCCTGGTGATCGCTTTCGGAGC
>CAYFUR010000177.1:1434-3199 GCA_964346275.1 uncultured Candidatus Sumerlaeota bacterium
CGGAGCCAAGTCGCCGAACGAGGAATGCGGGCGCCGTTTGTTGTACGCCTCGCGCCAGTGGCCGCCGAACCAGGGTTCAGCCTCCACACCACCGCCCCTGCAATATTTTGCGCGAAGTTGAGGGCCTTGCTGCAACCACCACAGGGGAAAATCTTTCTCAAGAGATGTGACCAATCTTCCCAAATCGCGTAGGAGTTAGAGCAAGGACCATAAAGAGAGAAGAAGATCCCATGAATCCGCCCCGCCTCTTTGCAATCGCCCCGCTGGCCATTCTTATATTCATTCTGACCGTCACATGGACGGACTCCCCGGCAGATGTACGCCGCTCGGTCTCGGTCAACCTGCCGCCTGGCCAGCACCTGGGCTACATCGAGGGGTTCAATCCAGATAATCCTCCAGAGTTGCGGGCCATCATGGACGATGCTTGGCGTGACGCTCGCGCCGCCGGTATGACCACTCGGCGCGTTCAGATGGACTGGCCGGATGTGGAACCAGAAGAGGGAATGTTTCTCGAAAATGAACTGCGAGAACGTCTGGAGCTTGAAGGCGCCAACGAAATGCCCGTCTTCCTCCTCCTGAGCACCGCCGATTCCGACGCCCTGAATTACCCCGGGGACCTGCTTAACGAGGACGGTGATGGATTCGCGGGCGGCATGCGCCCGAACGACCCCACCATGATTGCCCGCTACACCACGATGCTCGAACGCGCCGCCCCGATCCTGCGTGAATACAACGTCTATCTGGTGTCCATTGGCAACGAACCGGACACCTGGCATGAGCACGATCCAAACTTCGTCGCCGATTTTATTGATTTCGTCAAGGCTGTGCGCGACTTCTCCGAAGCCCGAGAGCTCGGCTTTCTCATCACCTACACCGCCACCACAACCGCCATTGTTCAGCCGGAAGTCGGTTACGGCCACCTGATCCCCGGCGCCGTCGATGTCATGTGCTTCAATTTTTACGCTTACGCCAATAGCCAGGGTCTCGATTTCGCTCTCATCGAGGCGACCCTCGAGGGAATCCTCGATCTCGCCGGCGACAAACCTATTGTGTTCCAGGAATGGGGTGCTTCCTCCCGATATCTGATCGATCCGGCCTTTAACTTCTATGAAAGCTCTTGGGAAACGCAGCGCCAGTTCTTCGCCTGGTTCCTCGAACGCCTCCAAGACTGGCCCCAAATCCGCGCCGTGTACCTCTTCCAGCTTGTCGAAAACTCCCCCCTGATCGACCAATTCTACTATGATTCCTTTGACGGGGAATTGCCCGAGGACATTATCGAACGAATTGTCCTTTCCTTCAAAGGTCTCGGCGTCATCGATTACGAAACCCACGAAATCAAACCCGCTTGGAGCGAGTTCCTGGCGGGCATGGAGGCCTTCCACCATAGTGGACCTGCAGCGAATAGTTGGGTGCTGTACTAAGCCGGGGCGATTATTCCGGCATGGATGGAGACCTCTGAACAACCTGTGATCTCCCCCCTGGATCCCGGGTTCGTCTTCGCGCCGTGTGCGCGCCGCATCACCGGCGTCCTCTTCATCGGCATCGGGATGGGGATGAGCTTTCGGTTTATTTTGATGGTAGAGTGTTTTTGGGGTTGCATCATGCGCCGATTTCATTTCGTCTTATGGCGAAACGACGGAGGCGTTACGGCTATGCGCAACATCCTCGCCATCACCAAAGCCCTTGCGGACCTCAACCGCGTCCGCATCCTCTGCGCCCTCTCAGAGCGCGGCGAACTCTGCGTTTGCCAGGTTCAGGAACTCCT
>CAYFUR010000178.1:0-2755 GCA_964346275.1 uncultured Candidatus Sumerlaeota bacterium
GAGTCTTCAGGCGATCGAGCATCTTCTCGCCGCCCAGCGCCATGAACTGCCCCGGCAAAAGCACGAGCCCGGCGAGAAGCGACACCAGGGCGATCCCGCCGGGAACGGCGGCCCGCCTCCAGGCAGGCGGAGCTTTTTCACTAGAGTCCGATCGGAATATTTGGATCCCCCGCCAGCCGCACACGATGACTCCGGCGCCCAGCATTCCCGCGTGAAAAGGAATCGCGGCGGGATGCCAGCGCGCCATGAGAATGGCGAGTCCGAGAAGGGACAGATACGGAACCAGGGTGCGCCCGCGCAGCAGGGAAAGAAAGGCGTGCCACGCGAGCACCGCCGCGAGAAACATCAGCCCGTAGTACCGCATCTCGAGCCCGTCGTCCCATGCCCGCGGCCACAGGGTATAGACAAGGGCCGCCAGCCCCGCCGCGCGGCGCCCGCCCAGCCTGCCCGCCAGAGCTGCCAGGGCCAGCAGCCCCGCCGTGGCAAAAGCGATCGAGGGAATCCGCGCGTACCGCTCGTTATACTCCTCGCTGATCCACCATTGGTAAAAGACGTGATAGAAACGGTGCTGCCGCTCGATGATGACGCCGCGATCGGCCTTCTTTTCCACGGCCAGAACGTGCAGCTCGTCCTGGTGGAAACTTCGCTCTTCCGCGAGGAGAACCAGCGACCCGGCAAAGAAGATCGCCACCCCCAGAACCATCGCGACCCAGGGCAACGTGTCGCGATTCAACCACGGGTCGAGAAACCGCTCTTTCAGGTGCTGGCCCATGAACAAGGACCGGTGGCCGCCGTTTGTCCGCGGGGCGGGGCCAGGTGCCGATGCGTTCTTCTTCTGGGTCTTTCTTCGTTTTCGAGCCATGCCTGTCTTCGCCGCGGAATGATGTCCTGGAAGGTTTCGGTTCCGTGGCAGAGGAACAAGGCGAAATCAGGTGAGCAGGTAGCTCGTGATATCCACGGCGCGGCTGTATTCCACTTTCACAAGCACTGCGACGCCGCGAAGGAGGATCCGTTCCGTCTTGTCGGTGCGCACTTCCATGCGGCAACGCACATGGCGGCGGCCGAACGAGATGACCTCGCCCCGGGCAACCACCGCCTCGTCCTGGGGGATGGGGCTGGCCAGTTCCACTTCCAAGGCTCGGAGCACCTCGATTCCGTTTTCCTTGCCATCAGCGGCCTTGATCGCCGCGTCGACGCCAATGCCAATGGGCAGGCCGGTCATGGGATGAACGCTTTTGCCGCGAATGGGCAGGCCCTTTTCCGGAGCCGTGGACAGATAGACAAGCAGATCGGGCTCGAGGCGCATCTCCGCCCAATCGCCCAGGGAAACCATGCCCGGCCGGCGCTGGCCGCCGCCAATCATCTCGGGAACGGGAAACGCCGGATCAGCCATGTGGAGACGCCTGGTTCCTTCGCGGCTTCAGCCAAAAACGCGCGATCAGTTGATAGGCCAGCGCCAACACGAAAACAACCACGGCGAGCTGGATCAAGCGCCAGAAGAGATGGTCCACCAGGGTTTCCCCTTCGGCGCGCATGGCTCCCGCCGTTTCTTCCGCCGCCTGGGTCGTGCGCGGAAGGGCATCGCTTTCCAGCAGGCCGCGAAGCTCGACGATCACTTGTTCGATCCGGGCGGAAGCCTTCGTCAATTCTTCCGCCGTCCTCCGATATTCGTTGATGTCGAAGGGCTTTCCTCCCCCGCCGCCAGACGTTTCCTTTCCCGGCGGATTGGCGAGCCGATTGATTTCCTCTGTCGCGGATTTGATCGACTGGGCCGTTTGATCGAGCGTCTTGCCGAGCCGCTCGGCCTGGGTGATCGTGGTTTCCATCTGGCCGAGGGCCTGCTGGCTTTGCTGAAGGGTCTGCCGCAATTCCGGCTGCGCCTCGACGGTGCGGTCGAGCACGCCCACAGTCGCCTGGCGGATTTCCTCGGGATAGGTTTCCAGGCGCGCCGAGACGTCATCAATGGTGCGATTGGTTTGCTGGAGAGCCAGAACCGCCGACGTCAGCTGGTCTGTCACGCCAAGGGTGCGCATGAGTTCTTCCACCTCGAGGCGCATCTCCGTGGGCAGATCGCCCATAACATCGGTGAACCGATTGGCGGCACTGGCCATGTCGCTAAAAGACGAGGCGCCTTGGCCGACTTTTCCCAGCGTCGTGATCGGGCTGAGGGGCACCGAGGCGAGGAAAGAGACGGCTTGTTTGCCCCGATCCGTGGCGCTGAAAGGAGTGAATCCTTTTTGTTTCTCTCCGCTACTCTGTTTTGCGCTTTCGTTCAGCTCGGTCCTGGTCCGGAGAAAGACATCACGAGGGAGATAGACACGGGCGGCCGACCGCACCCACTCGCGCAACTCTGTTGATGTCGCGAGAGCCGTCTCCTGATTTGGTGGCGAGAGCCCGGCGATATCTTCCGGATCGCAATTCTCGCTCAGACAAACCGCGTAATGCCACGCGTCCACCAGGCTGAGAAGGGGGGCGTCCTGGCGAATTATGGTGTCGATCTGGCGCCGGATTTCGTCGCGCCAGGCGCGCACTTCGGCTTTTTCCTCCGTGGATTGAGACTGCTCGACCATCTCCCGGGCGGCTTGATCAACCAGCTCGCGGGCTTCCCGTTCGAATTGAAGCATCTCCAGGTCGAGGGCCTCTATCTCCAAATCTTCGCGAGCGGCTTCCAGCCCGGGTGAAAGTTGCTGCTCATTCGGTTGCGTTCCCGATGCCTGTTGGCCTGAAGCCCGATTGGCACAGGAAGCCAGCCAGG
>CAYFUR010000179.1:0-2689 GCA_964346275.1 uncultured Candidatus Sumerlaeota bacterium
CCGCGCCCCTTCTCTCTTGCCTTGCGGGGGCGGGCAATGGTGAGGTGTCCGGGCTTTTCAAGCCCCGGATTCCCACCAGGAGAAAATGACGCACACCCATGAGCAAGGCGCCCCAGCAACAAACCCCCGACCGGATCCCGGCGCGCGAGGAGAATTTCTCGGACTGGTATATCCAGACCGTGCGCCAGGCCCAGATGGCGGACTATACACCGGTGAAGGGCTGCATGGTGATCAAGCCCTACGGCTTTGCGCTGTGGGAGAACACGCGCGACGCGCTGGACCGGCGCATCAAGGAAACAGGCCACGAGAACGCCTGCTTTCCGCTGCTGGTGCCGGAAAGCCTGCTGCTGAAGGAGGCGGAACACGTCGAGGGGTTCGCGCCGGAATGCGCGTGGGTGACGCATGGCGGCGGATCAGAGCTGGAGGAGCGGCTGGCGATCCGGCCGACGTCCGAGGCGATCATTTGCTCGATCTACGCCAACTGGGTGCAGAGCTATCGCGATCTCCCGATCCTGATCAACCAGTGGGCCAACGTGATGCGCTGGGAAAAACGCACGCGGCTGTTCCTGCGCACGTCGGAATTCTTCTGGCAGGAGGGGCACACCGTCCACCGCACGGAAGAGGAAGCGCAGGAGGAGACGCTGAAAATGCTGGAGGTGTATCGCGAGTTCCTGGAAACGGAGCTGGCGATTCCGGCGATCGCGGGAGCCAAGAGCGATTCCGAGAAGTTTGCCGGCGCCCAGACGACGTATACGGTGGAGGCGCTGATGCAGGACGGCTGGGCGCTGCAGGCGGGGACCAGCCACAACCTGGGCCAGCATTTCTCCAAGGGCTTTCACATCAAGTTTCTCGACGAGGACAACGTCGAGAAATACGCCTGGCAGACGAGCTGGGGCGTGTCGACGCGCCTGGTGGGCGGCGTGATCATGACCCACGGCGATGACAAGGGCCTGCGCCTGCCCCCGCGGGTGGCGCCGATCCAGGTGGTGTTTGTGCCGATCTACAAGGGTGACATGATCGACCCGGTGAACAAAAAAATCGCCGAGCTGAGCGATGCGATGAAGGCCAGCGGCGTCCGGACGAAGGAAGACCTGAGGCCGAACCTGCGCCCCGGATTCAAATACACCGAGTGGGAATTGAAGGGCGTGCCGATCCGCATCGAGGTAGGCCCGAAAGACCTGGAGAAAGGCACAGTCTGCATCGTCCGGCGGGATACCGGAAAGAAGGAATTCCTGCCCGAGGCGGAGGCGATCGAGAAGGTGCCGGAGATGCTAAAGGAAATCCAGGCGGCGATGCTGAAGGCGGCGCGGGATTTCCGGGATGAAAACACGCACACGCCCAAGGATTTCGAGGAGTTCAAGAAGCTGCTCGAAGAAAAACGCGGCCTACTCTACTGCCCATGGGATGGAACAGCGGAATCGGAAGAGGGAATCAAGAGCGAGACGAAGGCGACGCTGCGCTGCATCCCCTTTGAAGGCGGCGAGGCCCGGGAGGGCGACGTGGATATTTACTCGGGCAAGCCGGCGGCCTTCCGCGTGCTTTACGCGCGGGCCTACTGAGAGAGAAACGCCTTTCCCTTTCCAGGCCGCTGGGTTACAAGGTTCCATCCGAATCCCCGGCAGGGAAAGCGATTCCCCCCATGATGCTGCTTCGGCGAAAAATCGCTCTTCACGAATGGCACGAGTCCAAGGGCGCCCGCATGGTCAAGGAGGGCGGCAATGTGGTTCCCTATAGCTATGGACAGCTCGAAACGGAATACATCGCCCTGCGCCAGCGGGCGGCGGTCATGGATATCAGCCACCATGCCTTGTATCGCGTGGAGGGCCGCGATGCCCTCCCCTTTCTCAACCGCATTCTGACGGCGAGCACGGAAAACCTGAAAGAGTGGCAAAGCACGCGGGGGTTCGCGCTGAACGAGCGCGGCGGCATCATTGACGGATTCAATGTCTATCGCGATCGCGGCTATTGCCTTTTAATGGGGAGCGCCGGGGGGCACGAGGAGACGATGGCGTGGCTGAAGAAGGAAGCGGCCGCGGATAATACCCTCGACGTCAAAGTCCATGATGTGAACAGCGACCAAGGACGGTTGCAGGTATTGGGGCCGGCGTCTCACACGGTGATGCAACGGTTCGCCTTCGGGCTGGACACGGAGTTGGAACGCGGCATGGGAGAAGCCATCACCGTGGGGGCCGCGAAAGTGCTGGTGATCCGGCGCCCGCCATTGCATATAGACGGTTACGACGTGATTGCCGGAAATGTCCACCTGCGAGATGTCTGGGAGAAACTGGTGCAGTCGGCGCTGGCCGCGGGCGGTTCGCTGGGCGGGCTGGGCGCGCGGGAAATCGCTCGCGTGGAGGCGGGGCAAGGGAAACTCGGCGCTGAGATCGATTCCGACACCACGCCGGTGGAGATCGAGGAAGAGTCGCTGGTGGATTTCACGAAACGCCGCTTTCCCGGCCGCCGGGCGCTGATGCATTCGACATCGTCGGAGTTCAGCCGTTTGCTGGTGACACTGGAGATCCGGTCGCGCAAGAAGCTCAATCGCGGCGCGGAGATCCTGAGCGACCAGCTTCCCATCGGACGAATCACCACGCCGTCCCATTCTCCCATGATCCAGCGCCCGATTTCGCTGGCGTTCGTCAATTCGCTGAAGGCTTTTCCCGGCAGCAATCTTCGAGTCGCCACCCCT
>CAYFUR010000180.1:0-1851 GCA_964346275.1 uncultured Candidatus Sumerlaeota bacterium
TATTTCCATCAATCCCGGCCCTCACCGGAACCAGTTGCGAATAATTCCTGCTCTCTCATTGGCAGGACGAAAGAAGGACACTCTTTCCGCCTCCAAGGTGGCGGAGACGATCTCGGACCCCTAACAAGGAGAGATTCATGAAGTATTTCCTGCGGAGCATCCTGGCTGTTTTGGCTCTGGCCCTCCCCACAACATCCCCAGCCGCCGAACTCGTTGAGAAGACCATTGAATACCAGCAAGGCGAAAAGACCTTCGAAGGGTTTCTAGTTTACGACGGGGATTTGGAAGGCAAGCGCCCGGGCGTTTTAATCATCCACCAGTGGACCGGAATCAGCGAACACGAGCGCGGCGTAGCCCGCGAACTGGCCCGCTTGGGCTACACGGCCTTTTGCGCCGACATTTACGGAAAAGGCATCCGCCCCTCCGCCGGCCAGGAAGCCTCGAAAACATCGGGGCCGTTTCGCGAGGACCGCAGCCTCTATCGCGAGCGCCTGAACCTCGGCCTGGAAACCATGAAAAAGCAGCCGCAAACCGATCCCGAAGCGACCGCCGTCATCGGCTATTGCTTTGGCGGCACGGGGGCGCTGGAACTCGCCCGCAGCGGAGCCGACATCCGCGCCGCGGTCAGTTTCCACGGCGGCCTCGGCAACCCAAACCCCGAGAGCGTGAAGAACATCCGGGCCGCCATCCAGGTCCATCACGGCGCCGATGATCCCTACGAGCCCATGGAAAACGTGAATGCGTTCATCGATCGCATGAAGGCCACGGATCTTGACTGGCAGGTGAGCATCTACGCCAATGCCGTCCATTCCTTTACCGAGGAATCGGACCGCGACACGTCGGACGGCGCGGGATATAATCGCAAGGCGGACGAGCGGTCCTGGGCCGCGATGAAGATGCTGCTGGAGAATCGTCTCTACGCCGACTGACGCTGACGCGCGGGAAACAAAACGAACTGGCTTTCGGGGGCACGGGATTTTTCCCTTCGCCCCCTCTTTTTCGTTATGCCAGATTCCACCCATCTTCAGCGCCAACACAGGCGCCCATCATACCGAAAAAAGAAGGGTGAAGAACCATGGCCGACCAGCCCCCGTTTCCCGTGATCGACGGAAAATACCAGATGGAAAAGGAACCGCTGGTGCACATCGGCGTGGTTCTCGCCGAGGATGGAAAGCACCAGGTCAGGTTCCAGGTGCCGCGGGAAGGTTACCGCATGCAACTCGACGGCACCGAGCAATACCTCGATCTGCGGCCCGGCGTGGAATTGCGCGTGGAGGCGGACGCCAACTGGGTGCAACTCCTGGACGAAGGCCCCTTCGCCGCCGGAACGCCGCGCAAGACACTGCGCCTGATTCCGCCCCAGGGCGCGGAGCCCAAAAACGCGGGGGATGGCGTGAAAGTGCAGGGGGTGGTTGCCGGGCGCGGCTTTCACTGGGAAAAGACCATCGACCAGACCCTCAGCGACGTCCTTGAGTTTCAGGGCCGCGACGGCCACGTGATCATGGTGAACGAGCTGCCGCTGGAAACTTATCTCATCGGCGTCATCACCGGCGAGATGAGCGGCGAATGCCCCATCGAGTTTATGAAGTCCCAGGCCGTGGCCGCCCGGAGCTGGCTCCTGGGCCAGCCGCGCGATCCCCACCCCGGCGAGCCCTTCCTCTGGTGTAACGACGATTGCTGCCAGCGGTACCAGGGCACCGGCGGCTGGTCCGGCCGCGCCGTGCAGGCGATTGACGAATGCCGCGGCGAGGTGCTGATCACCCGGGGCAAGAAATACTGTGACGCGCGATACAGCAAAAACACCGGCGGCGTTTCCGAGGATGCGGATTTCATCTGGGGCGAGGAAATCGA
>CAYFUR010000181.1:0-1682 GCA_964346275.1 uncultured Candidatus Sumerlaeota bacterium
GTAGCGTTCGGCCTCGCCGTAGGCCTGCCGCGCCAAGCGGCGCTGCGCCGCGCCCCGACCCGGAACTCCATCGCAATCTTTGCGATGATTACTGGAAAGAGCTGTTTCACTCCTCCGACAAGAAAACGCGGAAAAAGATCCGAAAAACGAGCCAGGACAACCCCCTTTTCCAGTACCTCGACGAACACCGAACCAAGGAGTAACCCATGCCGCCCCGAAAACCACGCCAGATCCTCCTCGCCGTGGCGGGCGCCACGCCCGCCACGATCACCGAAGCGATATACGCCCTGGCCGTCGAACGGCGCATCCCTCTGAGCGAAGTCAGAATTCTGACAACCCAGGAGGGCCGCGCCCGCATCGAGCCGCGCCTGAAAGACGCCCAGGAAGACATGCGCCGCGATTTTCCCGCCCGCATCAAGAAATTGCCGATCACGTTCCGCGTGTTCGAAACCCCCGCGGGCCAGCATCCCCCCGATGTCCGCACGACGGAAGAAAACGAGGAACTCGCCGATTGGATTCTCGCGGAAACGGCCAGGGCCTGCTCAAACTCCCAGGATACCGTGCACGCATCCCTGGCCGGCGGGCGCAAGACCATGAGTTTCTATCTCGGCGCGGCCATGCAGCTCGCCGGCAGATCCCAGGACCGCCTTTACCATGTCCTCGTCGATCCGGAATTCGAGCACCCCGCCTTCTATTATCCCGCGCCGAAGAAATCCCGCCGCGCCTATCTCGATACCGGAAAAGGACTGCGCGCCACGGCCGAGGCCCGCGTCTCCCTCGCCGAAATCCCCTTTGTGCGCGTGCGCCCCCTGCTCGGCGAAGATATCCAGGCCCTCGCCGCCGCGGCCACCTACCGCCAACTGGCCCAGCGCGCCAACGACACCATCAGCGAGGATTTTGTCGAAGTCGTCGTCCGCTGGAAAAAATCCGAGATCGATTTCCACGATCCCGCCAACGGCAAAACCGCCACCCTCAAGTTCTCCACCTCCACGGGCCTCGAATTCCTCGTCTATACATATCTGCTCCACTACAAGGCGGAAGAAGAGAGCGCCTTAAACTTTAAACCCGTCGGCGATGCCGGGCAAATGGACTCCCTGCTCGATGAACTTGTCGAATGGAATACCCGGATCAACGGCCCTGTCCGCGCCCGCGACACCATCTTCGATACCCGGGAAGACTGGAAGGAAAGCCGGGACGTCGCAAGAGAGCGCCGGGATTTTGTGCAGATCACATGGTGGCGAGGCAAAATCGCGCCGATCCCCAGCCGCCTGGAGAAAAAACTCCTCCCGGCCTTCCAGGACTTGCCCGAACGCGATCCGGCAAAGTATCTCATCCAGAACCAGCAAGGCCTGCTTTCCCTCCGCATTCCGCCGGAGAACATCACTTTTGATCCACCGCTCGCACCCTGAGGAGACGCCATGCCAGACCATCAATCCCCGCCGACGCTTATCTGCACCCTTGGAAAGCGCCGCAAATATGACCAAAAACCCGCCTATCACCTGGAAGGAAATGATCTTGGGAACTTCGATATCCCCGCAACAGCCCTTGTGAAAGCCTACAAGCCCCATAAGGTCGTTGCATTAACCACCCCGGAAACGGAGGAGACCTTCGATGAATTCAGGATCGGCGTGGAAGAAATCGGAAGCGGCATCGAGCTGGTCAAGCACCCCGTCGCCGTTCCC